>JAFWQE010000025.1 GCA_017509155.1 Prevotella sp.
AACACCCTAAGACGGTCTGAAAGACCAGAAGCAAACAGCCCAGGGCAACACCCTAAGACGGTCTGAAAGACCAGAAGCAAACAGCCCAGGGCAACACCCTGGGTATCATATCATCGCCAACGGACGCCCTAGAGGGGCAAAAGAATTGATCATCTTCATCTGGAAAAAACCTCTGGCCCATGCGGAGGGCGCCTGGTTGGGATTCCTAAACACAAAAAAGGCAGCACCCGCCGGTACTGCCATGAGCATTATTATTTCAGTTTGAACGAATTTTCTATGCTTTGTATCTCGTCGCTGAACGTCTTGTCTACTTTCATGCGCAGCTCTATCTGCGAACAGCTGTGAATGACGGTGCTGTGGTCGCGTCCGCCCACGAGCTTGCCGATGCGCGACGCGGTCATCTTCGTGTACTTCTGCGCCAGATACATGCTCACCTGACGGGCCACGACAAGGCTGTGCTTGCGGCTCCTGCTGCTGATGGCACTGGGGGAGACGTTGAAGTGCGTGCACACGCCTTCCAGGATGTCGTCCACCGTGAGCGGCTTGTCGTCAATCTTCACGGCGCGCTTGATGACGCGCTCTGCCAGACGCATGTCGATGTTGCGGTTGTCCACGATGCTGTAGGCGAGGAGTGAGTTGATGACGCCTTCCAGGTCGCGCACGCTGCCGTCCACCGAATGGGCGATGTACTGCACCACGTCGGCGGGGATGCGCAGCCCGTCGCGCTTGATCTTGCTGTTCAGAATGTCGATGCGCAACTGTACGTTGGGCTTCTCTATCTCTGCCAGAAGGCCACCGGCAAAACGGGTCAGCAGACGGTCGCTCATGCCCTTCAGGTCCACGGGGGGACGGTCGCAGGCCAGCACGATGCGACGGCCATTGCGGTACAGGTGGTTGAAGATGTGGAAGAACGTGTCCTGTGTCTTCGTGGCGGTCATCCACTCCTGGATGTCGTCGACAATGAGCATGTCGATGGTCTGATAGAAGTTGATGAAGTCGTTGAGCTTGTTCTGCAGCACGGCATTGGAGTACTGCACCTGGAACAGCCTTGCGCTCACATAGAGCACACGCTTCTGCGGGTAGAGCTCCTTCGTGCGAACGCCCATGGCATTGATCAGGTGTGTCTTGCCGCAGCCACTGGGACCGAACACGAACATGGGGTTGAACTGCAACGACTGTGGGTGCTCAGCTATGGACATGCCCACGCTGCGTGAGAGCCTGTTGCTGTCGCCTTCAAGGTAGTTCTGGAACGTCTGGTGGGGATTGAGCTGCGTGTCGATGTCCTGCGGCATGGCGGCGTCGAGCACCGATGGCGGCTGGTTCATGCGCGTACGGTTACGCACGATGTCGATATTGGCCACCGGCTCGGCCTGCACGGTCTGAGAGAGGTTGTTCTCCTTGTCCGTCAGAACGCTGTAGTTGAGCTTCACGCCCGCGCCGTACACCCTTGTCAGCACATGCTTGAGCAAGTCCACGTAGTGCTCCTCCAGATACTCGTACACGAACATACTCGGCACATGCACCAAGAGGGTCTTGGTGGCGGGCCGGTATGCGCCGAATTCTATCGGGCGGAACCAGGTGCTGAACTGCTGCTCGGTGACATTTCGCTTGATCAATTCAAGACACTGCTGCCACAGCGCACGTGGGTTATTGCTCATGTTTTTAGTTATTATAAATAATGTGCAAGCGCACAAGGGCGTTTTTCGCAATGCAAAGGTCGTTATTTTTTTTCAAACAGACAAATCCTGTCTTTTAATAATTTTTTAGCCTTCTCCCGCAAACACCGCTTTTTCTCGGCTTTTCCGACATTCCCGTCCAAAAAGGTGTGCTTCATACCCTTGTCTGTTTCAAACTGTCTGAAAACCAAGTAGTTTCAAAAGGAGCAAACGAAACTGCACAAATAGGTCTCCTTGTGAAATGGAAGCGCGTAACGCGCGGAGGCATCGGCACTTGCAGTTTTTTTTGACAAGTACTTTTGCGGGCGGTTTTTATTTGGACATTTTCCAAATTACCTCTCTTTTTTCCCGAAGATGGAGAAATGGACGTAGCGCTTAGGATGCTCGCGGAAGTTGACCAGCAGGGAGTCTGCCGACATCATGGTGGCGTTGAGGTTCGTGTAGAGCGAGGCATCGTTCATCAGGAGGCCGAGACTGCCCTGGTTGCTGTTCAGGCGGTCGGTGAACTGCTGCATGCTCGCCATGGTGGCATCCACCTTCGCCATAGTTGTCTGCAGGTCGAGTTCCGTCAGCTTGGTGTTGAGATTCGTGGTGAGCTGCGCTGTATTGTCGAGTACGCCGTTGGCCTTCGTCATCATGCCGGGCACATTGTGGTTGAGGTTGCTCATCAAGGTGTTGAGCTCGCGCGACGTGGTTGTCAGGCTGGCGGTGATATTCTCTGCGTTGTGCAGGGTGCGTACGATGGCCGGATCAGCCAGTATCATGTTCAGGCTGGCCATGATGCTGTCTAGCTTTGGCAGCATCTTCTCTATGGTGGGGACCATTTCCTTGAGTCTGCCCATGGTGCCATCATTGATGCCGCCGGGTATGGTTGCTCCTTCCTCCATCCGTTCACGAGGATTGTTGGCAAGCAGGAGGTTGACCTGAAGGTTGCCCAGCAGGTCGCTGGAGATTTCGGCCGTGGAGCCTTTGGGTATGCGAAGATTTGGGTCGATGCCCACTTCCACCAGTATGTCGCGCTCATGAGCATAGTCGAAGTCGATGTTCTTCACTACTCCCACGCGGTAGCCGTCAGCATAGATGGGAGCGGCTTCTGACAGTCCGCTGATGTCCTTGAACGACATGAAGTACCGGCTATCGGAAGAGAACAGGTGAAGGCCCTTCAGATAGTTCATCCCGAAAAACAAAACAACGAGCCCGACAATGGCGACAAGGGCAATCTTTATTTCTTTTGCAATCTTCATTTTACCGTGCTTTATACTTGTTCTTGTAGCTGACGAAGGCGTCGAAGATGCCTCTGGCATGGGCGTTCACCCCTGATTCGGAGTTGAGAAGGCGCTCTTCGTCGGGCGTAGTGATGAATCCCAACTCAATGAGACAACTCGGCATGGAGGTCTCTCGCAGCACGAGGAATCCTGCCTGATGGACGCCTTTGTTGGGCCGGTTCGCCGTCTTGCACACGTTGCGCTGTATCATCCGGGCCAGTTCCACGCTGCGCGCCATGTACTTGTCCTGCATGAACTCGAACATGATGTAGCTCTCGCTCGACTTTGGGTCGAAGCCCTGATAGCGCGTCTTATAGTCTTTTTCCACAAGAATCACGGAGTTTTCGCGCTTGGCCACGTCAAGATTGTCGCTTGCACGGTGCATGCCAAGCGTGTACACCTCAAATCCCCTTGCCACCTTTCCTTTGGGCAAGGCGTTGGTATGTATGCTGATAAAGAGGTCGGCTTTGTTTCTGTTGGCGATGGCAGCACGCTCTGAGAGGGGGATGAACACGTCAGTTTTGCGCGTGTAGATGACCTTCACGTCGGGACAGTTGCGCTCCACCATGCTCCCAAAAGCCAGGGCCACCTTGAGGTTGATGTTTTTCTCGTATGCCGAACTGCCCTTTGCCCCGGAGTCGCGCCCTCCATGCCCGGCATCAATGACGAGCGTAAACTTCCCGTTACCAGCCATCATGGCCAACGGCAATGCAAGAAGCATCAGCAAAAGGAAAAGCGTCTTTTTCTTCATATACGTCTGCAAAATTACAGAATTCCTTCGAAAAACCGAAAAAACGCAGGAAGTTTTTCACATTTTTGGGGAAATACGGGCAAGAAAAGACTGCCAACAAGTGTTGCCGAGGTGTTCTTATCGCTCCAGGAGCACTTCAACGGCGGCGCCGTCGCTGTCGGCGCCCATGGGCGGATTCTTCTTTGCAATGGTCAGCCACACGCTGCTCACTTGAGCGAAATGCCTGAAGATGCTTTCGCCAATCCGGCCTGCTACGTGTTCAAGCAGGCTGGATGGCGTCTGCATTTCCTTATTTATGATTTCAAAGAGCTCCGCGTAGTTCAGGGTATCGTCCACATTGTCGGTCTGCATGGCCTGTCTGAGCGGATAGGCCACGCGGACATTGACAACAAACTCGCCCCCTGTTCTGCGCTCCTGCGCCAGCACGCCGTGATAGGCATGGAAGCGCAGGTTGTGCAGATGGATGTATGATTCTTTGACGGTCATGCTTCTGTTACAGACAACAAAGGGTATTCCAACAGCCTTATGGAGGCTTCTTCTACAGAGCGAAACAGTTATCCGCAACGAGAGGCACCACAGTTCTTGCAGATGAGGCATCCCTCCTGATAGACGAGTGACTCATGTCCGCAGTTGGGACATATCTGTCCCTTGGCCTCCGTGCCGTCGCTGATGTACTTCTTCAGTGCGCGCTCCACGCCCACTTTCCACGTGTTGATGCTTTCGCTCTTCAGCTGCAACGAGCTGACCAGCTTGATGACATGCTCGATGGGCATACGGTAGCGCAGCACGCCAGAGATGAGCTTGGCGTAGTTCCAGTATTCGGGATTGAACTTCTCCGACAGGCCTTCAACAGTAGTCTTGTAACCACGCTTGTTCTCAAACTGGAAGTCGTAGCGGTGGCTGCCGTCCTCGTTTGTCTGCTTGATGATTTTTCCCTTGGTGACGCTTTTAGGCAGCATGATGCCCTCTTCATCGTCCTGAAGACCGGTGAAAATCTCGTAGGGATATCCGTCGAGCAGTCCTACGAAGGCCACCCACTTCTCCTTGTTGTTCTGGAAGCGCACCACATCGCACTCCAACGTCTGGGGCCTTACCTCTGTCACCTCGGGATGCTTACAGGGTGCGGGCTGCGGTGCAGGCTCTTCCTTTTTCTTCTTCTCGTTCACCTGAACCATCACACCGGCACGACTGCCATCGCGATAGATGGTACAGCCTTTGCAGCCTGAGCGCCATGCCTCGACATAGAGGCGGTTGACGAGTGCCTCGTCTACGTCGTTGGGAAGGTTCACCGTCACGCTGATGGAATGGTCCACCCACTTCTGGATAGCGCCCTGCATCCTTACCTTCATCAGCCAGTCCACGTCGTTGGCAGTGGCCTTGTAGTAGGGTGAACGCGCCACCAATTCGTCTATTTCGTCCTGCGTGTATCGTTTCTCGGTGTCGATGCCATTGATGCGCATCCACTCCATGAACTTCTTGTGGTAGACGATGTACTCTTCGAAGGAGTCGCCCACTTCATCGACGAAGTCCACATGTACGTTGGTGTCGTTGGGGTTCACCTTGCGACGACGTTTGTAGACGGGCATGAACACCGGCTCGATGCCACTTGTCGACTGCGTCATCAGCGACGTCGTGCCAGTGGGAGCGATGGTCAGACAAGCGATGTTGCGGCGACCATGCTTCACCATTTCCTCGTAGAGCTTGGGGTCTGCGTCTTTCAGGCGCAGGATGAAGGGGTTGTCCTTTTCGCGCTCAGCATCGTATATCTCGAAGGCTCCGCGCTCCTCGGCCATCTTCACCGACGAGCCGTATGCTGCCAACGCCAGCGTCTTGTGCACATTCACAGAGAAGTCGGTGGCCTCCTGCGTACCGTAGCGCAGCATCATGGCGGCCACCATGTCGCCCTCGGCAGTGATGCCCACGCCAGTACGGCGGCCCATGGAGCTCTTGCGCTTGATCTTCTCCCACAGGTGATATTCGGCGCCCTTCACTTCCTTGCTCTGCGGGTCCACCTTGATTTTTTCCATAATAAGGTCTATCTTCTCCAGCTCCAGGTCAACGATGTCGTCCATGATACGCTGGGCGGCTGCCACATGCTTGCGGAAAAGGTCGTAGTCGAAATAGGCATCCTTGGTGAAGGGATTGACCACATAGCTGTAGAGATTGATGCTCAGCAGACGGCAGGAATCGTATGGACAAAGAGGTATCTCACCGCAAGGATTGGTCGACACGGTGCGGAAGCCGAGGTCTGCATAGCAGTCGGGAATGCTCTCGCGCAGGATGGTATCCCAGAAAAGCACGCCGGGTTCTGCACTCTTCCAGGCATTGTGCACGATTTTCTCCCACAGCTGCTTGGCGCGGATGGTCTTCTTCACTTCCGGTTCGGCAGCATCAACGGGGAACTGCTGCACGTATTCCTCGTCGTTGATGGCGGCGCGCATGAACTCGTCGTCTATCTTCACGCTGACGTTGGCGCCAGTCACCTTGCCCTCGGTCATCTTCGCGTCGATGAATGCCTCTGAGTCGGGGTGCTTAATGCCCACGGAAAGCATAAGTGCTCCGCGGCGACCGTCCTGCGCCACCTCGCGGGTGGAATTGCTGTAGCGTTCCATGAAAGGAACGAGGCCGGTTGAGGTCAGGGCCGAATTGTTCACAGGCGAGCCTTTCGGACGGATGTGCGTCAGGTCATGCCCCACTCCGCCACGACGTTTCATCAGCTGCACCTGCTCCTCGTCTATGCGCATGATGGCGCCATAGGAGTCGGCATCGCCGTCAAGGCCTATCACGAAGCAGTTGCTCAGAGAGGCCACCTGGAATGTGTTGCCGATGCCCGTCATGGGACTGCCGGCCGGAACGATGTATTTGAAATGGTCGAGCAGGCCGAAGATCTCTTCGGCCGACATCGGGTTGGCATACTTCTTCTCTATGCGGGCAATCTCGTTGGCCAGACGCCAATGCATGTCTTCGGGACTGCGTTCGTAGATGTTGCCGAAGCTATCCTTCATGGCATACTTGTTCACCCACACGCGAGCAGCCAGCTCATCTCCCTTGAAATAGTCCAATGAAGCCTCATAGGCCTCATCATAAGAGTAAGTCTTCATATCTAAATATGTGTAATGTTGTTATCAGAAAATCAAAAGTGCTGCAAAGTTATAGCTTATTTTCCAAATAACGAAATTCTTTTACGAATATTTTCCAAAAAAGTTTCCCGTTTTGGAAAACTTGCATTACCTTTGCATAAAAATTATTTCCAAAATGAAGAACTTACAAACGCGCACAAGTATCCGGAAGTATTCAGTCCGGGATGTCGACAACGACTTGCTGGTCAGGTTGTTGACACAATCGGAAAGAACCCAGACCATGGGCAACCTCCAACTGTACAGTGTCGTCATTACCCGCGACGCAGCGATGAAGCAAAAGCTGGCTCCCGCCCACTTCAACCAACCGATGGTGACACAGGCTCCTGTCGTGCTCACCTTCTGCGCCGATTTCCGCCGCACCTCCCGATGGGCAGAATGCCGGCAGGCAGAACCGGGCTACGACAACTTCCTTTCGTTCATCAACGCCGCCACCGACGCCCTGCTCTACTGCCAGACATTCTGCAACCTGGCCGACGAGGAGGGGCTGGGCTATTGCTATCTGGGCACCACGGTCTACATGCCGTAGCTCATCATCGACACCCTGAAGCTGCCGCAGCTCGTCATGCCCGTGGCCACCATCACGCTGGGATGGCCCGACGAACAACCCGCGCAGTCGGATCGTCTGCCCATCGATGCCATCATACACGACGAGACCTACCACGACTACCTGGCAGCCGACATCGATCGCCTATACGCAGAAAAGGAGAACCTGCCCGAGAACAAGCACTTCGTCAGCATCAACAACAAGCAGACACTGGCACAGGTCTTCACCGACATTCGCTACACTCGTCGCGACAACGAGGCCATGTCAGCAACCCTGCTCGACGCACTGCGCCACCAAGGCTTCCTCCCCTGACATTCTCGCAGAGAAAGACAGGTTTCTCAGCGAGCATTTTTTAGTGGTTTTGAATGATTTGTTTTGCACTGTCAGAAAAAAGCACTACCTTTGCTCGAAATTGGGCTGACGGCGTGCAGACAAGCGGCTCACACATCAGGCTCAACCATCTCAAAGAATGACATTTAAAAGTATTAAAACGATGACATACACGATTGAAAAGGTGGCAACGCTCATTGGCGCGCGCCGCTTTGGCGGAAAAGAGGGAACGGTGCGCTGGCTGCTCACAGACAGTCGCTCGCTGTGCTTTCCCGAGGAGACGCTGTTCTTCGCCCTGAAGACAAAGCGTAACGACGGACACCGATATATCGACGACCTGTATCGCCGTGGAGTAAGGAACTTCGTGGTGGAACAACTGCCCGAAACCACTCATGACGACGCAAACTACCTGCGCGTCACCAACACCTTGGCTGCCCTGCAGCGACTGGCGGAGCGCCATCGCGACGAGTTCAGCATTCCCATTGTGGGAATCACGGGCAGCAACGGTAAGACCATGGTGAAGGAATGGCTCTACCAGCTGCTCTCGGGCGTAGGCGTCTACTTCGCCGCCACCAGCAGGGAATCAGTGCACGACGGCACTGCCGACAGCGGCATCCACGCCGAGCCTCTCGCAGTGACACGTTCACCCAGAAGCTACAACTCGCAGATTGGCGTGCCCTTGTCGGTGTGGCTGCTAAGCGAACAATCCCGCGTGGGACTGTTTGAGGCGGGCATCAGCCAGCCAGGCGAGATGGCTGCATTGCGCGACATCATCCAACCCACCATCGGAGTGTTCACTCATCTGGGTGACGCCCATCAGGAGAACTTCCGCTCACTCGACGAGAAATGCACCGAGAAACTGCAGCTCTTCCACGACACCAAGGCCATCGTCTACTGTTCAGACGACGACACCGTGAGCCGTTGTGTCAGGCGAATGGGCTATCAGGGCGACCGCATCAGTTGGTCACGGCAGGACAGGAACGCGCCTTTCTTCGTGAAAAGCGTCACGCCCACGACCACCGGGTCACACATTATTTATATATATAAAGGCAGCGAAGAGAGCTACGACATACCGTTCATCGACAATGCATCGGTGGAGAACTCCATCACCTGCGCAGCCGTGGCCTTGCAGCTCGGACTGTCAGCAGCCGAACTGAGCGAGAGAATGCCAAGGCTGGAACCTGTGGCCATGCGACTGGAGGTGAAGCAGGGACAGCGCGGATGCACGCTCATCAACGACTCCTACAACAGTGACGTGAACTCACTCGACATCGCGCTCGACTTCATGAACCGTCGTCCCGACCAGCGCGGACTGGGACACACGCTCATTCTGAGCGACATCTACCAGAGCGGCGTCAACCGCGAGACGCTCTACAAAGAGGTGGCACAGCTGCTTGAGAAGCGCGGCGTCGACAAGCTCATCGGCATCGGACAGGAAATCTCTGCATGTGCACAGCTGTTTCCTGTGGCCGAAAAGCATTTCTTCGCCAACACCGACGAGTTCATCGGCAGTCAGGCTTTCAGCAACATGCGTCAGGAAGTGGTGCTGCTGAAAGGCGCCCGCGCCTTCGGTTTTGAGCGGATTACGGAACTGCTGGAGCAGAAGGTGCACGAGACCATTCTTGAGGTGAACCTCAATGCTGTGGTGGACAACCTGAACTACTACCGCTCATTCCTGCGCCCAGAAACGAAGATGGTGTGCATGATCAAGGCTGATGGCTATGGAGCCGGCGCCGTGGAGATAGCCAAGACGCTGCAGGACCACCGCGTGGACTATCTGGCTGTGGCCGTGGCCGACGAAGGTGTGACGCTGCGCAAGGCGGGCATCACGAGTAATATCATGGTGATGAATCCTGAGATGTCGTCGTTCAAGACGCTCTTCGACTACGACCTTGAACCTGAGGTATATTCCTTCCGCCTGCTCGACGCCTTGGTGCATGCCGCACGCAAGGAAGGCATTACCGGATGGCCCGTACACATCAAGCTCGACACGGGAATGCACCGACTGGGCTTCAATACCTCCCCTGCCCCATCCAAAAGTGGGAAGGACCAGGCGGACAACGTGAAAGACGACAACAACCTCGACGAGATAGACCTGCTCATCCAGAAGCTGAAGGGACAGCAGGCAGTCATCCCGCGCTCGGTATTCAGCCACTTCGTGGGCAGCGACAGCGACGAGTTTGACGACTTCTCGGCCCTTCAGTTCGAGCGCTTCGACCGGGCAAGCCGTCGCATCCAGCAGGCTTTCAGCCACAAGATTCTGCGCCACATGGACAACTCGGCGGGCATCGAGCACTTCCCCGAGCGCCAAATGGACATGTGCCGCCTGGGCATAGGCCTGTATGGAGTGAATCCGAGAGAGGCCCCCCTTTCGTCCCCCGAGGGGGACACATTAGTCCCACCCTCCACAAGTATAGAAGCCCCCTCGGGGGCAGTAGGGGGGGCTTCCACGGGGCCCGTAGGGGGGGCTAGCACTCCCACCCTCCACTGCGTCAGCACCCTAAAGACCACCATCCTGCAGCTGCGCCGCGTGCCGGCAGGCGACAGCGTAGGCTACAGCCGCAAGACGATACTGGAGCGCGACAGCGTCATCGGCGCCATCCCCATAGGCTATGCCGACGGGCTGAACCGGCACCTGGGCAACCGCCACGGCTACTGCCTGGTGAACGGGCAGCGCGCGCCCTACGTGGGAAACATCTGCATGGACGTGGCGATGATCGACGTGACCGACATCCCCTGCCGCGAGGGCGACATGGTGGAAATCTTCGGTGAGCACCTGCCCGTGACGGCACTCTCCGACGAGATAGACACCATCCCCTACGAGGTGCTCACGTCGGTGTCGAACCGCGTGAAGCGCGTCTACTTTCAGGACTAAAGCTTTTTTAAATGAAGAGTGAAGAGTGAAGAGTGAAGAATTTCCTACCGGAGTTCATGTAGGGTA
>JAFWQE010000026.1 GCA_017509155.1 Prevotella sp.
AGTGGGACGATTAGGTTCAATTAGGATAATTCGTTTCTCTTCATTTGAAAGAAATGAGAATAATGACAAGAAATATCGTTCAGAAATGATAAGAAGTATTTGTTCTCATTTCTGGAACAAATTATTCCAATTATCCCAATTTCTTGGAAAGACAAAGAAACGAATAATCCTAATTGCTCTTAATTTCCAACACGAATTGTCCTTAATGATTTCTTCTGCACAAAAGAAAATAAAAGAGAATTCGTGGGACAATTAGGTTCAATTAGAGTAATTCGTTTCTCTTCATTTGAAAGAAATGAGAATAATGACAAGAAATATTTGTTCTCATTTCTGGAACAAATTATTCCAATTATCCCAATTTCTTTCAAAGACAAGGAGGCCGCAAGGCGCGAGTATCCACACAAGTGCGCAATGCCCTGAAATGTTATAAAGAGCCGAAATCCAAAAAAAACGGCTCGTCATACAATAAAATGGCGGCAACGTGCGTTAATAATGGTGTATATATACAAAGAAGACTGACAATGATAGAATACGTAAAGGGTGAAATAGCAGATGTCACCCCGGCTTACGCTGTGATTGAAGCCCACGGCGTGGGTTATGGTCTGAACATCTCGCTGAACACATATTCGGCCATCCAGGGCAAGAAAGAGGCGCGGCTGTGGGTGCACGAGGCCATCCGCGAAGATGCCTATGTGCTGTTCGGATTCTCCACACGACAAGAGCGCGACATGTTCCAGCTGCTCATCACGGTGAGCGGTGTGGGTGCCAACACGGCCCGGATGATACTCTCGTCGATGTCGGTGCAGGAGCTCTGCAACGTCATCTCCACAGGCAACGAGAAGCTGCTGAAGAACGTCAAGGGCATAGGTCTGAAGACCGCGCAGCGCATCATCGTGGATCTGAAGGACAAGATTGTGACCAGCGGCATTGCCCAGGAGCTGCCCGCCAACGCCGGACAGGCTTCGGCACTGGTGAACAACAGCGTGAAAGACGAGGCCGTGGGCGCGCTCACCATGCTCGGATTTGCACCCGCACCCTCGCACAAGGTGGTGGTGCAGATACTGCAGGAACAGCCCGACCTGCCCGTGGAACAGGTGGTGAAAATGGCGCTGAAACAGATAAAATAGCATGAAGGGAAAGCCGGGAAAGCCACAGCCGACCCAGCCGTCCCGACAACGACAACACCCTAGAAAGAAAAAACCGAGGAATGAAGAACCTGAAGCCATTTGCGGCCTTCGCCGCCATCCTGCTGGCCAGCATACAGATGCTGGCGTGGAGCGGCGTGCCCATGCTTCAGCAATATGGATGGGCGGAGATGCTTGTTCCCCAGGCACCCCCCGACACTACGAAGAAGGTGACGGCCCAGCCCATCATCGAGCAGGAAGAGGAGATACCCGACTCCCTGCTCCATCCCCGTTGGAAGATACAGCGAACGCAGCCCATCACCGAGGAAGACCTGCAACGCAACGCCACCGACCTCGTCCTGCCCGACAACCTGAAACAGGAGGTGGAATACAACGACACGCTCAATAGATATATTATAGGTACGCGCATGGGCGGCTCCTATCTGGGCACGCCCTTCATGTGGACGCCCGAGGAGTTCAGCCGATGGACCGAGGAGCAGATGCGCCGCGACTTCTTCCGCTCGAAGAACAACGAAATATTCAAGGAGCAAGGCAAGGAGAAGTTCTCGTTCACCGACATGCACTTCGACCTGGGACCCGCAGAGAAGATCTTCGGTCCTGGCGGTGTGCGCATCAAGACACAGGGAACGGCCGAGCTGAAGTTCGGCGCCACGATGAAGAACATCGACAACCCCTCGCTGCCCATCCGCAACCGAAAGACCACCACGATGGACTTCGACGAGAAGATCAATCTCAACGTGAACGGCAAGGTGGGTGACAAGGTGAACATGAACCTGAACTACAACACCGATGCCACCTTCGACTTCGACTCGCAGAACCTGAAGCTGAAATACGACGGCAAGGAAGACGAAATCATCAAGCTCGTGGAGGGCGGCAACGTGTCGTTCCCCTCCAACTCGTCGCTTGTGAAAGGCGCCTCGGCACTCTTCGGCATCCGCACCGACCTGCAGTTCGGACGGCTCAAGCTGCAGACGGTGCTCTCGCAGAAGAAATCGTCCACCAGCAGTGTGTCGTCGAAGGGAAGCAAGCAGACCAATGCCTTCGAGATTGACGCCGCCAACTACGAGGAAAACAAGCACTTTTTCCTCGCCCAGTACTTCCGCGACCGCTATGATGCCGCCATGCAGACGCTGCCCAACCTCACTACCGGCGTCACCATCAACCGCATAGAGATATGGGTTACCAACAAGAGCGGAAACAATAACAACACGCGAAACATCGTAGCACTGACCGACCTTGGCGAAAGCAGCCGAATCAGCAACCCCATCTGGCAGTCGTCGGGCATCGAAGTGCCTTCCAACCAGTCGAACAATGAATACCAGACACTTGTGACCGCCCATGCCGACGCCCGCGACGTGGACCAGATCAACAACAGCCTCGACGCCATCAGCGGATTTGTTGGCGGTGCCGACTATGAAAAGCTGGAGAGCGCACGTTTGCTGCAGAGCTCGGAATACAAGCTCAACAGCGCGCTGGGCTACGTCACGCTCACCCGAACGCTGCAGACCGACCAGGTGCTGGCCGTGGCCTTCGAATACACCTACGGCGGAAACGTCTATCAGGTTGGTGAGTTTGCCAGCGACGTGAGCGACGTGAAGCAGACCCTCTTCGTGAAATCGCTCAAGAACACAAGCAACAATCCCCGTCAGGGCAACTGGGACCTGATGATGAAGAACGCCTACTATCTGGCCTCGACCGTGGAGAAAGACAAGTTCCGCCTCGACGTGAAATACCAGAGCGACACCACCGGCGTGTACCTCTCCTACATACCCGAGCAGCAGGTGAAAGACCAGACGCTCATCAAGGTGCTCGGCGCCGACCGACTGGACAACAACATGAAAGCCCACCCCAACGGATACTTCGACTACGTGCAAGGCTACACCGTGAGCAACGGTAGTGTGTTCCTTCCCAAGGCCGAACCCTTTGGCGAGCACATGTTCAAATACCTCACCTCGAGGGGGCTGTCGGCCGAGGTGGCCGAGAAATACTGCTTCCGCGAGCTCTACGACTCAACGAAGACCGTGGCCAAGCAGATAGCCGAGAAAGACAAATACCAGCTGGTGGGCCAGTTCCGCGGAACGCTTGCCAACATCATTTCCCTCGGTGCCAGCAACGTGCCGCAGGGAAGTGTGGTCGTGACGGCGGGAGGTGTCACCCTGTCGGAAGGCTCCGACTACAGCGTTGACTACAGCGCCGGTGAGGTGACCATTCTGAACCAGAGCATTCTCGACGCCGAAACCGACATCAAGGCATCGTATGAAAGCCAGAGCTCATACGCACAGGAGCGGAAGACGATGTTCGGAGTGAACTGGGAATACGACTTCTCGAAGAACTTCCAGCTGAGCGGTACGCTGCAGCATCTGTCGGAACAGGCACTCACCACCAAGGTGTCGATGGGCAACGAGCCGCTGAACAACACCCTGTGGGGTGTCAACCTCAACTGGAAGCGCGAGAGCCAGTGGCTCACCAACATGCTCGACCTGCTGCCCGGTCTCCACTGCACCAAGCCGTCGCAGATATCATTCACGGGCGAGTTTGCCCACCTCATTGCCGGCCAAGCCCGCGGCACGCAGGACAACGCTTCCTATCTGGACGACTTCGAGAACACCAAGAATGCCATCGACGTGAGCCAGCCCTCGTCGTGGATCATCTCGAGCGTGCCCACCATGTTCCCCGAATATCAGGACAAGACCAGCGTGGCAGGCGGCTACAACCGTGCACTGCTTGCATGGTACAACATCGACCCGCTCTTCACCCGGCGGTCCAGTTCGTTGACGCCGAGCCACATCAAGAGCGACCTCGACCAGCTGTCCAACTGGTATGTCCGTGAGATCTACGTCAACGAGCTCTACCCCAACCGCGACCAAAGCAGCTACAGCGGTGCTACCAGCACACTACCCATCCTCAACCTGGCCTACTATCCCAACGAGCGCGGACCCTACAACCTGAACCCCAACCTCAACGCCGACGGCACGCTCACCCAGCCTCAGCAGAAGTGGGGCGGAATGATGAGAAAGCTCGACACCAACGACTTCGAGGCCGCCAACATAGAGTATCTGGAGTTCTGGATGCTCGACCCGTTCATCTACTCCCGAAGGGAAGGCAAGGCATCCGAGTATGGAGGCGACTTCTACATCAACCTTGGCGAGATGAGCGAGGACGTGCTGCGCGACGGAAAGAAGTTCGACGAGAGCGGAATGCAGGTAAACGGTGCCGACAACTACGCCACCACCCACTGGGGAAAGGTGCCCGCACAGACCTCGCAGGTGTATGCCTTCGCCACCACTTCCGGCTCGCGCGAGCAGCAAGACGTGGGCTTCAACGGACTGACCAATGAGGAAGAGCGCACCTTTGGCGCCTATCAGCAGTTCCTCGCAGACATCCAGGGCAAGGTGAGCCCAGCCGTCTACGACAGCATCTATGCCGACCCCGCCAACGACGACTACCACTACTTCCGCGGCTCCGACCTGGACCAGATGCAGGCAAGCATCCTCCGCAGGTACAAGCGAATCAACATGCCGCAGGGAAACTCGCCCGACAACCAGAACTCGCCCGAAAGCTATAGCACCGCATACAAGTCTACGCCCGACGTGGAAGACATCAACCAGGACTTCACGCTCAACGAATACGAGAAGTATTTCCAGTATCACGTCAGCATCCGGCCTGAAGACCTCGTCGTGGGCAGCAACTACATCGTGGACAAGCGACAGACCCGTCGCAAGCTGAGAAACAACAGCGAGGAAGAAGCCACCTGGTACCAGTTCCGCATACCTCTTGACGATTTCGAGCGCAAGGTGGGGAGCATCACCGACTTCACCAGCATCCGCTTCATGCGCCTTTTCCTCACCGGTTTCGAGCATCCCATCGTACTGCGCTTCGGCAGTTTCGACCTGGTGCGCGGAGAATGGCGTGTCTACGAGCAGAACCTGTCGGGCGGCAACCAGAGCGGCAAAATCGCCGTGAGTGCCGTCAACATTGAAGAAAACAACGACAAGCAGCCCGTCAACTACGTCCTTCCCCCCGGCATCCGTCGCGAGCAAGACCCCACCCAGCCGCAGCTGGTGGAGAGCAACGAGCAGGCTCTCGACATGGTGGTGACCAACCTCAGCACCAACGAAGCCAAGGCCGTGTACAAGAACACCAACCTCGACCTTCGCCAGTACAAGCGCATCCAGATGTTCGTTCATGCCAACGCGCTGCAGCAGAACGTCACCAACCTTCAGGACAACCAGCTGGCGGTGTTTGTGCGACTGGGTTCCGACTACAAGAGCAACTACTACGAGTATGAGATACCCCTGCGTCTGACCCCCGAAGGCAACCAGTACAACCGCTACTCGATAGCCGACTGCCAGATGGTGTGGCCCGAGGAGAACATGCTCGACGTGCCGCTGTCGGTGTTCACTCAGCTGAAGAAGGAGCGCAACATTGCCCGCTCCGAGGGCCGTGCATCTTTCAACCAGCCCTTCAGCACCTATCGCGACGACAAGCCCAACAACAAGATCAGCATCATGGGCAACCCCTCCTTGGGTGAAGTGAAGACCATGATCATCGGCATCCGCAACCTTGCAGGCGAGATGAAGAGCGGCGAGGTGTGGGTCAACGAACTGCGACTCAAGGAATACAACAACGAAGGCGGATGGGCAGCCCAGGCCAACCTCAACATGCAGCTCTCAGACGTGGGCAGCCTGAACGTCACCGGTCGCTACACCTCCGAAGGCTTCGGCGGACTGGAAGAAGGCGTCAGTCAGCGTTCCACCGACAACTTCAGCACCTACAGTGCCACGGCGAACATCGAGCTGGGCAAGTTCTTCCCCGACAAGGCCAAGGTGTCTGCCCCCCTCTACTACTCCGTCACGAAGGAGCAGTCGAGTCCGAAATACAACCCCATGGACACCGACATGGAGCTCTCCGATGCCCTCGACGCCACTGCTGACAAGCACGAGCGCGACTCCATCGAGAGCATTGCCGTGACCAAGTCGACCACCACCAACTTCTCCCTCTCCAACGTCCGCGTGGGTATCACCACCAAGCGCCACCCGATGCCCTACGACCCCGGCAACTTCTCTTTCACCTACAGCCACTCCCACCGTCACAACAGCGGCGAGACCACCGTCTACGAGGACGAGCACCAGTGGAACGGTTCGATGAACTACAGCTACACCCCTGTGTACAAAACCTTCGAGCCCTTCAAGAAGCTGCTGGCGAAGAACAAGAGCAAGTGGTTTGACATCCTGAAGCGCTTCGGTCTGAACTACCTTCCCCAGAACCTCACCTTCAATGCCGACATCCGCCGCATCTACTCTGAGTTACAGGAGCGCGACATGGAGAGCCTCTACGACTCCCAGCTGCCCCTCATCTTCAACGAGCAGTTCATCTTCAACCGCGACTTCTCCCTCCGCTGGGACCTGACACGGAACCTCCACCTCAACTTCAACAGCGGCACCCACGCCCAGATAGAAGAGCCCTACACCCCCATCAACAAGACGCTCTACCCCGACCGTTACACGGCCTGGAAGGACAGTGTGCGCACCAGCATCCTGCACATGGGCACCCCCCTCGACTACAGTCAGACCTTCACCGCCAGCTACCAGCTACCCCTCAACCTGCTGCCCGTGTTCGACTGGATCAATGCCGACGCCTCCTACAACTCCACCTACAACTGGCAGCGCGGTTCGGAGCTCGAAGACGGCACCAACCTTGGCAACAGCATTGCCACCAACCGCACCCTGAACATCAACAGTTCGCTCAATCTGGAGAAGCTCTACAACCACATCCCCTTCCTGAAGGCCACCAACGACCGCTTCAACAAGACGCAGCGCTCCAGTGCCGGCAAATCGCCCAACAAGAAAGGCAGCAAGGGCGATAAAGATGAAAAGGGAGGAAAAGGTGACAAGGGAGAAAAGGCCAACCAGCGGGCCGCTACCAACAAGGCGCCCAAGGCCTTTGAGAAAGAAGTCACCCTGATGCCCGACACCGCCATCACCATCAGCCACGGAAAGAACAGCAAGCGACTCATCGTTACCGGCAGAACAGCCGACGGAAAGCCCTTCCGCGTGAAATACAAGACCGTGGACCAGAACAAGATCAAGCTCACCAGCAAGGTAGACTCTGCCACCACCATCAAGGTGTCTGTCACTGCCAAGGAGAAGCTCGACGACAAGACATGGTACAAGACGGCGCAGGTGGTGGCTCGCGGACTGATGATGGTTCGCAACGTGAACATCAGCTTCCGCAACCAGTACTCCATGTCGCTGCCCGGCTTCATGCCCAGTGTGGGCGACATGTTCGGCCAGCGGCGCGGTGACGACCTCCTTGCCCCCGGCCTCGACTTCGCCTTCGGAGCCATCGGTGACAGCTACATCAACAAGGCGGCGGATGCTGGATGGCTGCTCATGAGCGAAAGTGTGGCCAGCCCAGCCATCACCAACAGCACCCGCGACCTGCAGCTGCGCGTCACGCTGGAGCCCGCCAAGAACTTCAAGATAGACCTGAACGCCACCCACACCCGCCAGCAGGCCCATCAGGTGCAGTACATGTTTGCCGGCATGCCCACCACGACGAGCGGTTCGCTGACGATGACCACCATCTCCATCGGCAGCGCCTTCGAGGGCATGGGCAACGCCAACAACGGCTACCGCTCGGCATCGTTCGAGCGCTTCTGCCGCTCGCTCGACGGTTTCCGCGACCGTGTGGAGGCGCGCTATGAAGGCGCTGTCTATCCCATCGGCACCAGCATGGGCGGCGCGAAGTTCAATCCCGAGAACGGCAGTATGAGCAAATACAGTTCCGACGTGCTCATTCCCGCCTTCCTGTCGGCCTACACCAAGAGTGGCGGCAGCCGGCTCGACCTCTTCCCCGCCATTGCGCGCATGCTGCCCAACTGGTCCATCCGCTACAGCGGACTGTCGCAGCTGCCCTGGTTCAGCGAGCATTTCAAGAGTGTGAACCTGAACCACGCCTACAAGAGCGTCTTCGCCATTGGCAGCTACAGTTCGTTCTCCACCTACCATGAATACATGGACGGACTCGGCTTCGTTACCGACGCCACCACCGGCAACCCGACGCCCTCGAGCATGTACAACATCTCTACGGCCTCCATCAACGAGTCGTTCAGTCCGCTGCTCGGCATCGACGTCACGTTCCTGAACAACCTCACCACGAAGCTGGAATACCGCACCACGCGCGTGCTCACCCTGTCTACCACCAGCGTACAGCTCAACGAGGCCCTCTCGCGCGACTGGGTCGTAGGCTTTGGCTACAAGATCAACGACTTCAAGCTCTTTGGCCTCGGCAAGAACCACCGCAAGGTGAAGGGCAGCGGCAACGACGACGACCAGGACCAGGGCAGGAACAACAGCAACACGTCGCAGCGCAAGAACGGCGTGAACCACGACCTGAACCTTCGTCTGGACGTCTCCCTGCGCAAACAGGCCTCCATCATTCGCGACATCGCCTCGATGACGAGCACAGCCAACAGCGGCAATAATGCCTTCAAGCTGGCGTTCTCGGCCGACTACACCCTGTCGAAGCTGCTCACGCTGAGCTTCTATTTCGACCGACAGACAAACACGCCCCTGCTCTCGTCGAACAGCTATCCCACCACCACACAGGACTTCGGCCTCAGCCTGAAATTCTCACTGACGCGATAAGACGACCGCCCACAGCCCCTCCCCTTCTATCTCCGGTAAAGGGGATCTGAGGTGGTGCATGCAACATCATTTGCCTGCGCAAAGACATAAAAACTAAACTTTCTTTGTCGGAATAGTCTTTAATTCCAGTTTTTTATGTATATTTGCAGCCAGATAAAGACAAACCCATTTATACACAAAATAAATAAGACAACAGATGAAAAAGATTCATTCATTACTCATTCTCGTGGCCCTGTTAGCGATGCTCAGCGGCCGCGCTGTCGGACAGACGTACTCGACGGGCCAATTTAATTATGAGCTCAACCAGTTGGGTAGCGAGACTTACGCCTACATCACGGGGCTGAGCACCATCTCCTCGTCGGTGACGAACATCACCATTCCCGGTTCCATTGAGCACACCAACGGTGTCAGCTATCTAACCGTTATCGCTCCTAACGCCTTCAAGGGCTGCACGCAGCTTACCGACGTGACGGTGAGCTATGGCTGCCGCGTGATCTTCAGCAACGCCTTCAACCTGTGTGTGAGCCTGAAGACCTTGCGGTTGCCGAGCAGTCTGACCGCCCTGTACCCCCTGATGGTGAACGGCGCCGCTCAGAACGGCCTGACGGTGTATAGTGCGCTAAGTCCAGCGACGACCACCCATGACGGTGCCTGGAGCGGCATTCCGAAGACCAAGAGCCACTTCTACACCTATTGCGAAGACGTCAGGAGTGCGTTTGCCTCGGACTCCAAGTACTACAACAACTTCGGCGATATATCGGTGGAGAGCGCTCCGCAGTATTGCCTGGACTACATGAACACCCGCGGGCAGAAGCAGTGCTACGTGGTGACCAAGCCCTCGACGGCGACCACTGACGGCGAGATGATGCTGATCGGCACCAAGGAAGAGGCCGGCAAGGCCGTGGAGGTGAGCGTTGGCGAAACCGGCTATATGTTTGCCGACTACAAGGTGACGGGCAGGAAGACCTACGTGACGCGTGTGATGGCCGGCGCCTACTTGCAGCGCGGCGCCACCACGTTCACCTGCAGCAGCAGTAGGCTGACGGAGATCGGCAAAGACGCCTTCCGCCGCTGCGCTTCTTTGCAGAGCGTTGACATCGACGCCCCACAGGGTGTGATCGGCATGGGCGCCTTCTGCGAGTGCCCTCAGCTGAAGACAGTGACGGTGAACACCCGCGAGATTGGCGACTATGCCTTCTGGGACTGTAGCGGTCTGGACGACCTGACGCTAGGAGAAGGCGTGGAAAGCATTGACGGCTATGCCTTCTCCGACTGCACGTCGGTCACGGAGTTGCACCTCCCCGCCTCACTGAAGATACTGAAGAGCTACCGGGTGGACGAACCCCTGGCGAGCTACTACAGCTGGGGCGGTATGCGCGAGATGGCCAACCTGAAGAAGGTCACGGTGGCCGACGGCAACACAGAGTTCAGTTCGCATGACAACATCCTCTACACCAAGTCGAAGACGATGATGCTGTTTTGTCCAAGCAACATCGACATCATCCCCACCTTCCCCGAGACGCTGCTGGACATCAAGCACTCCGCCCTGTATGCCATCCGCAACACGAAGTGGAAGGTGCTGGAGATCCCCTTCGGCGTGAAGTACATCCGTTCGCACGCCATCAACAGTCCCTTCTTTGAATACATCAAGACCCCTTCGACGGCTTACGTAGAGCCGAAGGGCATCCTCTTCACGTACGACACGAACTGCCATCACGAAGCGACCGTGAGCCTTGGCAAGGCCACGTATTCGTTTACCGACAACAACCTATTGGATTTCCACTTCAACCCCGGGCGTCTGTATGTACCCGCCGGCGACCACGCGCCGTCGACCCTTTCCGGTCATGCCGCCTTGAAGCGCCTTTTCGGCAACTATTACGACGACGCCGACATCAACATCACCTACGGCGCCTACGACGTGCTGACCGACGACGGCATTCCCCTGCTGCTCGACAAAGAGACGAAGACCGCTCGTGTGGTGTATGGCCGTTTTGACAAGGACTACACGAAGCAGCTTACGGGCGACATCGTCATCCCCGACACATACACCTATCGCGGCTACACCTACACCGTGACCGCCATTGACATGCACGCCTTTGAGGGAAACCAGAACATCACCTCGATTACCATTCCCTCAACGGTGACAAGTTTTATCGGCACCGCCAGCACGCAGTATGAAGGCGCCGAGGAAGACGGGTGCCAGTTCAAGACCTGCACCAGTCTGAGAACCGTCAGACTGCCGAAAAGCATCACGACGATCCCCAACTACTGCTTCTACGGCAACAAGCACAGCGAGATGCGCCTGCCCTACGGCATTGAGCGCATCGGCTACAAGGCATTTGCCAGTAACGCGGAGCTTATCTCGCTCTTTGTGCCCAGTTCGGTGAAGGAAAGAGGCAGTGTTGACCAGACCTTCGTCGATAAATGCGTAAAACTGAACAACCTCTACATGAATACCTCTCCCGACGCGGTGCTGTTCAGCGGCTCCAGCTTCTTCCCCGAGGTAAAGGCAAGTTGCAGACTGTATGTGCCCGTAGGGAAGTATAACTCCTTCTACAACGTGCAAGGGTGGCAACACTTCAATACGATAAAAGCCGGCAGCTATGACTTTTCTTATCCCGGAGGTGGCGTCTATAGCGTGAAGAGCATGGGCAACGGCAGCAATCCCGGACAGGTGGTCAAGGTGTATAACCGAGACGACGACGGCAGTTTCAACAGCGGTGGAATCGGCGTGCCCATCAACATCCCCGAGACGGTGAGCGACGGCTGGGGCAGGAGCTTCACGGTGGTGGAACTGGGCGACTCGTGCATGGCAGGGTCGTTTGGTTCTACATCGGTAACCATTCCCGCCACGGTGCGCCAAATAGGGTCGCAGGCCATGAAGGACATGACCTCGCTGCAGAAGGTCACCACGAAGATGACCACCCTGCCGGTGATGGGCAGCAACGTGTGGGAAAATGTGAATCAGGCCAACGTGCAGCTCTTCTACCCCGAAGGCATGTATGAGGACTACAGCACCGCATCGCAATGGAAGGAATTCTACATGGAAGAGCCGCTGATTGTCTATGACCTGACGGTGAACGAGACAAAGGTGACGAACAAGAACCGCTCCGACATTCCCATCACCAGCGGCAAGGCCACCTACGAACCCTTGCTGAGGAGGCTGACGCTGGAGGATGCCGTGATAGACTGTGCTGCCCTCGGCGAGGAGTGCCGTCCCATAGTCAGCGGCATCGACAATATGACCATCAGATTCGTAGGCGACTGCAGGATTACGGGCAGCTGCACCTCAGCCATCATGCTGCTGGGAAGCTACAACAGGATAGAAGTGACGGGGCACACGGTGATAGAGGCGAAGTATGACCTGACCGGCAACGTGGCAGACGGGTACAGTCTGGACGGCATCATCAGCGAAGGCATTGTGTCGCTGACAGGAGGCGGAAAGCTCACCATCAGCGTAGACTGCGACGGCATCTACACTCGCGGATACACTTTCTACGTGACGAACACGACGCTCGAGGTGGAGAGTAGAGACCGGGTGGCATTTCTCAATGGACACCTGGACCTAAGCCTGGACGAGGGGCACACAGTGGCATTCAAAGGAAGAGGTGGGGCGATGACGCAGAGCCTGTATGACTACTCCGGGAGCTGCGTTTTCCTGACACCGGCAGATGCCCGATACGAATACTTCGCCGGGGGCTTTGTAGATTCCAGCGGGGAGATTATCAAGAACGAGTGGGTGGTCATCGGCAGTCAGCACACGCCCACTACCATAGAGTATGCTGCGGGAAGCTCCACTGCTGAAGGGGATTTGCAATCCCCGACCTATAACCTTCAGGGTCAGCGCGTGGGCAAGGGCTACCAGGGCATCATCATCAGGAACGGAAAGAAAATGAAAAACTGAGAGGGGAAGACCCCCAAGGCCTAGGAGCCCCCCAAGCACCCGAGGGGGATGTTTTAAGTGATAAGTGATAAGTGATAAAGTGATAAAAGTGATAAAGTGAAAGAAAGGAAAAATGACATGAGAAGAAGAGCTATTAACTGTTGGGGTCGGATGGTGCTTCTGGCGGCCATGCTGATGGTGGCGGGCATCACTTTTGCGTCCACATACTACGGTATCAAAGTAGGGGGGGTGCCAGTGACCAGCGACAACTGGGGCAGCGTTACCGGCAATACCATCCAGCGATATGATGCGAGCAAGCCGTGCTACGTGAGGTACTATCATGAGCACAAGTTGCTGACGCTTGAGAATGTGAAGATTGTGCGCACGGGGAGCAACAACCGGGCCATCTACAACGAGTCGTGCGACGGACTGACGGTGAAATTCTATGGCAAGAACTATCTCGCCTCCGAGAGTGCGGCACCCGTACGACTCCAGGCGAGCACCGCGCTATGGGTCAGCGAGGACAGCGTCATCATTAAAGGAGGGTCGGAGGACGGCATCTACATCACCGGTCAGAGCGTCGTGGACATCATCGGCGACGGTCCGCTGAAGGTGGAAGCCACGAGCAGCTCCGCCATTGAGGGCAAGGAAACCTCCAACCGCGCAATCGTCAACTTCAGGGGTCCCGATGTGGAGCTTTACGGAAGAGAAGGCAGTCTGGTGGACCTCAACGTCACCTTCAACAAGACATACACCAATATGGACGGAGAGACGGTGAAGCCCATCAGCAAGGTGTTGCTGAAAGCATCGGGGAAGGCGTCAGAGCCCAACGTGCAGAACTGCGGGATGCTGTTCTATGGCACTACAGACACCCATATCCTGGAACCCTGGGGAGCCTACTATAGCAACAACTACATCTGGCTCGGAAACACCGCGGTGTATGGCTACGACATTCTCATCGGCAACCACTATAAGGCACTCATCGACGCGGACTACTTCCCCGACAGTAAATTCCGAGAACAGCTGGATGAAGTATTCCCCAAGCACTACATCACCGACGAAGACATTGCCCAGTGCAAGACGCTGGATGTCACGGGGAAAGGCATCACGAAGCTCACGGGCATCCACTACTTCACGGCGCTGGAATACCTGTATTGCGGGATGAACTTAGGTATGGAGACCCTCAATCTGATGAACAACAAAGAGCTGGTGGAGGTGCAGTGCTATAGCAACAGCATGCGCACGCTCACCCTTGGCAGCAAACCGAAGCTGAAGACGCTGGAATGTCGCAACAACTATCTTTCTTCGCTCAACCTCAGCGGGTTTACAGAGCTACAGTGTCTGAACTGTAGAGACAACCAGCTGAAAGAGCTCGATGTGTCAGCCTGCAAAAAGCTCGAAGAACTGTACTGTAGCAATAACGAGCTGGAGGCAATCAACCTGAACAACAACACCGCCCTGCAGATACTGAATGTGCACTCCAACAAGCTGAAGAGCCTGTCGCTGAACAACCATCTGCAGTTGTGGAAAATCAACTGCAGCTCGAATCAGCTGAAAACGCTGAGCCTTGGGAATGTGCCAGAGCTCACATATCTTGAAAGCAATCATAACGAACTGACCTCAGTGGACTGCAGCAACCTGACCAATCTCTTAACCCTGACTCTTGAAGACAACCAACTGACGTCGTTGAATGTGAGCGGCTGCACGGCACTCATGGAAATCGTATGTAATCGCAACCCTTTCACGCAGCTCAGTGTCTGCAACATGCCCAGCCTTGCAGAACTTAAATGCTATAACTGTCCGTCGCTGAAGACCCTCAACTGCTACAATAACCCATCGCTGAATGATCTTTCGGTGTCGCGGGAGTCACTCGAGACGCTAGACTGTCATGGTTGCAATTTGTCATCACTATATATTGACAACGCCCCATCCCTCCGCAAGCTGGTCTGCTACTTGAACCGTATAGATGTGTTTATGAATCGCCTTGTGAATGACCTGCAGGACAGAAGGGGCAAAGCACAGGGACAGCTCGTTGTGTTGTTCAGTGGTGGTGGCGACAGAAACGTCTGCACGGAAGAGCAGGCGGCGGTGGCCATGGATAAGAACTGGAACCTCACCTACGAAAACGGACAACCCATATATGGCAGCGCCACAAAGACCCACCCCCAGCCCCTCCCCAAGGGAGGGGAGTGCAATGGCGCAAGGGGCACCTACAACCTTGCAGGAGGGCGCGTGGGTGATGACTATAAGGGAATCGTTATCCGCAACGGAAAGAAACAATTAAATCGATAAGACTCATGAAGAAAACTGTATTCTCTTTCTTGTTCCTGATTCTTGCTGCAAGCGGCATGGCACAGGACCGTCCGAAACTCGTTGTCGGCATTGTGGTGGACCAGATGCGTTGGGACTATCTTTATCGCTTCTACGACGAGTACACGAATGGCGGCTTCCGCAGGCTACTCAATGAGGGCTTTACGTATGAGGACTGCCAAATCAACTACATTCCCTCGATAACGGCCATCGGACACACGAGCATCTTCACTGGCAGTGTGCCGAGCATTCACGGCATTGCGGGTAACAACTTCCTGCTTGACGGGAAGATGACATACTGCACCGACGACAACAGCGTGCAGACGGTAGGCAGTGAAACGAAGGCTGGCATGATGTCGCCGCGCAACATGCTTGCCACAACCATCGGCGACGAACTGAAGACAGCAATGAACTGGCAGTCAAAGGTGATTGGCGTGAGTTTCAAGGACCGTGCATCGATTCTGCCGGCAGGCCATCAGGCCGACGCTGCGTACTGGTTTGACAAAGAAGCACTCTGCTTCATTTCAAGCACCTACTACATGCAGGAGCTGCCGAAGTGGGTGACGGCCTACAACGAACAGATAGGCAGAGAAATCAAACAACTGGCGAAGAGAGACAAGAACACGAAGGTCATCGACCTCATACAGTATGAGCCCTACGGCAACGAGATTACCATGAGAATGGCGAAGGCAGCCATCAAGAACGAACGTCTGGGACAGCGCGACAAGATGACGGACATGCTGACGCTTAGCTTCTCGTGCACCGACATCACAGGCCACAAATACGGCACACACCATGAGAAGATGCACGCGCAGTTCATAGGGCTTGACAAACAGCTGGCCGACTTCTTCAATTACCTCGACCAGACCATCGGTAAAGGCAAATACCTGGTGTTTCTGAGTGCGGACCATGGTGCCGCTAATGGCATCTTGCAGAATCAGGAACATCGTGTGCCTTCCGACGGTTTCTATTCGGGCGGGGTGAACAAGGATCTGAATGCGGCGCTGGCGCAGACGTTCGGTCTGAACGCTGACGATGCGTCGGGGAGGCTGTCGAAGTTCATCATGGACAACAAGGTGGTGCTGAACCGTGACGCCATCCGCGCTAATCGTCTCTCTGAGGGCGACGTTGCGCAAGCCATTGTCGATTTCTTCAAGAAGCATCCCGCCGTGCAATACTGCTTCCCGCTGGAGCAGGCCGCCACGGCACCGGTGCCCGCAATCATTCGCGAGAAGGCTATCAATGGCTACAAGCACGACCGCAGCGGTGACATACAGATTATTCTGAAGCCCGGCTACTACGGCACCGGTAAGGAAATCGATGCCGGCACCACTCATGGCAACTGGAATCCCTACGACTGCCACATTCCTTTTGTGCTGATGGGCTGGCATGTGCCACATGGCAGCTCCGCCGCTGAGGTTCACATCACTGACATCGCACCGACCATCTGCTCGCTTCTCCACATTCAGATGCCGAGCGGATGCATTGGCGAACCCGTCAACGACCGGATGAAGTAAGCCCCCAAGGGGGATGTCCAACTGAGAACTGAGAAGGGAGAAAGGAAAGACCACAAGACCCACCCCAGCCCCTCCCCAAGGGAGGGGTGTCAATGGCGCGGGGCACCTACAGTTTTGTGGTGTACCACAACTGGTCTCCACGGATGGACAAGGGCATTGGCAGGTTGTCTGTGAACAGCAGGCCGGTGCCCAGTCCCTGCGGCATCGTGATGGCGGGACCATAGAGAAGAGCCGCCAGGTGAGCAATGGCATTGAGACCGACATTGCTCTCGAGGGCACTCGTAATCCAGGAACCTATTTGTCGTTCCTGGGCAAGACAAATCCACTCCTTTGTTCCCATCATTCCACCATGGAGCGATGGCTTTAATATAATGTACGCGGGACGTATGGCTTCCATCAGCTCCACTTTCTGCGCCCTGCTGTTGATGCCTATGAGTTCCTCGTCGAGGGCGATGGGCAGTGGCGACTGTCGGCACAGCGCGGCCATGGCGTCCCATTGTCCGGCACGGATGGGCTGCTCTATGGAGTGGATGTCGTAGCGGGCCAGCTGCTCGAGCTTGTGGGGCGCCTCATCAGGGGAGAAGGCGCCATTGGCATCAACACGGAGTTCTATCTGTTCGCGACTGAAACGCTGGCGGATGCGGCGTATGAGGTCGAGCTCTTCATCGAAACGAATGGCTCCTATTTTCAGTTTGACGCAACGAAAGCCCGCCTCCAGTTTCTCCTCCATGCGGCGGAGCATCTCGTCGTGTGTGCCCATCCACACGAGTCCGTTGATGGGAATGCCTTCCTCGCCACGGGAAAAAGGCGTATCGAAGAGAGCCGACGACTCGGCGTGGAGATGCTGCAGGGCGGTCTCCAGTCCGAAGAGCATGGAGGGATAGAGGCGCAGACGCTCGTAGTCAATCTGTCCCGAAAGACAGAAATGGCTACACACATCGTTCAACAAAGATTCATAATCGGGCAGGTCGTCACAGCTCAGCTGCGGCAACGGGGCACACTCTCCCACCCCCTGACGACCCATGTCGTCGGTGAGGGTGAGCAGCCAGATGTTGCGTGTTGTGTAGACACCGCGCGACGTGCCCGCTGGCTGGCGGAAGTGGAGCACGCGATGGGAAAGACTGTAGGTGTATGACATGATTTGAAGGAAAAGGGACAGCGGCAGTGCCGCTGTTTACAGAACAAAGGGGGAAAGGGACAGCGGCAGTGCCGCTGTTTACAAGGACGAGGGGGGAAGGGGGGAGGCGGTGCTGGTTAAGGCAGTATTGGGTACTGGTCGAAGTCGGGCTTTCGCTTTTCGAGGAAGGCACGTCCGCCCTCCTGCGCCTCGTCGAGATAGTAATAGAGCATGGTGGCATCGCCAGCCAGCTGCTGGATGCCCGCCTGTCCGTCCAGTTCGGCGTTGAGTCCCGCCTTTATCATTCGCAAGGCCAGGGGCGACCGTTCCATCATTGTTTCCGCCCATTCCACGCAAGTGTCTTCGAGTTGTTCCAGGGGCACCACCTTGTTCACCATGCCCATCTGCTCCGCCTCGTGGGCGCTGTACTGTCGGCAGAGGAACCATATCTCGCGCGCCTTTTTCTGTCCCACGATGCGTGCCAGATAGCTGCTTCCGAAGCCCGCGTCAAACGAGCCCACCTTGGGCCCCGTCTGTCCGAAGATGGCATTCTCGCTGGCAATGGTGAGGTCGCACACCAAGTGGAGCACATGACCACCGCCGATGGCATATCCGTTGACCATGGCAATGACAGGCTTGGGCAGCCGCCTTATCTGCATCTGCACGTCGAGAACGTTCAGACGTGGCACGCCGTCGTCGCCGACATATCCTCCACGTCCCTTCACATGCATGTCGCCGCCCGAACAAAAGGCCTTGTCGCCGGCACCGGTGAGCAGCACCACGCGTATTTTGGGGTCCTCACGGCAAAAGCTGAGCGCCTGCGATATCTCCCACGTGGTCTTTGGTGTGAACGCATTGCGATAGCGTTCGCGGTTGATGGTAATCTTGGCGATGTGGTTATACTCCTCAAAAAGGATTTCCTCGAAATCCCTCAGTTTTCTCCATTCTCTTTTTTCCATATCAATGTGGTTGTTTTGTTTTCTTATGCTTGCAAAGGTACAATTTTTCCCTATGATTACCCGCATTATTCGGAAAAAAACGTTATCTTTGCAAAAAAATAAAAAAACACCCACATCTCCACCATGTTACAGATACGCTGCAAGAACAACAACATCACAAAGAGTTTCCCGGAAGGCACTTCCCTTCTGGATGTGTTTCAGGAATATGCCGACGACCTGAAGATGAAATACCCTGTGGTGTCGGCCAAGGTGAACAACACGTCGCAGGGCCTGAAGTTCCGTCTTTTCCAGAACCGCGACGTCGAATTCCTCGATGCCACCGACGGCTCGGGCCACCGCTGCTACGTGCGCTCGCTCTGCTTTGTGCTCTACAAGGCCACGAGCGACTTGTTTCCCGGCAGCAAACTATTTATTGAGCACCCACTGTCGAAGGGCTACTACTGCAACTTCAAGAAGAAGGGGAATGCACCGCTCACGCCTGACGATGTGGAGAAGATCAAGCAACGCATGCAGGAAATCATCGACATGAACATGCCCTTCCGCCGCAATGAGTCCACCACCGAGGAGGCCGTCCGCATCTTCTCCGAACGCGGTTTCATGGACAAGGTGAAGCTGCTTGAGACCAGTGGTCAGATATATTGCGACTACTACACGCTGGGCGAGACCGTCGACTACTATTACGGTCCGCTGGTTCCGTCGGCCGGCTATCTGAAGGTGTGGGGACTGGAAAGCTACAACGAGGGCCTGCTCTTGCGTGTTCCCGATGCCGACAATCCGCTTCAGCTGGCAAAGAAGACCGACATGCCCCACACTTTCGACATGTTTGCCGAGAAGGTGAAATGGGACATCATCATGCGGCTCTCCAATGCGGGCGACGTAAACAAGGCCATTCTGAAGGGCTACGCGTCAGAGCTCATCCAGGTGAGCGAAGCCTTGCAGGAGAAGAAAATCGTGCAGATAGCCGAGGAGATAGACCGCCGCTTCCGTGCAGACACCGACCCCATCCGCCTGGTGCTCATCACCGGTCCATCGAGTTCGGGCAAGAGCACCTTCTGCAAACGCCTTTCCATCCAGCTGCTGGCCTGCGGTCTGAGGCCGCTCTCGTTCTCTACCGATGACTACTTCGTCAACCGCGTGGACACGCCCAAGCTGCCCAACGGCGACTATGACTTTGACAACATCAAGGCCGTGGACTGCGAACTGCTCGAAGACCACCTGTCCAAGCTGATGAACGGAGAGCGCGTGGAAATACCCGAATACAACTTCGTGACGGGCAAGCGCGAGTATAACGGCAAGAAGCTGAAACTCTCGCCCGACAGCGTGCTCATCATCGAAGGCATACACGCCCTCAACCCGCTGCTCACTGAGCGTCTGCCTGAGTCGGTGAAGTTCCGCATCTACATCGACTGCCTCACCAGCATCTCGCTCGACGACCACAACTTCGTGCCCACGCGCGACAACCGGCTCCTGCGACGCATCATCCGCGACTACAACAAGGGGGCCTTTACCGCCCAGCAGACCATCAGCCAGTGGAAGAATGTATGTATGGCCGAAGAGCAATGGATCTTCCCCTTCCAGGAAACCGCCGACGTGATGTTCAACTCGGCTCTCAACATCGAGTTTGCCGTGTTGCGCACCCATGCCGAGATTATCCTTGCATCGGTGCCGAAGAACTGCCCTGAGTATGGTGAGGCCCACCGGCTTTTAAAGTTCATCCACTATTTCATATCAATCAGCGACAAGGAGATTCCGCCCACCAGCATCATGCGCGAGTTCGTGGGAGGCAGCAGCTTCAAGTACTGATTCTTAAGGTGGGTTCTATTAATTCGCTTTGTCAGATTTCTGAGCTGTTTTTGCTTTCAGTCTGTAAGTTGAAGAGGGAGTGTAGCGGGCTACACGACTGATGAGACTTACAGAATGGAACAAAAAG
>JAFWQE010000027.1 GCA_017509155.1 Prevotella sp.
GGCTTTGGCTTGTTTTGCAGCCTTACCCACGGCTCCGCGCCTTGTATGTGGTTTCTGTTCGTCAGGCCAGATGTTTGCCTCCAGCTTCTTTCGGATTCCACCTCACGGAGGACACCCTTGCTCTTGGCTATGTGATTCCCGCTATTAGGGCTCACTCGGGACTTGCACCCATTAGACAATACTCATGCCGAGCATACAAAAAGGAAAGCGGCCAGAATTCTGACCGCTTTCCTTTTTTGTGTCGACACTTGGAATCGAACCAAGGACCCCCACCATGTCAAGGTGATACTCTAACCAGCTGAGCTATGCCGACAAAAACCAAAATGCGGGTGCAAAGGTAGCTATAAAATGCGAATATCGGAAAAACGCCTTGCTATTATAACATTATTTAACTCAGCATCCGGGTTTCGTGGAATTGCAGAAGCTATGAACTCCTGAACTCCTAAAAAAGGTGCGCCTGACAGGACTCGAACCTGCACGTCGTGAAACACCAGATCCTAAGTCTGGCGCGTATACCAATTTCGCCACAGGCGCAAAATCGGACGACAAAAGTACGCTTTTTTGCGCAAACTGCCAAATTTCGAGGCGGAAAACTGATGTCAAGTCATAAAAAACCATCTGCGACAGCACTTTTCCTTCCTCTTTTGTCTGCAAGGAACCATTGTGCCCGAACGCATTTCAGGCTGGCCTGCATACGGGAACGAGTAACATTTTCTTCTTCATTTGTAACATTCTCTAAGCGAAAACGAAAAAGCGTTTTCAATTGTTTGCCAGTCTCAGTGAAAAGATGTAAATTTGCCAAACTATGAATATCTTGGCTAGAAATCACACATTATTAATAATATGAACAGGATTATCATGTTTCTGTCGGCGCTGCTTTTTGTTGGCACGCCGCTGTGGGCTCAGCAGAAAAAGAGCCCTGTCGTGTCGGATTCATACGAGTATGACTTCGGCACCGTTGAGGCATCGCGCGGCTCCGTTTGCCACGCCTTCACCCTTCAGAACCGCTCAAAGGCCGCCGTTCGCATCGGCCGTGCCCTTCCCAGTTGTGAATGCATCCAGGCCCGCTACTCGGCCGAGCCCATTCAGCCCGGAGCCTCAGCACGGGTGCTCGTGGTGTTTTCGCCCCTGAAGAATGAGGGCAAGAGCTACCGCCACGTCACACTGCTCGACGACACCAACCAGCCGCTGGCCGCCCTCACGGTGAAGGCCAACGTGACTGCCGGTGCCGCCCAGCCCACCAGCTATCCCTTCCAGGATCCCAGTCTGGCGTTCGATGAGCGCGTGGAGAACCTTATCTCGCTGCTCACCCCGCAAGAGAAGGTAGGTTTGATGATGAACAAGTCGGTATCGGTAGACCGCCTTGGCATCCCCTCATACAACTGGTGGAGCGAGGCATGCCACGGTGTTCGCCAGGGTGGCTACACGGTTTACCCGCAGCCCATCGGCATGGCCGCCGCCTTCAACCCACAGCAGGTGTACGACGTGTTCTCGACCGTGAGCGACGAGGCCCGCGCCAACTGGAACCGCTCTGACCACAACGTGTTCAACGTCCCGATGGGCGTTACCTACTATCCCGGCAACCCCGAGCTCACCTTCTGGTGTCCCAACGTCAACATTTTCCGCGACCCGCGCTGGGGCCGTGGCCAGGAAACCTGCGGCGAAGACCCCTATCTGAACGCCGTGCTGGGCGTGCAGACCGTGCTGGGCATGCAGGGCAACGACTCCCACTACATCAAGACCCACGCCTGCGCCAAGCACTATGCCGTTCACAGCGGACCAGAACCCTTGCGCCACACCTACAACGCCTCCGTCTCACAGCGCGACCTCTGGGAGACCTATCTGCCGGCCTTCAAGGCACTGGTGAAGAAAGGTAACGTGCGCGAGGTGATGTGCGCCTACAACCGTTATGAGGGCAAGCCCTGCTGCACCAGCGACCGTCTGCTCATCGATATACTGCGCAACAAATGGGGCTACGACGGACTGGTGGTCACGGACTGCGACGCCATCAACAACTTCTACACCAAAGGACAGCATGAAACCCACCCCGACGCGCTGTCGGCATCGGTCGACGCCGTCCTCAACGGCACCGATCTGGAGTGTGGCAAGGTGTTCATGGTGCTCACCGAAGCCCTCGACCGTGGCCTCATCAGCGAGCAGACGCTCGACGACCATCTGCGCCGCACCCTCTACGGACGCTTCGAACTGGGCATGTTCGATCCCGCAGACCGTCTGCCCTGGGCACAGCTTGGACCCGATGTCATCAGCAGTGAGAAGAACAACGAACTGGCCACTCAGGCCGCACGAGAGTCGATGGTGCTGCTCAAGAACAACGGTGTGCTGCCCCTTTCCAAGAGCCTGAAGACCATCGCTGTGGTGGGACCGAATGCCGACGACACCGAACTGCTCAACGGAAACTACGGAGGAACCCCCACCAAAGCCCACACCCATTCACTGCTCGAAGGGATACGTCAGGCCGTGCCGGGTGCCAAAGTCATCTACCAAAAAGCCTGCGAACTGGCCGACGAATACAACACGGTGCACCACCTTGCCGACTTCAACGGCGGACAGGGCGTGCGCGTGGAGTTCTTCAACAACAGCGACCTTGCCGGGCAGCCCGCCAAGACCGACTACTACAAGGAGCTCAACTTCTCGACCTTCGGCGCCTGGGGATTTGCCGAAGGCATACGCACTGACAGTCTCTCACTGCGCATCAGCGGCCAGTATAAGGCCACTTTCACGGGCGACATGAAGTACACCGTGATGAGCGACAACGGCTATGTGCTGCGCGTGAACGACCAGGTGGTGGAAGACTCGAAGCCAGATGGCCGTCGCCGAGGTTTCTTCGGCCGTCAGCCTGAATACAAGTCGTTCCCAGTGAAGGCTGGCGAGACCTACGACCTCACCATCGAGTATCGCCGCGGCAACGGCAACTTCGCCATGTTCCGCGCCGACATCTGCGAGCGCAATCTGGCCGAGTTCTCCGAACTGGCCCAGCAGGTGAAGGATGCTGATGCCATCATCGTCATCGGCGGTATCTCTGCACAGATGGAGGGCGAAGGCGGCGACAAGAAGGACATTGAGCTGCCCGTGGTGCAGCAGCGCCTCGTCAAGGCCATGCACCAGACCGGAAAGCCCGTCGTCATGGTGAACTGCTCGGGCTCTGCCATTGCCTTCGGAAGCATCGAAGACCAGTATGATGCCCTCGTGCAGGCATGGTATGCCGGACAGGGAGGCGCGCGCGCACTGGCCGACGTCTTGTTTGGCGACTTCTGCCCAAGTGGAAAACTGCCCGTCACTTTCTACGCTTCAAACAACGACCTACCCGACTTCCTCGACTACAGTATGGACAATCGCACCTACCGCTACTTCCGCGGTCAGGCTCTCTATCCCTTCGGCTTCGGACTGTCGTACACCACGTTTGCCTACGGAAAAGGCCGTCTCTCGCGCAAGCAGATGAAGGCAGGCCAGCAGGTAACGCTCACCGTGCCCGTCACCAACACCGGTCGCTGCGAGGGCGCCGAGATTGTTCAGGTCTACGTAAAGGCGCTCGACTATGCCGACGCCCCCATCAAGTCGTTGCGCGGTTTCCAGAAGCTCTTCCTCAAACCCGGAGAAACCGCCACGGCCACCATCACCCTCGACGATGAGGCCTTCGAATACTATGACCCAAGCATCGACGAACTGTCCGTGCGCCCCGGCCGCTACGAGATTCTCTACGGCTCGTCGTCGCTCGACAAGGACCTGAAGTCGTTCAGCTTCGTGGTCAAATAGAGCGTGCCGGCGCTCAGACATTGATGTCTTTTTCTTGCCTGCGGCGCTACATGAATGTCCATGAATAACTCATGAAGTTTTTCAATAGCAATTGAACATTCGTGAAATATTCATGGACATTCATGTAGCGCCACAGGCATATTTATAGCTGTAGGACATGGATTCCTGTAGGGGCAAATCAGCGTATCCGCCCGCAACATTGCAAAGAACAGATGAGGGGGCAAACGGGCGGATACGCTGATCCGCCCCTACATGGAACAAACGTCAGGTTTATTCTGCCTTCCACCGGCTGTAAGCCTTGGCAACCAGCGCGCCCGAGATGTTATGCCACACGCTGAAGATGGCGCCGGGGATGGTGGCCAAGGGATAGGCTGCGAAGTGAAGGGTGGCCAGACTGCTGGCCAGACCCGAGTTCTGCATGCCCACCTCAATGGAGACGGCCTTGCGCTTGGCTGGCGTCATGCCCGTCAGAAGGCCGAGCAGATAGCCGAGGCCAAGACCGCAGAGGTTGTGGAGCATCACCACCACGACGATGACAGCACCGCCCAACAGCAGTTTGTGGGCGCTGGCGGCAATCACGATAATCACTATGGCTGAGATGGCCAACGTGGACAGTGCCGGCAGGTAGTCGACAGCCTTCGCCGTGAACGACGGCCAGAAGCGCTTCACCAAGAAGCCCGCCACGATGGGAACGATGACTACCCAGAGGATGCTCAGGAACATGCTTGCCACGTTGACATCGATGCGCTCGCCCGCCAGCAGCCACGTCAGCAGGGGCGTGAGCAGCGGGGCCAGCAGCGTGGACACGCCCGTCATGCCCACCGACAGCGCCAGGTCGCCCTTGGCCAGATAGGTGATGACATTGGACGCCGTGCCGCCCGGGCAGCAGCCCACCAGCACCACGCCGAGGGCCAGTTCGTCGCTGAGACCGAACAAACGGGTGAGACACCAGGCCAGCGCCGGCATCACGGTGAACTGAGCCAGACAACCCACGATGACATCTTTGGGGCGACTGAACACAATGCGGAAGTCACTGAGGTTGAGCGTCAGGCCCATGCCGAACATGATGACACCAAGCAGGTAGTTGATAACCGTAGGCTTTACGCGGTTCAACGTGTCGGGAAACAGCAGCGCCACAATGGCCGACAGCAGCACCAACACGCCCATATACTCGGAAATGTAATGACAAATCTTCTTCATTATCGCTCTCTTTTTCAAGTCAACTGCTTTGAAGGTGCAAAGGTACAATGTTTTTTCTATTTACAAGAAACGAATTCCAGTTAATGACTATAAATTCTTCTGGGTGCTAAGAAACGAATGATCCTAATTGCTCTTAATTTCCATCACGAATTGTTCTTAATGATTCCTTCTGCACAAAAGAAAATAAAAGAGAATTAGTGGAACAATTAGGTTCAATTAGCATAATTCGTTTCTCTTCATTTGAAAGAAATGAGAATAATGACAAGAAATATCATTCAGAAATGACAAGAAATATTTGTTCTCATTTCTGAAACAAATTATTCCAATTATCCCAATTTCTTGGAAAGACAAAGAAACGAATGATCCTAATAGCTCTTAATTTTCATCACGAATTGTTCTTAATGATTTCTTCTGCACAAAAGAAAATAAAAGAGAATTAGTGGGACAATTAGGTTCAATTAGGATAATTCGTTTCTCTTCATTTGAAAGAAATGAGAATAATGACAAGAAATTATAACCAGAAATGACAAGAAATATTTGTTCTCATTTCTGGAACAAATTATTCCAATTATCCCAATTTCTTGGAAAGACAAAGAAACGAATGATCCTAATTGCTCTTAATTTCCATCACGAATTGTTCTTAATGATTTCTTCTGCACAAAAGAAAATAAAAGAGAATTAGTGGGAC
>JAFWQE010000028.1 GCA_017509155.1 Prevotella sp.
GGCGGCAGAAAGTATATTCTCACCAATCGGCGTCTGATTCTGAAGCGTGGCATTGTGAAGCGCCAGTCCACCGACCTGATTTTGCGTCGCTGCGAGGGCGTGAGCATTGCCCAGAGCATCATGGGTCGCGTGTTGGGCTATGGCACCGTGACCGTGTCAACGGGCGAGGTGGCCAATGAGTTCAACCTCATTGAGCATCCCGTGGAGTTTGCCACCAACATCAACCAGCAGATTGCCGACGCACAAGGAAAGGCTCCGTTCGACATCGCCTAATGATATAGGCTCCGTTCGACATTGCCTAACCAGCAAAAGCAATCGTCTACACTCCTCCACTCCTAACACTCCTCCACTCCTATCACTCCTAATCACTCCTAAACTCCTTAAACAATAAATCATGAATACCGTTGATTTCAACAACATCCTGCCTCATTTCCTGTTGGAAGGCGAGGTGGCTCAGGTCCGCCCCTTGGGCAATGGACTCATCAATGATACCTACCGAGTAGAAACCCTAGGCGATGCGCCCGACTACGTGTTGCAACGCATCAACAATGCCATTTTTACCGATGTAGACCTGCTGCAGCATAACATCGACGTGGTAACCACTCACATCCGCAAGAAACTGGAGGCTCGCGGCGAGGAAGACATCAATCGTAAGGTGCTTTCGTTCGTGAAGACTCGCGACGGCAAGAGCTATTTCCACGACGCCGACGACCGCTTCTGGCGTGTGATGGTGTTCATTCCCGGTGCTGAGACCTTCGAGACCGTCGATCCCGAGTACAGCTACTTGGCCGGTGTGGCCTTTGGCGACTTCGAGAAGATGCTCGTTGACGTACCCGAGCCGCTGGGTGACACCATACCGAACTTCCACAACATGGAGTTCCGCATGGAACAGCTGCGCGAGGTCGTAGCGAAAGACCCCGTGGGCCGCGTGGCAGGCGTGAAGGACATCCTTGACCTCTTTGAGCGCGATGCCGAGCGTATGTGCCAGGGCGAGCGCCTGTTCCGCGAGGGTAAGCTGCCGCGCCGCATCTGCCACTGCGATACGAAGGTGAACAACATGATGTTCGACCGCGAAACAGGAAAGTTCCTGCTCGTCATCGACCTTGATACGGTAATGCCTTCGCTGTTCTTCAGCGACTACGGCGACTTCCTGCGCTCGGCAGCCAACACCACCGCCGAGGACGATCCGAACATGGAGAACGTGAAGTTCCGCGAGGACATCTTCAAGGCTTTCACGCGCGGCTATGTGGAGTCGGCAGGCGAGTTCCTCACGCCGCTCGAGGTGGAGTTGCTGCCCTATGCCGTTGAGCTGTTCCCGTTCATGCAGGCAGTGCGCTTCATGTGGGACTACCTCTCGGGCGACCACTACTGGAAGTGCAACTATCCCGAGCACAACCTCGACCGCTCGCGCAACCAGCTGCGGCTTTATCAAGAGGTGTGTGCCCACGAGCCAATGATGAAGGAATTCATTGCAGAGCTGAAGAAGTAAGAAACAGCCTGTAGTCCCCTCTTTCTTTCTGCCTCTCATATGTAGGGACGCGGCGTGCCGCGTTTCTGGAAGGGAAAAGCTAAATCCAGTTACGCGACACGTCGCGTCCCTACATTATAAAATACTATCAAGTTTACATCGAAACGTATGTTGCAGATTCCTAAAATTGCGATGCCATCCCTGAAGAACGGGGGAGGGCAGGGGGCAGGGTTCCCTCTGCGTGCTTGCGACGTGCCGCAGTTGATGCTGACGCATGGCGTGCCTTATCACCGAGTGGAAACGCTCAACTGGCCCGAGGCATTTCCTTATCGGCCGGAGGTGGAAGTGGCGCTGGCACACGTCGGGTCAGCGTTGCTTTTGCACTATCGCGTCAGTGAGAACTGTCTGCGTGCCGTGGCAGAAGGCGATGGCGGGCGCGTGTGGGAAGATTCCTGCTGCGAACTGTTCCTGCAGCCTTCAGCAGCTTCTCCTTATTATAATATGGAGTGCAACTGTGCCGGTACGCTGCTGGTCTATGCCGGCAAAGACCGCCACGACCGCCGTCCGGCGCCCGCAGAGGTGTTGCAGAACGTAGACCGCTGGTCGTCGCTCGGCCGTGATGTCATCCCACTTACCGATGGTCCGGCCACGTGGCACATGGCGCTTGTCGTTCCTGCTGCCACACTCTTCGAGAGCGACCTGAACGATTTCTCGGGTCAGCACATGCGCGGCAACGTCTATAAGTGCGGCGACTGCCTGTCGGTGCCGCACTACCTCTCGATGTTCCCCATCACCACCGAGCGGCCCGACTTCCATCGGCCAGAGTTCTTCCAGGACATTGTTTTCGCCGAGTAGGCAGTCATAACCGTAGGGGCAGCCCCCCGTGTCTGCCCGAACACAGGACACATAACCTTCCGAATCGGGCAGACACGGGGGTCTGCCCCTACGGCTATGACTGCCTATTCTGCGAAAACGATGTCCTGGAAGAACTCTGGCCGATGGAAGTCGGGCCGCTCGGTGGTTATGGGGAACAGCGAGAGGTAGTGCGGCACCGACAGGCAGTCGCCGCACTTATAGAC
>JAFWQE010000029.1 GCA_017509155.1 Prevotella sp.
GCAAATCCGACCTAGCGGAATTTTTTGCCACGGACGAACACAGACTGATTCGGACTGTTCTTTGTGCGCAGATAGGTACGGGCAAAACACGGACTTTCCGTTTGTTCGGGAGCTCCACTGACTCGCCGCTCGGTCGGATTTGCAATCCGGCCGCCAGGAATATTAGGATTTATAATCCGGGAAAAGATATATTAAGCGCATTGAAAATGCTGATACTCAGTAAGGTCGGATTTCAAATCCGACCTAGCGGACATCTTCCGCTTTCTTGTTTCTATTCTGGGCTTGCCCTCATTCCTCTCACCTCTTACCTCTCACCTCTCACCACTCACCACTAAAACTGAAGCAAGCAGAGCTTGCGAAAGTTGAACAATTTATTTGGCAGTTTTTTTTGAGCATTTCCTCTGGGTTTGTCGTTTGAGCACAGAGATGTCAGACGAGCATCATAAAAGAAGAAATCCCGCTCTTTCCTTTCGGAAAACGCGGGACTCTCTGTTTGTTTGGAATAAGTGTTTTTTGTTTAGGCCTCAGCTTCAGCTGGAATTACTGAAACGGTGCTCTTGTTGTTGCGGCCTTTCTTAAAGTTGACGGTACCGTCTACGAGAGCGTACAACGTATCATCCTTACCGATGCCGACGTTGGTGCCGGGGTTGTGATGAGTACCGCGCTGGCGAACGATGATGTTGCCTGCGATGCACTTCTGTCCGCCCCAAATCTTGACGCCGAGTCTTTGAGCAGCACTCTCGCGTCCGTTCTTAGAACTACCTACACCTTTTTTATGTGCCATTTCTACGTCCTCCTTTTGTTTAAGCGATTACTGATTTGATTTCTACCTGTGTGTACTGCTGGCGGTGACCATTCTTCTTGCGGCTGTCCTTGCGGCGCTTCATCTTGAAGACAATCACCTTTTCACCCTTCACGAGCGGATTGATAACCTCACACACTACCTTTGCACCCTCAACAGTGGGTGTACCTACAGTGACAGCGCCCTCATTGTCAACGAGGAGCACTTTGTCAAATTCAACAGTCTGGCCCTCTTCCGCCTCGCGGATGTGGTTGATAAAGAGCTTCTTTCCCTGCTCTGCCTTGAACTGCTGACCGTTGATTTCTACAATTGCGTACATTTTGTTTTATTGCATTTTAACGGGTTTTCCCGCGAGGCGGACATGCTTCGTGCTGTCGCTTGTTTGAGCCCCAACGAGCTAAATCGGCCGCAAAATTACAAAAAATCCTCGAACTGACAAAGGAATCGGGTGATATTTTCAGTGATTTTAACGTTCGGAGGTGGGGTGGGAAGCTTATTTGTTTTCAATGTATGGGAAATACACCCGCTTTTTGTTCGTATGGTCCTCGCCTCCTATTTCTCGCCTCTGTTCTCGCGTCGCTTTCCCTTGCCGGGCTTTCCTCCCCTTGGTGCTGACGAACCCCTTTGCTTTCTTTTCTTTCCGGGCCTTGGATGGAACACGGCCTTGGCGCCTTTCTTGTTGAGGGCTTTGTATTCGGGTCCTTCCATCTTTCCCGGCAGGGGAAGCTTCTGCACCTCATAGCCGAGGAACTTCTCTATCTGCATGAAGTAGACGATGTCCCATCCGCGGACGAGGGTGATGGCCTGCCCTGTTCGTTCGGCTCTGGCGGTGCGGCCGATGCGGTGCACGTAGTCCTCGCTGTCATGGGGAACGTCGTAGTTGATGGCCATGGCGATGTCGTCGATGTCGATGCCTCGCGATACGATGTCGGTGGCCACGAGCACGTCGATGGCGCCTGTCTTGAAGCGGTACATCACGTCGTCGCGCTCGGCCTGCGACAGGTCGGAGTGCATTTCGCCGCTGTTGATGTGCATGGTGATGAGCTGTCGGTTGATTTCCTTCACCTTGATTTTGCTGCAGGCGAAGATGATGACGCGCTTCAGCTGGTTGCTTCTGAAGAGGCTGTTGATGATGCGCAGCTTCTGGTTCTCGTGGCATACGTAGGCTTTCTGGTCTATCTTGTCGACCGGACGGCTCACGGCGATCTTGATGACCGACGGTGACTTGAGCAGGGTGTTGGCCAGCTGTTCAATCTTGTCGGGCATGGTGGCCGAGAACATGATGACCTGGCAGTCGGGTGGAAGGAGCTTGGCTATGGAGATGATGTCGTCGGAGAATCCCATGTCGAGCATGCGGTCGGCTTCGTCGAGCACGAAGAAGCTGACGCGCGAGAGGTCGGTGTTGCCCATGGTGATATGGCTTTTGAGTCTGCCTGGTGTGGCAATGACCACATCGGCGCCCATCTGCATGGAGCGGAACTCCTGGTCGTAGCGGCTGCCATCGTTGCCTCCGTAAACGGCTACGCTGCTGACGGTGGGCATGTAGTAGGCGAAGCCCTGCATGGCCTGGTCGATTTGCTGGGCCAGTTCGCGGGTGGGGCTCATGATGACGCAGTTGATGGCGTCGGCGGGGTAGTCGCCTTCGTCGAGAAGGCTCAATATGGGAAGCAGGTAGGCGGCGGTCTTGCCGGTGCCTGTCTGTGCAACTCCTAGGACATCGTGACCATCGAGAATCTCTGGAATGCATTTCTCCTGCACGGGCGTACAGGTGGTGAAGTTCATGGCATCGAGAGCATCGAGAGCGTGGTCGCTTAGATCCAAATCGTAGAAATCCATAGTTTTCTTATATATATTAATAATGTGTATTGGGGTGTCGTGGTACGAGGTACGGTGGTGCGGGGTGCGAGGTGTGGAGGTACGGGGGTACGGGGGTGCGAGGGGTGCGTCATTGCGTCAGTTGGGGGCTTTGCGATAGCAGAACCATGCAATGACGGCGAAGATGATGTTGGGCACCCATGCGGCGAGCATCGGCGGCGTGTTCGCGTTGATGGCGAAGGTAGCCGACACCGTCTGAAGCATGATGTAGGCGAAGCTGAGCGCAAGGCCAATGCCGAGATAGAGTCCCATTCCTCCCTTTCGCTTCCTCGACGAAAGGCTGACGCCGATGGTGGTGAGGATGAACGACGCAAAGGAAGATGCGATGCGCTTGTGGTATTCCACCTCATATTGGACAACGTTGCCCGAGCCTCGGTCAATCTGCTTGCTGATGTATTCGCGAAGCTGGGGGCTGGTGAACGTTTCTTGCTGACCTTTAGAGAAGACGAGGTCAGTGGGTTCCATCATGATGAGCGTGTCGACCTCCGCACCGCTTGTGATGTTCTCTCTCATGCCCCTCAAGTCGCGTATGCGCCATTGGAAGGCTTTCCAGTGGAACTTCGAGTCGCTGATGGTGTCGTATTGTATTTCGCGGGCCGTCATGTGGTTGACCAGCTTCTTGTTTTCAAACTTATAGAGGTTGAAGCCGTATCCGCGCTTCACGGTGTTGTCGTAGTGCTGAATGGATGCGATGACGCCTTTGCCCACCTGTAGCTGGACGTTTTCCGCCTGGGTGTTCTTCTTCTTGTTCTTGTACATCGTCTCAAAGTTCTGCCTGACGATGGTGCCTTTGGGGATGACATAGGAGCCAAGATAGAACGAAAGAATGGCGATGAAAGCGGCTGAAATCATGTATGGCCTCATCAGTCGCTTGAAGCTCACGCCAGCAGCCAGCATCGAGATAATTTCGGAATTGCCTGCCAGGCGCGACGTGAAGAAGATGACGGCGATGAAGACAAAGAGCGGCGAGAAAAGATTGGCAAAATAAGGAACGAAGTTCATGTAGTAGTCCACGACGATGGCTCGCAACGGTGCGTGATACTGGGTGAACTTTGCCAGGTTCTCGTTGACGTCGAAGACGATGGAGATGCTGATGATAAGAGCGATGGCGAAGAAATAGGTGCCGATGAACTTGCGTATGATGTACCAATCGAGTTTCTTAATGTAGCGAAAAGGATTGATGACAGAAAGCCACGACAACTTCCTGCCGATGGCCTTCATGGCTGCTGCAAACGAGCGGAAGAACGCCACGAGCCATTTGCCGTTGCGCTCGAACCACCTCATGAGCTTGAGCCATACACGATATTTCCTTATCTTGCTATACTTCATGTGCGTCTGTTCTTTCATCACCTTCTTCTTCCCAAATCGTCGATAACAGAGTTCTTCCAGGCCACGAAGTCGCCTTGTTCGATGTGCGTGCGTGCATCGGTCACCAACCGTAGGTAGAAGGCCAGATTGTGAATGCTGGCTATCTGCATGGCGAGCAGTTCCTGCGATTTGAAAAGATGATGCAGGTAGGCTTTCGTGTGCCGTTTGTCGATGTCGCATCCGTCGGGGTCGATGGGCGAGAAGTCCATCTCCCATTTCTTGTTTCGCATGTTCATGGTGCCCTCGTAGGTGAAGAGCATGGCGTTTCGCCCGTTGCGGGTGGGCATGACGCAATCGAACATGTCGACGCCACGTTCAATGGCTTCGAGAATGTTCTGAGGCGTTCCCACCCCCATCAGGTAGCGGGGCTTGTCCTTGGGTAGAATCTCGTTGACCACCTCAATCATCTCATACATCACCTCGGTGGGCTCTCCCACGGCCAGACCTCCAATGGCGTTTCCGTCGGCGCCCTTGTCGGCCACGAACTTTGCCGCCTCTTGCCTGAGGTCCTTGAAGGTGCATCCCTGAACAATGGGGAAGAGCGCTTGACGGTAGCCATAGAGGGGCTCTGTTTCGTTGAAGCGCTTGATACACCGGTCGAGCCATCTCTGCGTCATAGCAAGACTCTTGGCCGCATACTGATAGTCGCTTTGTCCGGGAGGACACTCGTCGAGCGCCATCATGATGTCGGCTCCAATCACGCGCTCGGTGTCCATCACGTTCTCTGGCGTGAAGATGTGCTTTGAACCGTCGATGTGCGAACGGAACTCGCATCCCTCCTCGCGTAGCTTGCGGATTCCCGTGAGCGAGAACACCTGAAAGCCGCCGCTGTCGGTGAGGATGGGGCCTTCCCAAGAATTGAACTTGTGAAGACCTCCTGCATTCCTGAGCACCTCGAGACCCGGTCTGAGATAGAGATGATAGGTGTTGCCGAGAATGATTTGCGCCTTCACCTGCGAGGTGAGCTCCTCAAAGTGCACGCCCTTGACGCTTCCTGCCGTTCCCACGGGCATGAAGATGGGTGTCTTTATCTGTCCGTGGTCGGTGGTGATGATGCCCGTGCGGGCATCGCTGGCGTTGTCGGTATGTTGTAGTGTGAACTCCATTTTGTTCAGTTTTCGCAAGCTCCGCTTGCTAATCTCTCCAATTCAAGACAATTCTGAGTATCAACGAAATAGAAATTCAATAATTCTGAAATTCGTGATAAATAGAAAGTCCCTTTATTTGTTCTCTTTGTTCGGCTCTTCCACATCGAAGGGAATGGCGTTTTTAACTTTCTCTGTCGTGATGGCAAAGTCCCACACCTCCTGCACGTTCTCAACGAAGTGGAAGGTGACGCCTTTGCGATACACCTCGGGAATCTCGTCAATGTCTTTCTGGTTCTCCTTGCAAAGAATGATGTCGGTAATACCAGCACGCTTGGCGGCGAGAATCTTCTCCTTGATACCACCCACGGGAAGCACTTTTCCGCGCAGGGTGATTTCTCCCGTCATGGCCGTGTTCTTCCTCACCTTCAGCTGGGTGAGTGCCGACGCGATGGACGTGGCGATGGTGATGCCGGCAGAAGGTCCGTCCTTTGGCGTTGCCCCCTCGGGCACATGAATGTGAATGTTGTAGTTGTCGAAGATGCGGTAGTCGATGTTGAGCGAAGAGGCATGTGCCTTCACGTATTCGAGGGCCAGCACGGCCGACTCTTTCATCACGTCGCCCAGGTTGCCCGTCAATGTGAGCTTGGCGCCCTTTCCCTTGCTGAGGCTTGTCTCTATGAAGAGAATCTCTCCGCCTACGCTTGTCCATGCGAGACCTGTCACCACGCCGGCATAGTCGTTTCCCTGATAGATGTCGCGATAGAAGGGTGGCTTGCCCAGAAGTCCTTCTATGGCGTCGGGCGTGATTTTCTCGTAAGGCAGCTGCCCGTCTTTGGCCTTGTTGAACGCCAGCTTTCGGAAAGCCTTGTTGATTTGCTTCTCGAGTTGTCTGACGCCGCTTTCGCGCGTGTATTGCTCAATCACCTTCTCTATGGCGGGTTTCGTGAACTGAAGCTTGCGCTCAGAGCTGAGACCCGTGTTTTGCTTTTCCTTCGGTATCAGGTGGCGCTTGGCAATCTCTATCTTCTCTTCGGTGATGTAGCCGCTCACCTCGATAATCTCCATGCGGTCGAGTAGGGGACGAGGAATGGTGTTGAGGTCGTTGGCGGTGGCAATGAAGAGCACCTTCGAGAGGTCGAAGTCCACGTCGAGGTAGTTGTCGTGGAAAGCGGTGTTCTGCTCTGGGTCAAGCACTTCGAGCAATGCTGATGACGGGTCGCCGTTGATGGTGTTCTGCGTCACCTTGTCTATCTCATCGAGTATGAACACGGGGTTTGACGACCCTGCTTTCTGAATGGCCTTGATGATGCGTCCGGGCATAGCTCCAACGTAGGTGCGGCGATGTCCGCGAATCTCGCTTTCATCGTGCATGCCTCCGAGAGATATTCTCACATACTTGCGTTTCATGGCCTCGGCGATGCTCTTTCCGAGCGATGTCTTTCCCACGCCCGGAGGTCCATAAAGGCAGATGATGGGCGATTTGAGGTCACCGCGAAGCGAGAGCACGGCGATGTGCTCGAGTATGCGTTCCTTCACCTTCTCCATGCCGTAATGGTCTTTGTCAAGAATGCGTTGTGCACGCGTCAGGTTCAGGTCGTCGTTGGTGTATTCGCCCCAGGGCAGATCAACCATTGTCTGAAGATAGTTCATCTGCACGCTGTACTCAGGTCCTTGCGGATTGAGCATGTCGAGCTTCTCAAGTTCCTTGAAGAAGGTGTTCTTCACCTCTTCCGACCATTTCTTGCCTTCGGCCTTGCTCAGCAGTTCCTTGCGCTCTGGCGAGCCTTCGCCGTTGCCCAGTTCCTCCTTGATGTTGCGTATCTGCTGCTGGAGGAAGTACTCGCGTTGCTGCTCGTCGAGGTCTTCTCGTGTCTTCGTCCTGATGCCTTCCTTGAGTTCGAGCAACTGCACCTCACGATGAAGAATCTTGAGCACCGAAATGATGCGGTTCTCAATCACGTTATCGGCCAGAAGGCCGAATTTCTCCTGAAGGGCGAAAGGCATGCTTGAGCATACGAAGTTCAGCAGGATAGTCTCGTTTTGTATGTTGTCGAGTGCGAAGACGGCTTCGTCGGGAATGTCCTCGCTCTGATGGATGAACTGCTTCGAAATGGTGCGCAGGTCTTCCAGTGCGGCCTTGAATTCCTCCTTGCCTTGTGGGAACACTTCGGGTGCGGGCACCACATGGCCTTTCAGGTAGGAACGTGTTCGGGTGATGCTGGTGAGCTTGCACCGTCCGAGACCTTGCACGATGACGGACACGCTATCGGTGTTTCCTGGCATTTCGAGCACCCTGATGATGCGTGCATAGACGCCATACTCGAAAAGGTCGTCGAAGCGTGGGTTCTCCACCGACGGATTGCGCTGGCAGAAAACGGTGAACAATGTATCGGGATGCTGGTTCAGCATGTCGATGAGCCTGAGGCTCGACGGGCGGCCAATCAGAATGGGCGACACCACGCCAGGGAACATAATCAGGTTGCGAGTGGCCAGAATGGGCAGTTCGCCTTCAATGCCACCCTCAAAGAGCTTCTGAATGTCGCCGTCGTAGTCGGCTATCATTGAAAATGGACTTGTATTTTGTTGCTTGCTCATAATTCTTCGGTTGTTTTGAGGTGCAAAGGTACTACTAAAAAATGAGAAAAGTGAAGATAGGCGGAAGTTTTAACAAATCACGAATCATTATTAAAATAAATTTCGTATCTTTGCCTCCTGAAAACATATCTCAGCACGAGTTTATCATCAATAATCGCATGTCAACCCCATTTTTCAGGTTCAGGAAGTTTGTTGTACGTCAGGATCGGTGCGCCATGAAGGTGGGGACCGATGGCACCCTTCTCGGAGCATGGGCTCATGGGGGAGAGCATGTCCTCGACATCGGGACGGGGACGGGTCTCATTGCCCTGATGATGGCTCAGCGTTTTCCCCAGGCGCATGTCGTGGCCATCGACATCGATGCGGAGGCATGTGGTCAGGCGGAAGAGAACATTGCCTCGTCGCCCTTCTCCAGCCGTGTCTCGGTGTCTTGTCAAAGCTTGCAAGCGTATGCTGAGAATGCCGATGAAACCGCAGTTTTTGATGCCATCGTGTGCAATCCGCCGTTCTTCCTTCATTCGTTGAGCAGTCCTGATGAGCGTCGCACCACCGCCCGTCATGCTGGTAGCCTTCCTCACGGCGAGCTTTTTTCGTGTGTGGCAAGGTTGTTAAGCCCGGAAGGGGAATTCTCGGTCATTGTGCCCTTCGATGTGCGTCAGTCCTTTGACGATGAGGCCGCCCTTGCGGGTTTCTTCCCTTCGCGTGTATGCGGATTCAGCACGTCGCCTCGCAAGCCCGTCCGCCGCTATCTCCTTGCCTATAGGAAGAAGCCGTCGGAGGTGGAACAATGCCAGTTGCTCATTGGTAGCGAGGAATATGAAAGGCTTCTTGGCGATTTCTATCTTTGAACTACTTCCTCAACCAACTTTCGAAAGTTGAGGTGTTTATTTACACTATCAAAATTTCAACGGGCTCCGCGACATTACAACCCACCTGTCAATGCATCAGCGCCCTGAAAGGGCAGTACATGTCAGCCCTGGGCAACGCCCTGGGTATCATGCGTTTAAACAATTCCGCCCTGAAAGGGCAAAAGAATCAATCTGACAATACATATCGTTCATCGTACTCTATTTTGTATAACCGTAAAAACGCCAAATACTCATCTTTAAAACTCTGCTTCTTGTGGTGCTCGGCTTGATTGTTAATATACCGAATCACCATATCTACTTGCGACTGGCTAACCGAAAATGCACCATAACCTGCTTGCCATGTAAAATCGCTGTATCGGGGTGAAATGGTCTTTATCCAACGGCTACTGTTCCGTTTCATTTCCTCGATGAGATGGGACACCGTCTCTGTCTTGGAAAACATTACCAAAGCATGGACATGGTCACTTGTTCCACCTACACATAGTACATGGCAGTTTGTCGTGTTCACGAGTTCGCCAATATACGCATGCAACCGCCCCAAATGGTCGTTCTCAATAGTGGGGCTGGTCGTTTTCACATGGAATATCACGTGAAGGTATATTTTACATAGAGATTGTGACATAGATGGTTTTTATAGGTTTGTACTGACTTGACAAGGGCAAGAGTTTTTTTATTCTTTTGCCCTTTTCAGGGCGTTTTTCTACGCTTCTAAAGTACCCAGAGCGTGGCCCTGGGCTGACATCTTGTTGGCCTTGGCAGGCCGCTGTTTTCTCTTTTGTCTGCTTTTTTTCGTTCGGATGGAAGGTTCTTCAATGGCTGACATCTTGTTGGCCTTGGCAGGCC
>JAFWQE010000004.1 GCA_017509155.1 Prevotella sp.
GAAGAGTGAAGAGTGAAGAGTGAAGAATTTGCTGCCGCCATTCATGTACATACACAGACGGCGGGAGCGAATTCTTCACTCTTAATCTTCATAAAAAACAAAAACTCCCTTTTTCATGGAGCTCTGAGGGTATGTTATTTGCCCAATACTATTAACCAGAGAAAAAGTGAAGAGTGAAGAATTTGTAGCCGCCGTCTTTGTAGGTAAATGAATGGCGGCAGCAAATTCTTCACTCTTCACTCTTCACTTAAAAAAGCCCTGCTTACTTCACCTCCCAGGTGTCGTTCGTGTTGAGCAGTTCCATGAAGTTGTGATACTTCTTCTGCTGCGACACCTCGGCAATCTGCTGGTGGACGGCGTCGTTGTAAGTGGGAGCGGCAACGTCGCGGATGACGCCGAGGGCTACGGGGAAGCCGTTTTCGTTCGACATCATGGCGAGTTTCAGCTGCAAGGTGTCGTCTTCGCAGTGGGCATCGTGGACGAGCACGTCGTCGAGTGTGTAGCCGTCCTGACCGATGGTCACCACCTTCAGTCCGAAGCCTTCCTGCACGAGTCCGAACTCGTTGTTGGGACCGAAGACGAGTTTCTCACCATGGCGCACGTAGATGCAGTTCTGCTTGCGTCCCTCCTTGGTATACACGGGGTCGTAGCAGCCGTTGTTGAAGATGACGCAGTTCTGCAGAATCTCGCACACGGCAGCACCTTTGTGATGGTAGGCCGCCTTCAGAATCTCCACAGTCTCGGCGTTGTCGGTAGCCACCGAGCGGGCGAAGAACTTTCCGCGCGCACCAAAGCAGAGCTCGGCGGGACGGAACGGGTCCTCGACGGTGCCGTAGGGGCTCGACTTCGACACGAAGCCGCGGGGACTGGTGGGTGAATACTGTCCCTTGGTGAGGCCGTAGATGCGGTTGTTGAGCAGAATCATGTTCAGGTCGATATTACGGCGCATGGCGTGAATGAAGTGGTTTCCGCCGATGGCAAGTCCGTCGCCGTCGCCACTCACCTGCCAGATGGTGAGGTTGGGATTGGCCACCTTGGCGCCCGTTGCTATCGATGCGGCGCGTCCATGAATGGTCTGCATGGCGTATGTGCTCACATAATAAGGCAGTCGACTGCTACAGCCAATGCCGCTGATGACAGCCATCTCGTGTGGTGCCACACCCACCTCGGCCATCGCCTTGTGGAGAGATGCCAGGAAGAAATGGTCGCCGCACCCCGGACACCAACGCGGCTGTCCCTTCTTATAATCTGCGGGCGAGTAGCTGGCCCCCCCTTCTGCCCCCGAGGGGGCTACGTTAGTTTGCGATATGTTGCTCATTTTTCAAAATATTCTTTGATGGTTTCTAAAACGTCTTTTATATCATAAAACACTTCGTTATTCGTGAAACAGACTATGCGGAAGCCCCTTTTCTCCAACCATTCTGTGCGTTGCTCGTCGCTGATGACCTGTTCTGGAAGCGAATGATAGCCACCATCTATTTCGACAATCAGTTTTTCTGAAAGACACACAAAGTCTACGATGTAGTCGCCAATGATGTGCTGCCTCTTGAATGGTCGTCCTAAACCATCGCATCGAAGGTAGTTCCACAAAAGGATTTCTGCCTCGGTGGGATGGTTACGGTTCCATGCTGCTTGCTCTTTCAGGATGAGGTAGCGTGTGGGGTCTGCCGTCTGATAGTCATAGTTCATGAAACTATCGTGTCCCCCTCGGGGGACGAAAGGGGGGCTAACTCCTTGACTAATTCGCTGACCACAAACGGCTGGCCCTTCACTTCGTTGTACTGGTAGGGCACGAAGCCGTCGACCTTGGAGCGGAGATAGGCGGCGAGCTGTCCGAGGTTCTGCTCGGCCACCACCACCTTCTTGTATTTCATGAGCACCTCGGCCGTGTTGGCGGGCAGCGGATTGATGTACTTGAACTGAGCGAGCGCCACCTTCTTGCCCTGGGCGCGCAGCTCTTCCATGGCACTCATCAGGTGTCCATAGGTGGAGCCGAAGCCCACAATGAGCAGGTCGGCATCGTCTTTGTCGCCCACCACTTCGAGGTCGGGGACGGGTATCCTGGCCACCTTTTCGGCGCGCAGACGGCACATTGTGTCGTGGTTTTCCGGGTTGGTGCTGATGGCACCTGTCTTTCCGTCCTTCTCCAAACCGCCAAGAATGTGGGTGTAACCTTCCTGTCCTGGTATGGCCCAATAGCGCACTTTGGTCTCCTCATCGCGGAAATAAGGTGTGTAGTTTCCTTTCATCTCGGGCGTGGCATAGTGCGGACGAATGGCGGGCAGCCCCTCCATTGTGGGCAGCTTCCATGCCGCCGAACCATTGGCTACAAAGGCATCGGTGAGCAGGATGACCGGCGTGAGATGCTCGAGCGCTATCTTAGCTGCCTCGTAGGCGGCGTCGAAACAGTCGGTGGGACTCAGCGCGGCAATCACGGGCATGGGGCTTTCTCCGTTGCGGCCGTAGAGTGCCTGGAGCAGGTCGGTCTGCTCGCTCTTGGTGGGAAGACCGGTGGAAGGCCCGCCGCGCTGCACGTCGATAATCACCAGTGGAAGCTCGTCGATGACGGCCAGGTTCATGGCTTCGCTCTTCAGACAGATGCCGGGTCCCGACGTGCTGGTGGCAGCCAGGGCGCCTGCAAACGATGCACCGATGGCCGAAGCGGCTCCGCTGATCTCGTCTTCACACTGAACGGTGATGACGCCGCACGACTTATGCTTCGAGAGCTCGTGCAGGATGTCGGTGGCCGGCGTGATGGGATAGCTGCCCAGATACAGACGCAGACCGGCCTTCTCGGCGGCGGCTATCAGTCCGTAGGCTGTGGCCTTGTTGCCGGTGATGTCCATGTAGCGTCCGGGCACCTTGTCCTTCGACTCGATGCGATAGGTCGACGGCACGCTCGAATGCGTGTTGTGTCCGTAGTCGAATCCAGCCTGAACCACCTTGATGTTGTTCTCGGCGATGGCGGGCTTCTTCGCAAACTTGTCGCGCAGGAAGTTGGCCACAAGACTCAGGTCGCGGTTGAAGAGCCAGCACACCAGTCCGAGTGCGAACATGTTGCGGCACTTCAGGATGGCCTTGTTGTCGAGTCCCGAGTCGGCCAGACAGTTCTTCACCATCGTGGTTAGCGGGCACTGAATGACGCGGTCGGGGTCTACGCCCAGCTCTCCCAGATAGTCGTCGGTCGCAAACTGCGCCTTCTTCAGGTCGTTGGGACCAAACGAGTCGGTGTCGATGATAATCGTGGCCTGTGGCTTTGCATATCGCAGCTGCGTCTTCAGCGCTGCTGCGTTCATTGCCACGAGCACATCGCACAGATCTCCCGGCGTATACACCTTTCCAGAACCGATGTGTACCTGGAAGCCGCTGACACCTGTGAGCGACCCTTGCGGTGCGCGGATGTCGGCGGGATAGTCGGGAAATGTTGAAATACCGTTGCCCACGGTGGCGCTCACCGTGGAGAAGATGTTTCCGGCCAGCTGCATGCCGTCGCCAGAGTCACCAGAGAAGCGGACCACCACGTGGTCCAGCTCTTTCACTTGCAATTGTTCTGCCATATCAATGTGATTGTAAACTTTGGTGCAAAGGTCTGAAATATAATTGATATGGCAAAATGTTTTCGCAAAAATAATCACTTTTTCGCCGAGCATGCACGTTTTATGCAGTTTTCTTGTATGTTCATGGAGATGAGCGAGTTTAGGAGATGCAAGGGCGGCAGACGAGGGTCACGAATTTGAGTATTTCAGAATCAGGGGGGCAGGAGTTCTAGAGCGCAGGAGATCAGACAATGGTCACGAATTTGAGAATTTAAGAATCAGGGGGGCAGGAGTTCTAGAGCGCAGGAGATCAGACGAGGGTCACGAATTGGAGAATTGCAGAATCAGGGGGGGCAGGAGTTCTAGAGCGCAGGAGATCAGACAATGGTCACGAATTTGAGAATTGC
>JAFWQE010000030.1 GCA_017509155.1 Prevotella sp.
CTCAGGAGTTTAGGAGTTTAGGAGTGTCCGCGGCTTTCAGCCGCTGGAGTTTGGACGATAGTTTTAGTGCGGTCGCCGCAAATATACTATTGTCCAAACTCCCAAACTTCCAAACTCCTAAACTCCCAAGGACAGGCAGAACTTGCGAAAGTTGAGTTCTCTAATTCTCAAATTCGTGATAAGAAGGCTTGAATCACCTAATTGTTCGTTTTCTTGATGATGACTACCAGCAATGCGCTTGTTATCAGGGCAATGGCGACAGCCGAGTAGAAGAATGTCGTGATGCTCATGTAGCCCATGTGCAGGAACACGCATATCAGAGCCAGGACGAAGGCCTGGAATCCTGACAGCAGTATGATGGCTTTCTTTCGGTTTAAGTTCATGGTTCCTTGTTGCTGTTTTCTGTTTTCTCTTCGTTGTTTTCAGTCTCTTCCCCCTTCCCCTCAGCCGTCCTTTTTCTGGGCAGCCGGCGGGCTTTCCGCAGTGCCTCGGTGATGATCCACTGCAGTTGTCCGTTGGTGCTGCGGAATTCGTCGGCAGCCCAGGCCTCGATGGCGTCCATTGTGTCGCTGTCGATGCGCAGGATGAAGCTCTTGGTCTTTGTTTCTTTCTTCGCCATAGCTGAGGGATTTCAGGGGGAAGGGTTCACTTTCTCGTGTCCACTCCTACGATTAGTGGTTCAGCGTGCCCGTGTTCACCACCGGCTGGGCGCTCTCGTCGCCGCAGAGCACCACCATGAGATTGCTCACCATGGCAGCCTTCTTGTCGTCGTCGAGTTCCACCACATCCTCATCGGAGAGACGTTTCAGCGCCATCTTCACCATGGAAACGGCCCCCTCCACAATCTTCTCGCGGGCTGTGATGATGGCCGATGCCTGCTGACGTCTGAGCATGACGGCCGCGATTTCCGGTGCGTAGGCCAGATAGTTGATGCGTGCTTCCACCACCTCTATGCCAGCCATGGCGAGCCGCTCATCCAGTTTCTGTTCCAGTTCCTTGTTGATCTCGTCGCTGCCGTCGCGCAGTGTGAGCTCGCCTTCCTTGGCGTCGTCGCTGTTGTCGTAGGCATATTGTCCGGCCACCTGACGCAGGGCGGCATCGCTCTGTACGCGCACGAAGCGCTCGAAAGCCGCCATCAGGCTCTTGGTGTCGGCACCTCCCGTGGCGTTGGCGCCCGGCGAAGCTATGGTCTGCGAGTCAATATCGAAGAGCGCCTTGTAGGTGTCGTTCAGTTTCCACACCAACACCAGGCCTATCATCACCGGATTGCCCGTCTTATCGTTCACCTTGATGGGCTCGGCGTCGAGGTTTCGGGCGCGCAGCGACAGCTTCTTGGTGGAGCAAAACGGGTTGATCCAGTAGTAGCCCGTCTGCGTGAAGGTGCCACGGTATTTTCCGAAGAAGGTGACCACGCGCGCTTCGTTGGGCTCGAGCATCAGGAAACCACACCACAGGATGGTCGTCACCAGGAAGAGCAGTGCGCCCAGTATGATGAGCCACACGTTGTAGGCTATGCCGTAGCCGATGAGGGCCAGGCTGCCCAATGTCAGGGCAAGGTTGATGAACAACATCAGGAATCCGTTGAGAGCGGTTCCGCCGTAATTGAATTCTTTCTTTTCCATATATTCTTTCAGTTGATAAATAAGTGATATCATTTTGATATTGCAAAGATAGTAGTTTTACGGTTACGTTGTATCGTTTTGCCGATTTATTTAGCACTGTTTAACAATTTTCGCGGACCCAGACATGAATGGGCAGACTACAAAGAATGGACAGAAATTATTATAATTATTATAATATCTCTTTCGGAAGTTGATCTGGGAGTGTAGGAGTTTGGGAGTGTAGGAGTTTGGACATTAGTTCTGGCTGATAAAACTAACGTCTGTAACTCCTGTAACTCCTGAACTCCTGCAACTCCTTAGATAAAAATGCTGTTGCAAGAGACTGGCTTAGAGAAAGAGAATTATGATAATTTCTCTTTCGGAAGTTGATCTGGGAGTATAGGAGTTTGGGAGTATAGGAGTTTGGACATTAGTTCTGGCTGATAAAACTAACGTCTGTAACTTCTGCAACTACTGAACTCCTGCAACTCCTTAGATAAAAATGTTGCTGCAAGAGAGCGGCTTAGAGAAAGAGAATTATAATTATTATAATTTCTCTTTCGGAAGTTGATCTGGGAGTGTAGGAGTTTGGGAGTATAGGAGTTTGGACATTAGTTCTGGCTGATAAAACTAACGTCTGTAACTCCTGTAACTCCTGACCTCCTGCAACTCCATAGATAAAAATGCTGTTGCAAGAGAGCGGCTTAGAGAAAGAGAAATTATGATAATTATAATAATTTCTGTCCATTATTCAGCTGCGAAACTGGCGGTTTTCATGAGCAGAATTGGCGGTTTTGGGCGGCTAAATTGGTGAAATGGCGGAACGATTCCATTGATTTCGTTCAACGATTCCATTGAAATTGTTGAACAAAACCAATGGAATCGTTGAACAATTTCAATGGATTCGTTTCGAGAAACCTACGGTTTTGCCGCGTCAATTTGGCCTCCTTGCTGTTCGAAACTGGTGTATAGGCTGTCGGTCATCTGCCACAACTGGTCGGCCAGGGCGTCGCCTGCGGCCGATGCTTCCTGCGCAATGTTTCGCAACATGTAGAGCTGTCGGAGGCACGATGTGTGGCAGGTGGCGAAGAGCGACGGCGACAGCGAGAGGTAGTAGCGTATGAGCTGTACGGTCGATGTGGCCAGTGCCTCGAAGCGCTCGTGCGCCTTGCTGCCCATGCCGAGGCAGACGTAGGCGCGGGCGATGTCGAGGTCGGAGCCCAGAAGATAGTCGGCGGGCAGGCATTCCTGCGGCAGCACCTCGTCGCATCGTGCCAGCACCTGGCGCGCCTGTGTCGCCTTCTGCTCGCTGATGAGGGCGAGCGCCAGCTGTGCAAACAGGCGTCGGTAGCGGTAAGCCATGTTTCGGGCGGTCTCGTCGTGGTAGACGTGCGGGTCGGCGATGCCCGTGAAGCGGAAGCGCGTCATCAGGTTGTGGAAGGTCCGTTCGGTAGATAGGCGTGGCGGGGCGGTCTTCCCGGCCTCTCCTGCCGTGGCCTGGCTGTCGGGCGTGAAGCGGGCCGCCAGTCCCTCGATGACGATGTGGTCGTCGAGGTTCAGATAGTCCTCGGCACCTACCGACGTGGCAACGTAGACCGGCCGGTCGTCGCTATGGCGCAACAGTTCGAGCAAGGCCAGCTCGTTCTTGTAGAGCGTGCGTCGTCCCCTGAGTGGAACGTCCCATCGGTCGGAGAGGTGGAGCGTGTCGGTGTGCAGGTCGCTGAGGTCGTAGACATCGTTCTGGCCCGTGATGTAGTCTGCCGGCTGCCAGTCGATGGGCAAGGGCGGCGAGTCGTAGGCAGGGCGCCGCAGCTGGTCGATGTACCAGTCGGTCTGCAGATACTGCAGGTTGCACACGCGGGCGTCGCGGCGTTCGCCCTCCACCTCCTGCACATACCACAGCGGGAACGTGTCGTTGTCGCCATTGGTCAGGATGATGGGCGCCCCGTCTTCGGGCAGCGACGCCAGGTAGTTGTGGCCCGCGTCGCGGCAGATATATCGGCCTGAGCGGTCGTGGTCGTCCCAGTTCTGCGTCGCCATCTGCACAGGGACGAGGAGGGAGATGGCGGCGGCGAAGGATGAGAAGAGGGCAGCGGCGGTGCCGCTGCCTACGCATAGCTTGGGGCAGACATGGGATGCGCGCAAGGTAGCGGCCATGCGGGCGGCGGCGAGCGAGACGGCAGCCGCGCCCATGCCGCACCAGATGGCGAAGGCGTAGAACGAACCGGCGTAGGCATAGTCGCGCTCGCGCGGCTGCATGGGCGTCTGATTGATGTAGACCACAATGGCGAGGCCCGTCATGAGGAAGAGCATTGTCACCACCCAGAACTGTCGGTGCGCTTCGCGTCGGCGGCTGCCCGTCTGCCAGCAGATGCCCAACAGTCCGAGCAGAAGCGGCAGGCAGTAGTAGACATTGTGGCCGCGGTTGGCCTTCATGCTTGCCGGCAGCAGGCGCTGGTCGCCCAGTCGCCAGTTGTCGATGAAGGCGAACCCCGACAGCCAGTTGCCGTGTTCAGGCTCGCCGTGTCCCTGCAAGTCGTTCTGCCGTCCGGCAAAGTTCCAGAGGAAATAGCGCCAGTACATGAAGCCGCACTGGTAGTTGAGGAAGAACCGCAGGTTGTCCCACTGCGTGGGCATCGTCACGGGCACCATCTCGCCGCATCGGTCGTACCACACCACATTGCCGCCGCTGCTTCCCGCCCACGCCTGATAGGCATCGGCATAGCGTGGGTTCCACATGCGCGGGAACCACATCTGCTGTGCGTAGACATGCTCGAAGTGGTGGCCTGTCACGATGTACTGATCGCGCTCCGATGGCTGCTGCTTCGGCTTCTGCTGGTAGATGGTCTTGCCCTGCTTGGTTTCCGGCACGCAGTAGTTGCCGTCTATGCGCAGGCTGGGCTGCGAACTGTAGGCCTGACCATAGAGAAGCGGGCCGTGTTCATACTGGTCGCGCGCCAGGTATCGCCCCAGTGCGAACACGTCTTTCGGCGCGTTCTGGTTCATAGGCGGGTTGGCCGAGGCCCGCACAAACGTCACCGCGTAGCTGCCATAGCCCAGAAGGAGCATGAGGAAGGCGAGGAGCGACGTGTTGACCACCCGCAGCTGTCGGCGCTGAGACCACGCGATGGCGAGGATGAGTGTGGGGAACAATATAATAAGGTACGCGAGAAGGCCGCTGTTGAAAGGCATGCCCAGGTGGTTGACAAAAAGGAGCTCGAACCATCCGCCCACCGTGGTGACGCCCGGAATGATGACAAACAGGATGGCGGCGATGAGGACAAACGACGCCAGCACCGCCGCCACGGCTCCCCACAGGCGCATGGCCGGGAAGCGGCGGAAGCAGAACACCAGGACGATGGCCGGCAGACAGAGCAGGTTGAGCAGGTGGACGCCGATGCTCAGTCCCATGAGGTAGGCGATGAGAACGAGCCATCGGTCGCTCTGCGGCTGGTCGGCGTGGTCGTCCCATTTGAGGATGAGCCAGAACACCGCCGCCGTGAAAGCCGACGAAAAGGCGTAGACCTCGCCCTCGACAGCCGAGAACCAGAAGGTGTCGCTGAACGTGTAGACCAGAGCTCCCGTGAAGGCTGCGCCCTCGATGGAGACGGTCTGGGTCGGCGAGGGCAGCGCCCAGCGGTCGCCGTCGGTGACAATGAGGCGCACCAGATGGCTGATGGTCCAGAAGAGAAAAAGGATGGTAAGGGCCGAGAGGAGGGCGCTGAGCAGGTTCACCATCATGGCGGCGCGCGACGCACTGCCGCCTATTTGCGTGAACAGGTTGGCCGCCAGCATGAAGAAAGGAGCTCCGGGCGGGTGGCCTGTCTCCAGCTTGTAGCCCGCGAGAATGAACTCCGGGCAGTCCCAGAATGAGGCCGTCGGCTCGATGGTGAGTCCATAGACGGTGGCGGCAATGGCGAAGGCGAGCCAGCCGAGAAGGGTGTCGATGCGATGGAAGTGTTTCATCTTTGCTTACTGATTTGCAAGCAAAGGTATGGCAAAGGGCGCAGGGAGGCGAAAAAAAAGACTGACATTTGTCTGACAATTGGCAGACAATGCGCTATCAGTCTGATAGTCTGGATGTTAGCTCGTAGGCTTTTCCTCGGTCGGAAACGATGTGCAGGTCGCTGTTTTGCTCCACGATGGGCTTCAGACGGCGCACCAGCGTGTAGAGCGTTTCGCTGGCATCGGGCTTTTTGGGCCACAGTGCGTCGCAGATGACCTGTTTGCTGAGGCGGTGGTCGTCGGCGCTGAAGAAGAGCTGCAACAGCTGGCTCTGCATGGGAGTGAGGTGGATGGGCTGGCGCTGAGCGTCGAGAAACAGGTCGCGCTGTGCATCATAGCTGAGGGTTCCCACGTGAGGCAGTTCGGGCATGAGGACATTCCGGCGGCGCAGACGGTGCACGGCGAGGGCTCCCCAGAGCAAGGTGAGCAGCCAGAGCACGGCGGGAAGGCGATGGTCGGACACCGACAGCACCATGAGCGGCGAACACGAGGCATAGCTGCGGAAGGTGGTCTCGGTGTTGCCCGAACGGTGCTTGATGGCTTGACTGCGCAGTCCGCCGAACGGCATGTCGTAGCCCACGAACGAGTGCGACCGCAGGGCCGCGATGCGCAGGTGGCTGCGATAGTCGCGAATGGTGTCGGGCGTGATCCACTGGTCTGTCTTCGCGCTGAGCGTCTGCTGCAGGGCCTGGCTCATGTCGCTGACAATGCGCTGCTCTGCATTCTTGTAGCTGCCCATGCTGCAAAGCACGGCAGAGGCAAGGAAAAGACAGAAGACGAAGATGGAGTAGTGCGGTTTCATGTCGATGAAGTGGCTTAGCGGAAGGAGTCGGTGAGCAGCTTGATTTCTATCTGAGGGCTGATGCGCTCGTACAAAATGTTGTAGACCGCATCGAGAATGGGCATGTTGACGTGCATGTGGCGGTTGATTTCCTTCATGCACTTGGTGCCGAAGAATCCCTCGGCAATCATTTCCATCTCTATCTGGGCCGACTTTACCGAGTAGCCCTTGCCAATCATGGTGCCGAAGGTCCGGTTTCTAGAGAAGTTGGAATAGCCGGTCACCAGCAGGTCGCCCATGTAAACCGAGTCGTTGATGTTGCGCTCGATGGGATGGACGGTGTTGAGGAACCTGTTCATTTCCTGCACGGCGTTCGACATAAGCACGCTCTGGAAGTTGTCGCCGTACTTAAGTCCGCTGCAGATGCCTGCGGCAATGGCGTAGACATTCTTCAGCACCGACGAGTACTCGATGCCGATGACGTCGGTCGAGGTCTTCGTCTTGATGAAGTCAGAAGCGATGAGGTCGGCGAAGGCCTGGGCTTTTTCGCGGTCGCTGCAGCCTATGGTCAGGTAGGAAAGGCGCTCCAGTGCCACCTCCTCGGCGTGAGAAGGGCCGCCGATGCAGGCCAGGTTGTCGTAGGGAACATCGTAGACCTGGTGGAAATATTCGGAGCACACAAGGTTCTCGTCGGGCACAATACCCTTGATGGCTGTGATGACGAACTTGTCCTTGATGCGCGTCTTGAGCTTCTTCAGATGGTTTTTCAGGTAGGGCGAAGGGGTGACGAAGACCAGCGTGTCGTATGCCTGCACGATGCGGTTGATGTCGCTTGAGAAGTCAATCTCGTCGATGTCGAACCGCACGCTCGTCAGGTAGGCCGGATTATGGCCCAGTCTGCGGAAGTCGTCGATGCGGTCGTCGCGGCGCATATACCACCCGATGTGGTGGGTATGTCCCACCACAATCTTGGCAATTGCTGTAGCCCAGCTACCGCCACCTATAATGGCTATGTTTCCGCAATTGTACATGCCTTACCTCTTAGCACCGTTTTGCCTACATGGCTGCGGCCTTGTCAATCCACTGCTGCACCTCGTCGACGCTGGGTTTCTGCAGGTTCAGCTTGAACTTCTTGTTGATTTCGCCAATCTTCTGCTGCAGTCCCTGTGCCTTTTCGTCGCGGATGTTCTGTATGAGGTTGAAGCCGGCCTTGCGCAACACGTACACCCAGTCCTCGGCAACGCCGATGGCTTCCCACTCCTGAATGGAGCTCTGGGGCACCTTCTTCTCAGGTTTCATCTGCGGGAAGAAGAGCACTTCCTGAATGAAAGTCTTGCCTGTCATGAGCATGACCAAGCGGTCTATGCCGATGCCAATGCCACTGGTGGGCGGCATTCCGTACTGCAAGGCGCGCAGGAAGTCCTGATCGATGATCATCGCCTCGTCGTCGCCCTTGTCGGCAAGTCGCATCTGCTCCACGAAACGTTCCTCCTGATCAATCGGGTCGTTGAGCTCTGAGTAGGCGTTGGCCAGCTCTTTGCCGTTCACCATCAGCTCGAAACGCTCGGTCAGTCCCGGCTTCGAGCGGTGCATCTTCGTCAGCGGCGACATCTCGACAGGGTAGTCTGTGATGAATGTAGGCTGAATAAACGTGCCCTCGCAGAACTCTCCGAAGAGCTCATCTATGAGCTTTCCCTTGCCCATGGTCTCGTCTACGTCCATGCCTTTCGACAGGCAGAACTGGCGAATCTCGTCCTCGCTCTTTCCGTCGCAGTCGAAACCGGTCTTCTCCTTGATGGCATCGAGGATAGGCAGACGGCGGTAAGGCGCCTTGAAACTGATGATGTTGCCGTCGATTTCGCGCTCAGGCTTGCCGTTCACGGCGACGCAAATGGTCTCCAAAAGCTGCTCTGTGAACGACATCATCCAGTTGTAGTCCTTATACTGCACGTAGAGTTCCATGCACGTGAACTCCGGATTGTGGTTGCGGTCCATGCCTTCGTTGCGGAAGTTCTTGCCAATCTCGTAGACGCCTTCGAACCCTCCGACGATGAGCCGTTTCAGATAAAGCTCGGTGGCGATGCGCATATACATGTCCTGGTCGAGCGCATTGAAGTGGGTGATGAACGGACGTGCCGATGCGCCTCCGGCAATCATCTGGAGCGTCGGCGTCTCCACCTCGGTGTAACCGGCCTCGTCAAGGACGCGGCGCATGGTGCGCAGCACAGTGGCACGCTGCAGGAACGTGTCCTTCACGCCCTCGTTTACCACCAGGTCAACGTAGCGTTGGCGGTAGCGCAGTTCCGGATCGTCGAACTTATCATAGGCCACGCCGTCCTTGTATTTCACGATGGGCAGCGGCTTGAGTGCCTTCGAGAGCAGCGTCAGTTGCTTGGCGTGCACTGAAATCTCGCCCGTCTGTGTGCGGAAAACGTACCCCTTCACGCCGATGAAGTCGCCGATGTCGAGCAGTTTCTTGAAGACGGTGTTGTAGAAAGTCGCTCCTTCCATGGCCCCTTCGGAGCCCTGTCCGTCGACGTTCAGGTCGTCTCGCGTGATGTAGACCTGTATGCGGCCCTTCGAGTCCTGCAGTTCAGCAAACGACGCCTTGCCCATGACGCGCCGGCTCATCATTCGTCCGGCTATGCACACCTGCGGCAGCTGGTCTTCGGCAATGGCCTCTTCACCCTCGCCGCTGTCTATCTTCCATTCGCCGTTGTCCACTTTCTGGCGGATGTCGGTGCTGAAGGCATTGGTTGGAAACTCAGCTGCGGGATACGGGTCGATGCCCATCTGGCGCAGCTGTTGCAGACTTTCGCGTCTGCCTATTTCTTGTTCGCTGAGTTCTAAAATATTCATGTTTTAATCTTTTGTTCAAATAAGCGTATGTACTATTGAGTGTGTTTAATAGGTGGTCTTGCCGTGCTGCTCCACGAGCCATTTAATGTACTCGTCAGAAACATTGCCTATTTCACTTTTGTCATAGATGGTCAGCAATGTGACATCTGCATCTTCGCTCACCATCACAACGAGTGTCAGCACGCGGGCGCTGCCGCTCTTCCCCTTTCCCTTCGATGCAATGGCCATGCGCACCTTTCGCACGCCTCCACCCAGACTGATACCTTGAAATGGATTAGCTATCAGACTATCCTGTAGAACAACTAGGTCTTCTCTGAATGAACGGTACTTTTTTATCAAGTGTTTTGCCTGTCGCTTGAACTCTTCTTCAAGTGTGATGCTAACATTCATTTTGTCTCTTCCGCTTTCAGTTCCTCAATAAACTCGTCGAGTGTCATCAGTTTGCGCCCTTCGCGCTTAGCTGCTTCCACCTCGTCGAGAGCACGATAGAGTGACTCTTTCACGAATTCTTGCTGGCGCTTCGTCTCCAATTCCTTTTCAGACGGCTCAAGTAGCTTATTGGCAAGCCATTCGCGGTCGGAGCGTTTCAGCGAGAGTCCCTTGATGTACGTCCAAAGATTGTTCAGTGCAAATGTCGTCATAATTCTATTCTCCTTCGGGTTTTGCCTGCAAAGTTAATCATTATTCCCGAACCAGCAAAATATATATCCGAAAAATGTGCCGCAAGTCTGTGCGGGCCGACTAGTGGAGAAGGCCAGGTCAGAATGTGAAAAAGCATTCGAAGGTTTTAAAATGTGTTTCTTCTGTCCTATTCCCAATCTTTTTTCGTACCTTTGCAGGCGAAACAATTTTCAAAGTGGTATGTTACGTATTTCAAGAATGTTTTGCTGCGTAGCTTTCGCCTGTTTTCTCTTTTTAGGACAAGCCAAGGCACAGAAGCAGCTGCCGGGTTGCGATGATTTCGACTGGAGCCCCGTGATGGATGCCCTGATCGAGCACGAGAGCAAAGGCAACCCCAATGTAGTGAACGGGCAGTACGTGGGCGTCTTGCAGATAGCCCCGGTGCTCGTGAAAGGTGTGAACCAGATCCTGGCCAGTCGCGGCAGCAGCCTGCGTTACACGCTCAACGACCGCCGCAGCGCCGAAAAGTCGAAGGAGATGTTCATCATCATGATGTCGAAGTTCAATCCTGAGCACGACTTTATCAAGGCCATCCGCATCTGGGCGGGCGGGCCAGGCTACAGTGTAAGAGGAACACAGGTGCACGTCAACCGTGTGACGGCCATCATGCGTCGTCAGGCCCAACGGAAGGGCAAGTAGCCTTCGCGGCCGCCTGTTGTATTATCATCAAGGCAGATTCCATCCCCTTGCAGCCCCTCGGGGCCATTGCCGTGGACGGAACCTGCCTTTTTCTTTGACCGCAACAACGCTTTTTCACCATGCAATATCTTGGAGAAATCATTTCTTTGGGCGTGGCCTGCTCGTGGACGGTGGCCGCCTTGGCCAGCGAGGTGGGCAGTCGCCATCTGGGCGTCTTCGTGATGAACGTGTGGCGCATGGCCCTGGCGCTGCTCTTTTCCGTCGTCTTGATGTGGGTAACCACTGGCCACGCGCTGCCCGTTCACGCCGGATGGCAGGCCTGGACGTGGTTGCTGGCATCGGGCGTGGTGGGCTATTTCTTCGGCGACTGGTGTCTTTTCAACAGCTATCTCACCATCGGCTCGCGCATGGGCCAGCTCTTCATGACGCTGGCGCCAGCCTTCTCGGCCTTCTTCGCCTACGTGCTGCTCCACCAGACGCTGGGCCTTTCGAGCATCGTGGCCATCATTGTGACGCTGGCGGGCATCGCCATCTCGGTGTTCGACAGCGGCGACGACGCGACGCACACGAAGCGCTCCGCCGCCCTGTTTGCCCATCATCTGTCGCTGCCGCGCAAAGGTGTGCTCTTCGGACTGGGCGCAGCGCTGGGCCAGGGCCTCGGTTTGGTGCTCAGCAAGGTCGGCCTCGACTACTACACCTCGGGTGTTCCCGCCGCCGAACTGCCACAGGTGGAGTCCTATCTTCCTTTCGGTGCCAACCTCATCCGCTGCGTGGCCGGCCTCGTCTGCTTCACGGCGTGGCTCCTGATGCGTGGTGAGACCGGCGGGATGCGCCGCAGCCTGAGCGACCACCGTGGACTTCTGGCCATGCTTCTGGCCGTGCTCTCGGGTCCGTTCATCGGCGTCGGCTTCTCGCTGATGGCCGTTCAGTACACCGCCGCCGGCATAGCCAGCACGCTGATGGCCCTGACGCCCATCATCATTCTGCTGCCTTCGCGCTGGCTGTTTGGCCAGCCTATCAACGTGAGAAGCGTAGTTGGCGCCGTCGTTTCGTGCATCGGCGTGTCGCTGTTCTTCCTGCTTTGACACCAAATCTGCCAGTTTCTTGAAGGAAAAACGACAGTCTCGGCCCATCAATCTGGCGTTTTCCGGGAACAAATCCATTGGTATTGTTCAACAATTCCATTGATTTTGTTCAACGATTTCAATGGATTTGTTCGACGATTCCAATGGATTTGTTCAACGATTCCAATGGATTTGTTTCGCCCAACTGTCGCTTTTGCCTTTCCAATGCGTCAGTTTCGCCGTGTGTTTTTGGCGTTTTCGTCAGGGGATAATCAGTTTCTTGGCATGTCGTTACCGCACATGAGAATGCCTATAATTGCGAAAATAGAATAAAAAGTGAGCAAAATGTGCGTGTTGTAAAAACTTTTTTGTACTTTTGGCACATCTTTCATTGCAATCAGCTTTTACGAATCACTATGTGGAATCAACCATGGAAACTGGCCGAAGGCTTCCTCATCGGTGCCGTACTTGTGGCAACGGGCCTGCTGCTGCAGTTCACTTTCGGTCCCGTCAACTGGGACGTCTTCGCGTTTCCTTTCAACATCCTCGTGCTGGTTGTCTTCCTCCTTTTGGTGGCCGTTGCCTTTTTTCTGCGCGCCAAGGTCTATGCCTTCCGCTACCTCGGTTCCAGTCTTTCGGCCATTCCCGCGCTGTGCTACGCCGTGGGGCTTACGGCCGTGATGGGACTCACGCGACAGGTTCCTTCTGCGCAACCGGCCACCGACCTGCTCGGACTCACTCACATGCTGTCCTTCTGGCCCTTTGTGCTGGTCTATGTGTGGATAGCTTTCATTCTCGGTATCGTCACGCTAAAGCGACTGACAGGATTATTGCAATTTTTGGAAAAGTCGTCGCCGCGGCGTGACATACCGTTTTTGCTCAATCACCTGGGACTGTTCATCACCATGACGACGGCAACGCTGGGCAATGCAGACATGCAACGGCTGAAGATGACCATCAGTTCCGAGGGACCCGAATGGCGGGCTGTCGACGATGAAGGGCGTATGCACGAGCTGCCCATCGCCATCAAGCTCGAGGATTTCCGCATCGACGATTATCCGCCGAAGCTGGTGATGGTGGACAACAACACGGGTCGTCCCATGGGCGGAAAGCAGGCAGAGACCCTGCTTCTCGACAGCGCGTTCACCACTGGGCAGCTGGGCAACTGGCTGGTCACGCTGCATCAGAATCTCGACTGCGCCACGCCCGTCATGCAGGCCGACAGCATTCATTACGAAGAATGGAACGCTTCGGGCGCCGTCAGTGCGGTGCGAGTCGATGTGGAGTGGCACCCCAGGGAACTGGTGAAACGACGCTACACGAAGGCGAGTGGATGGATTACCTGCGGCAGCTACATGTTTCCCGCCCAGATGCTTCAGATCGACGACCAGCTGAGCGTGGCCATGCTGCCGCGCGAACCGCAGCGCTACGTCTCGCAGGTGGACATTCTCACCGAGAGCGGCCAGCACATCCGCACCGATATCCTTGTGAACAAGCCCTCCAGCGTGGACGGATGGAAGATCTATCAGCTCAACTATGACACGGCAATGGGGCGGTGGAGCGAGATCAGCGTGCTCGAACTGGTGCGCGATCCGTGGCTTCCTTTCGTCTATACGGGCATCATCATGATGCTGCTCGGTGCCGTCTGCATGTTCCTGGTGCGGCCTCGCCGCGCTGGCGATGCACCGCTGTCGCCTGCCGCTGCCGACGAAGCAGCAGGGCAGGAAAAACCGATAACGCCTAATCAGATGTCATGAACTGGAACCAATTCATCTATTTCGCCGCCCCGTCGGTGCTCTGCTGGGCCATCGGCGCCTGGGCCTCGTGGCGCAGCAAGTCGCGTCTGGCCTTCACCTTCACGGTGGTTGGCCTCCTGCTGTTCTTTGCCTTCATCGTCGCCATGTGGATGAGTCTGGAGCGTCCGCCGTTGCGCACGATGGGCGAGACCCGCCTGTGGTACTCGTTCTTCCTGCCCTTGGCCGGCATCATTGTCTACAGTCGCTGGCGCTACAAGTGGATTCTGTCGTTCAGCACCTTGCTGGCCGTGGTGTTCATCTGTGTGAATCTGTTCAAGCCCGAAATCCACAACAAGACGCTCATGCCGGCACTGCAGAGCCCGTGGTTCGCCCCCCATGTCATCGTCTATATGTTTGCCTACGCCCTGTTTGGCGCCGCAACGGTCATGGCCGTCTACCAGCTTTTCTTCGCCAATCGTACAGGACGAAAGGGCGCGACAGCCGTTGTCACCGCCGATTCAGGGGCCGAGGCGCTCGACATCACCGACAATCTGATCAGCGTGGGCTACTGCTTCATGACGCTGGGCATGCTTTTCGGCGCCCTCTGGGCCAAGGAGGCTTGGGGCCACTACTGGTCGTGGGACCCGAAGGAGACGTGGGCCGCCATCACCTGGTTCGCCTATCTCGTCTACATCCACCTGCGCACCGCCCGCCCTCGCGCTGTGCGTCCGTCTCTCTGGATTCTTGTCCTCGCCTTCGTCCTGCTCCAGATGTGCTGGTGGGGCATCAACTATCTGCCTTCCGCGCAGGGCGCCTCTGTTCACACATATAATATGTAGGGCAAGCGGAAGACAATCGGTAAAAAGCCTTTCAACATGATGACACTGCAGCAATTTCTCAGAGAATGGAACGATGGCGGGGAGCGCATCCTCGTCCATACCAGCGGTTCCACGGGTGCGCCCAAGCCGCTATGGGTGGAGAAACGGCGCATGGAGGCGTCGGCGCGCATCACCTGCGACTTCCTCGGACTGCATGAGGGCGATACGGCGCTGCTGTGCATGCCGCTCGACTACATCGCAGGCAAGATGATGGTGGTGCGCTCGCTGGTGCGCGGTCTGCGGCTTCTCAGCGTCGAGCCCAGCAGTCATCCGCTGGCGAATGTCCAGACAAAGGTCGACTTTGCCGCCATGGTGCCGCTCCAGGTGTGGAACTCTTTGCAGGTGGAAACAGAGCGCGAGCGGCTCAGGGCCATCGGAAACCTCATCATCGGCGGCGGCGCCATCGACGACCAGCTGGCAGCCGAACTGCGTGGTTTCCCCAATGCCGTGTGGAGCACCTACGGCATGACCGAGACGCTTTCGCACATTGCCCTGCGCCGGCTCAGCGGGTCTGGCGCCAGCGAGTGGTACACACCGTTCGAGGGCGTGGACGTTTCGCTCAGTCCTGACGGTTGTCTGGTCATCGAAGCGCCGCAGGTGTGCGCAGAGAGACTGGTGACCAACGACCTGGCAGAGCTCACTTTGAAGCCGCACACGCAGCAGAAGATGTTCCGCATTCTGGGCCGTCGCGACAATGTCGTCTGCACCGGTGGCCTGAAAATCCAGATAGAAGAGGCGGAGCGTTTGCTGCGTCCCCATCTCCGCGATGCTTTCCTCATCACGAAATGTCGCGACAAACGCCTGGGCGAGGCCATGGTGCTGCTCACCGAGGGAAGTGTCGACGACGAGCTTCGCCAGCTCTGTCACCGGGTGCTACCGCCACACTGGGCTCCCCGCCATTATGTTCATGTCGCACGGCTTCCTCAGACCGAAACCGGCAAACCGGCGCGGGCAGAGGCTCAAAGAATCGCCTCGCGGGCTTGTCAAAACTGACGGAGGACGGCTAAGGCACAGTTGCAGGCCGGAAGAAATGCCCACGAAGAAGGGCCGTCGCTGATACTTTGCTCAGCGGCGGCCCTTCCTTGTGTTGTCGGCTGCTTGTTTCTGATGCGCCAGGCCGTTCATCTTCTCACGGCAACGTGAGCAGATGGTGGCCGGCAGATCTTACTTCCTGAACAGGTCTTTCTCTTTCACGAAGACCACGCGGCCGTATTTCTGCAGCTCCTTCAGGTCGAGTTTCTTCTTGTTGCCCACAATGCCGTAGACGCGGTGGTTGCGGTTGTTCTTGATGTTTGTCTCGTAGAAGCGGCGCATATCGTCCATTGTGACGCTCTGAACTACAGGAGCCACGCCCGTCTGGGGGTCGTTTGTGTAGCCGTTAATCCGTGAGATGCCGATGTAAGAGCCCATGGAACGGAACGACGGGAATTCAGTATACATCTCGTTGATGTACCCTTGGCGGCAGGTCTGGAAGTTCTTCTCCACGATGGGCATGTCAGTGAAGAGCGAGTCAATCAGTGCGATGCACTTCATGGCCTTGTCGCCTTGCGTGCCTGTTGCGGTAATGAAGCTCAGCGGAGCGTTCGGATGGGTTATGAGAGAACGCGAACGCAGGCGCGAGCTGGAGCTGTATGCCAGCGAGCGGAACTCACGAACTTCCTGGAAAAGTACCGACGACATGACGCCTGCACCGAAATACTGGTTGAAGATTCTGCTCTCCATGCGTTGCTTCAGTGTGGTCTGCGGCTTGATTTGGTCGTAGGTTGTCACAAGCGTCTGGCGGGCCTTGGGCATGTCGAAGACATAGATGATCGGCTCATTGTAACCGATGGGGTCTGTTCCGTAGTCAACATAAGGTGCCTGACTGCGGCTGATGGGCAGGTTGGCCTTGATGACGCTGGCCACCTTGCTGGCGTCGAGCGTGCCGCTGTAGGACAAACGGCTGTGGCAGCGCAGCACGTCGTTGAAGGCGCTGATCATTTCTTCGCCCGTCATCTTCTTCACTTCCTTGTACGTCATTCGGTGAAGGAAGCGCGACTGGTCGCCATATATCATCTTCTGCATGAGTGCCAGCATGACGTCGGTGTTCTCTTCCGTGAGACTCTTTTCCTCAGCCTTGGCTGCGTCTTTCACCTTTGAGAGGGTCTTTTCGTCTGCTTTCACGTTGTTGAGGAAGTGGCCTACCAGCTGCATAGTGGGCTCGAAGTACTTGTCGATTCCCGTTACTTCTATCATGAAGCTGTTTTCGTCGCTGCTGAAAGTGAGGTCAGCGCCGTAGTTTTCCAGCGCTGTTCCGATTCGCTGGCGTGAGAGCGAGTCGGTGCCGGCGTTGTTGAGCATGGCTTCTACCACCGGGATTTTCGGGTCAGCCTGAGCGCCGCGGTTATAGACGATTGCCAGTCTGAACAGGTCGTTCACCGGGTTTTTCGTGGTGTAGAGGGTGGCCTGTCCGCCCAATGGTGTCGTGGTGGCATCCTTTTCGAAGTCAACGAGGCGCAGTTCCTTGTCGCCCACGGGCATCTGTGTCATTCTTTTTGCGTAGGCCGACTCCATGCCTGTGTTCTTGGGTTTTACAGGTGTATAGCCCGGCTGCGACACCTTGTCCTTCTCGGGTGTGCCATATTTCTTCTTGAACCTGACGAATGGTGCGTCCAGATATCGCTTGGCAGCAGCCATCACGTCGGCCTTTGTCACCTTGTCAATGGCGTCCAGCTTGTCCATATATTCCTGCCATTTGTGGCCAGACGACATAACCATCACCATCTGCAGGCCGCGATCGTCGATGGTTTCCAGCTCGCTGAGCGCCTCATTGCGCAGACTCCGCTTCTGCACCTCAACCTGTTTCTCGTCGAAATCGCCCTCGTAGATGCGCTTGAACTGGCGGAAGCAGTTCTGTTCAGCCTTTTCTGTCTTGGCCAGAAGGTTAGGAATGAGGATCATCATGACGACGCCTGCATCGTTCAAGGCAACCGGCGTGATGGCAGCAGCCATCAAGTGACCTTCGGTTATCAGCGAGTCTAGCATGCCGGCATTGCCGTTCGAGAGGAGGTTGGTGGCTATCTTCAGCGCGTTGGCATCGCGCTCATAGTCGGTGGGTGCCTTGAAGACAAGGGCCTCCATTGAAACCAGCGGCAGGGGAATCTTCAGCTCCACGGTGCGCTCCTGTGTGATGTCGGGCAGTGGCGACTTCGGATGGCTGGGCATGGTGCCTCGCGGAATGCGTCCGAACGTGCGCTCCAGCAGCGGCATGATGGTCTCCGAGTCGAAGTCGCCGCTCAACACCAGCCCCATGTTGCAGCCCACATAGTACTGCTCGTAGAACTTCTTCATCTCCGAGAGCTTCGGGTTTTTCAGGTTCTCCGTGCTGCCGATGACGGGATAGGCGTATGGTTGCGTTCCGAACAGTTCCTTGAAGATGGTCTCGCGCATGGCGTTCGACATCTGGTCAGACCCCATGTTCTTCTCCTCGTAGACCGTTTCCAGCTCGCCCTGGAACATGCGGAACACAGGGTTGATCAGTCGGTCGCTGTTCAGCTGGCACCACTGTTCCATGAACTGCGGTGTAAACATGTTGTGGTAGAACGTGAAGTCGAACGACGTGCCAGCGTTGAGCTCGCTGCCTCCGTAGCGCGAAATGAGGCTGTTGAACTCGTTAGGAATGGCATATTCGCTGGCCTTCTGGCTCAGCCTGTTGATGTCTTTCTGGATGATTTCGCGCTGCTTCACGTCGGTGGTTGCGGCCAGTCGGTCGTAGGCAGCCGATATGCTGTCGAGCCAGGGCTTCTCCTTTTCATAGTCCACGGTGCCGATTTCCTCGGTGCCCTTGAACATTATGTGCTCGAAATAGTGCGCGATGCCCGTGTTGGGGCAGTCCTTGGCGCCCGCCTGTACGACAACGGCGCCGAACACCTTTGGCTGTGAGTGGTCTTCGTTGAGCCACACTTTCATGCCGTTGCTCAACTGTAACTCCCTAACTTCAAGCGCTTTGGGCGTCTGTGCCCATAGCTGCGGCATCAGTATCAGCGCAAGTGCCGACAGCGACAGCCTTAGAACAAAACGATTCTTCATATATATTATTAGTTTTATTATAATCTGTTTGCAAAGGTAGTGTTTTTTCCTTTACGATGATAAGAAATGTAAGAAAAACTATGCATTATCCAAAGAAAATGCGTACTTTTGCAGCCAATATGGAAGAAACAGGAAAATGTCGCGGCTGGCTGAGCCGTTTCCGCCACTGGCAAGAGCATGCCTCGGAGTTTCACCGCAGCAGCGAAGAGCACGTGTGTCGTTGTTGCGGCGAAACCTTCGTGGGCAATTTCTGCCCCACCTGTGGCCAGAAAGGCACGGCAGGAACCTTTTCCTGGAAGAGCGTCAGGCAGGGCGTGATGGACGTCTGGGGCATGGGCACGCGCTCGCTTCCTTACTCCGTCTGGCAGCTGTTGTGGCGACCAGGCCACTTCATCCGCGAATACGTCACCGGCCATCTGCAGGTTAGCTTCCCGCCAGTGAAGATGCTGGTCATCGTAGCCCTCGTAGCCACCTTCTTGCAGTATCTTCTCGCGAAGATTGATCCTGTGTTTACCAAGGAACCCTCTACGTCCACCGGCGAGGGTTTTATGGGAGGATTGGATAAGCTTTTGGAAAATGACCAGTGGGCAGTGCTGTCCCTGACGTCGTTGCTCATTGTGCCCACCTGGCTGATATTCCGCTATGCGCCCCGCCTTCCCCACCACAAGCTGCCCCAGAGCTTCTTCATCCAGGTGCTCTGCAGCACCCAGTTGCTGGTCATTGGCTATGTGTTTGTGAGCATCGGTTTGTTGCTTTATGGCCAAAGTGCCGAAACCATGTTTATGATGTCTTATATTTTCATCGTTACGCCTATCATCTATTTAATCGACTATAAGCAGCTTTTTGGCTACAGCTGGTGGGGCACTTTCTGGCGTGTGGTGATGGTTGTCCTGTCTTTTTTCTCCGTAGCCCTTGCCCTGATAAGCGGTTATTATGGTGTGAGCAAGTTAATGAGTAGAGGCGGAGACCACTTCATTGTCTTTGTCTCTGTCGCCTGTGGCTGTCTCCTTGCAGGTGGCATCATCTTCATCTTGGCAGACTTCTTCAACCGCAAGCTGTGGCGCGAGCAGGGCATGGGGAAGTCCATCCTGAAGTTGCTGGCCAAGACGGTCTTACCTCTTCTGCTGTACCTGGCGCTCATTGTTCTTATAATGTATTTCAGCAAGAATGATTGAACAGCCTCGTTTCCATTCATTTCACAGCCTTACAAACGAATCCGAGAAGGAAGGGTCGCCCTCGCTCTGAGGCTAAAGCGACAAAATGAAGCGGTGAAAATGACGGAATGGAAAAGCTAAAGCGGCAGACTTCAGAAACAAAGTCAATGGAATTGTTCAACAAAACCAATGGAATTGTTGAACGAAATCAATGGAGTCGTTGAACAAAGTCAATGGATTTGTTTCAAAAAGACGGCAATTTAATTCACTTTATTTGGCAGATAAACAACAAAAAAACGGCAGAAAAAACGCTGCCGTTTTTCGATTGCGCGACCGTTAGCCTGCAATTCACGTCCGCGGGTCAGCCTTCCCGGTAGAAGTCAAGTGCCTCGCGGATGTCTTCGTCGCTGACGTTCTGGTTGATGCGAATGTCGCCGATGCCGCCCAGCAGTGTGAAGTTGATGCGTCCGTCGCTGTTCTTCTTGTCGTGTGTCATCAGTTCCAGTAGTGCCGGATAGTCCTTGCAGGTGATGGCCATCTGACCGTAGTTCTCGCGGATGAAGGCCACCGTCTGTCGCAGCTGTTGCGTGGGGAACCCGCATTTCACGGCGCTCAGGTAGAGCTCGCACACCAGTCCGTAGGCCACGGCATAGCCATGCAGCACGGGCTTCCCCTTTTTCATGGCGAAGCTCTCAAAGGCATGTCCCACGGTATGGCCCAGGTTGAGCGCCTTGCGCAGGCCGCGCTCGTGCGGGTCTTCGGTAACGATGCGCTCCTTCACCATCACGCTCTGGCGAAGCATTTGTTTTAACTGAGAACTGAGAGGTTCCAACTGAGAACTGAGAACTGAGAACTGAGAGGTATGATTACTCTTGGTGCACTGCTTCTGCGCAAGCACCCAATCATACCTCTCAGTTCTCAGTTCTCCGTTCTCAGTTGGAATTTCTCCGTTCTCAGTTAGAGATGGGCAGAAGTTCACATGGCAGGCCCACATCTTCTCGTCGGCGATGAGTGAGTGCTTCAGCATCTCTGCATAGCCTGAAAGGAGGTTTTCGTGGTCGAGCGTCTGCAGGAAAACGGTGTCGAGAATGACGAATCGCGAGTCCTGGAACACACCGATTTCGTTTTTCAGTCCTCCGAAGTTGAAGCCAGTTTTTCCGCCTACGCTCGCGTCGACCATCGAGAGCAGGGTGGTGGGAATGTTGATGAAGTTGATGCCCCGCTTGAAGGTCGACGCGGCAAAGCCGCCCAGGTCGGTCACCATGCCGCCGCCCAGGTTGATGAGCAGTGAGTGGCGCGAGGCACCGCCCTGCTGCAGTTGCTGCCACACATGCGCCACGGCGTCGAGACTCTTGTGGTCGTCGCCCGCCGCGATGGTGATGAGCCGTGCGCCCCGCAATGACCAGTAGGCGCTCACCACAGGCCAGCACAGGCGCGCCGTCGTGTCGTCGGTAAGCACGAAGATCTTGTCGTGCTCGCATTCGGCAATGGCCTTTGCAAGCTCTTCCTGAAGGTTTTCTGAAAAAACAATTCTCTGCTCCATAGTTTCTCTTCTCTCAAAATTCCGCCTGCAAAAATACGAAGAAAAATCCATATTCCGTCATTCCGTTGCGCTTTTTGTGTTTCTTCGCCCACAAAAGTGTAATTTTTACAAACTTTAATAACTCGGGCAATTAAACATTAAACCATAGCTTGCGTCAAACATAGCAAAAGAACAATTGCACACATTTCGTATTTATGAAAAAATCCATTTTGCTGTTGCTGCTGGCGTTGATGTCTGTGGCAACATTCGCACAAGAGAGAAAGATTTCGGGCACATTGGCCGACCGCGACTCAAAGGAGGCGGTGATGCAGGCCACGGTGCACCTGCTGAAACCCGACAGCACGTTTGTGACGGGAACGCTGACCGACGAGGACGGCCATTTTTCGGTGTCTGCTCCCGAAGACGGCAAGTATATCGTGAAGCTGACCAGCGTGGGTTACGTCACCCAGACCAAGAATGTGACCATTGCCAACGGTAAGGACGTGGCACTGGGCAACATTTCCTTTGTGCCCGATGCCATCATGCTGAAGGAAGCAACCGTGGTGGGACAGGCCGCAAAGGTGACGGTGAAGAAGGACACCTTTATATATAATGCCTCCGCCTATCGCACGCCCGAGGGCTCGGTGGTGGAAGAGCTGGTGAAGAAACTGCCAGGTGCACAGATCGACGACGACGGAAAGATTACCATCAACGGTAAGGAAGTGAAGAAAATCCTGGTGGACGGCAAGGAGTTTATGACCGGCGACACGAAGACAGCCATGAAGAACCTGCCCACCTCTATCATCAATAATATTCGCGCCTACGACCAGCAGAGCGACCTGGCCCGTGAGACCGGCATCGACGACGGCAACGAGGAGACTGTGCTCGACTTCGGCATCAAGCCCGGCATGAACAAGGGAATGTTTGCCAACATCGACGCCGGCCTGGGCACCAAGAACCGCTACGCCGAGCGCACCATGATGGCCTACTTCAACGACAAGTGGCGCCTGATGGGCTTCACCAGTGCAAACAACACCAATGACACCGGCTTCCCCGGCGGTGGCGGCGGTGGTCGATGGGGCGGAAGAAACGGACTCAACGCCTCGAAGATGGTGGGACTGAACTTCAACTATGAAGACACAGGCCTCCTGAAGTGGGATGCCTCCTTGAGATGGAACCACGGCGACGGCGACGTATGGACCAAGCAGTCGACCGAGTTGTTCGGCGGTATAATCAAACAGTTCACCAATTCAGTCACTCAGAACTTCACTCGCTCGAACAACTGGAATGGACGTATGCGCATTGAATGGACTCCCGACTCGATGACGACCATCACATTCCGCCCCACTGTGTCGCTAAGCTCGAGCGACGGACGCAACTCTAGCCTGTCGAGAACCTTCAATCAGGATCCCTATCTTTACGTGGCTGACCCGCTCGCACTGAACGTTGACGACCTCGTGGCCGACAGTATCCGCGTGAACAAGCGCGAGAATGGCGGCATCAGCTACAGTGACGGAAACTCTGCATCGGGCATGCTCCAGCTGAACCGCAAGCTCAACAACCGGGGACGCAACGTGACCTTGCGCGGCGACTTCAACTACAACGATTCTGAAAGCAAGAGCCTCACCACGAGCGAAGTGATGCTCTATCAGTACCAGACGGCAGCAGGCAACGACTCTACCTACTACACCAACCGCTACAACCTGACGCCCACAAAGCGCTACAGCTACTCTGGTCAGGCCACCTATTCGGAGCCCCTCTGGGACAGAACGTACCTGCAGTTCAGCTATCAGTTCACCTACAGCTACAACAAGAGCGACCGCTCCACCTACGACTTCTCAAACTTCGCCACGAATCCCTTCGCAGGCATCGGTCAGGAGTATCGTGGATGGGACAACTACCTGAACCGTCTGCCCTCGGCCTACACCAACTATCTGGACAAAGACCTGAGCCGCTTCTCGGAGTACAAGAACTATATCCACGAGATCAACGTCATGTTCCGACTCATTCGCGAGAAATACAGGCTGAACGCCGGTGTGATGTTCCAGCCGCAGACCTCTAAGTTCGTGCAGGACTATCAGGGTCTCCACACCGACACCACGCGCAATGTGTTCAACGTGACTCCGACCCTCGACTTCCGTTATAACCCCAACGACCTGACCGAGCTGAGGCTCAACTATCGCGGAAGCACGTCGCAGCCCTCCATGAGCGACCTGCTCGACGTGACCGACGACAGCGACCCGATGAACATCACCAAGGGTAATCCCGGACTGAAGCCGTCGTTTACCAACCGCTTCCAGCTGTTCTACAATACTTATATTACCTCTCACCAGCGGTCCATCATGACGTTTGCCAACTACAGCAACACTCGGAACAGTATATCGAATATGGTGACCGTGGACCCGACAACCGGTGCCAAGACCACGCGGCCGGAGAACATCAACGGCAACTGGAATGCAGGACTCGGCTTCATGTTCAACACCGCCATCGACTCGGCCGGCGTTTGGAACATGAACACCTTCACCATGCTCAACTATAACAACTATGTGGGCTACCTCTACGACAACAGCGCAAGGGCATCGCTGAAGAACAAGACGCGCTCGACAAGCGTGATGGAACGCCTGCAGGTGAGCTACAGAAAAGACTGGTTTGAGATTGGACTCGACGGTTCGGTGAACTACATGCACACCCGCAACATGTTGCAGAGCCAGAGCAACCTCGACACCTGGCAGTTCTCTTACGGTGGTAGCATCAACATCTTCGCACCGTGGGGCACCAGCTTCAGCACCGACATTCACAACCAGAGCCGTCGCGGCTATAACGACGCAACGATGAACACCAATGAGCTCATCTGGAATGCACAGGTATCGCAGAGCTTCCTCAAGGGCAAGCCGCTCACGGTGAGCATCCAGTTCTATGACATTCTGAAAGAGCAGAGCAACTACTCGCGCACCATCAACGCCATGCAGCGCAGCGACACCGAGTACAACAGCATCAACAGCTATGTGATGCTCCACGTCATCTATCGTCTGAACCTCTTCGGAGGAAAAGATGCACGCGAGCAGATGAGAGGCTTTGGCGGCGGCCGCGGATTCGGCGGAGGTCGTCCCGGTGGCTTCGGTGGCGGTCGTCCCAGTGGCGGTGGCGGCGGACGTCCCGGTGGCTTCGGTGGCGGACGTCCCGGCGGACGAATGTAAGAACAAAAACAGTTTTCGGTGGTCTGAACCCCACAATTACCGAAACTTGAATAAGATATAAAAATACAACTAACTTGTTTTCAACTGCGAGGTCATGCGGACCTCAAAAGAAATCCCCAGCCTTCGTTCGAAAGCTGGGGATTGTTCTTTTATGCTGTTTTGCCGTGGCGTTCAGAGCTGGCTGATGACCTCCTCGATGACAGCCGGGAAGTGGGCCTGTTCGAGAAGGTGGACCTTGGCGGCGATGTCGTCGGGCGTGTCGGTGGGAGACAGGGGCGTGTGGAACTGCGCAATGATTTCTCCGCCGTCGCAAACCTCCGAAACATAGTGTACGGTGATGCCGGTTTCGGTCTCGCCAGCAGCCTTCACTGCCTCGTGCACATGGTGCCCCCACATGCCCTTGCCGCCGTACTTGGGCAGCAGCGAAGGGTGGATGTTGACGATGCGGCGCGGAAAGGCGCGCAGCAGGAAGTCGGGAACCATGAGCAGGAATCCGGCCAGCACGATGAAGTCGCAGTGGTGTTCGCGCAGCAAGGGCATCAGCTTTGCCTCGTCGTTGAAGTCGGACTTGGGCATGATGGCCGTTGGAACGCCCAGTCTTTCGGCGCGCACCAGTGCATAGGCATCGGCCTTGTTGCTGACGACAAGTGTGACGTCGGTGTCGGCATGGCCAGCGAAATAGCGGATGATGTTCTCGCAGTTGGTTCCGCTGCCCGACACGAAGATGGCGATGTGGTGTTTCATGTTGCTTTGTTCTTTAGTTTGTTGACATAGACATTGCCTTGGGAGATCCGATGCCGGTCAGTCGTCGAGGTCGAAGTCGTCGTCGAGGTCGTCGAAGCCGAACAGTGCCGGAGCCGTGAAGTCGTCGAGTGCGCGGCGCTCTTTCTTGGTGGGGCGTCCGGTGCCTCGTGCCCTGTCCACGAAACCGCTGATGCGGCTCATCTCCAGCAACTCATATTGCTTCGGGTCGGTAACGTTCTCGTAGATTTCGGGCAACAGCTTGGCTCCCACGCGCTGCTCAATGCATTTCAGCACGCGGAACGAGTAGGTGATGGGCGGTTTCTTCACGCTGACCACCTCGCCTTCCTTGAGCGGTCGCGACGGTTTCACGTTCACGCCGTTGATGGTGACGCGTCCGTTCTTGCAGGCATCGACGGCAATGCTCCGCGTCTTGAAGATGCGTGCAGCCCATAGCCATTTGTCTATTCTTGCTTCCATCGGTCTTTTCCCTTTCTTTTCCTATTTGCCCTTGGCGTTGAACTGGTTCATGGTGATGTCGATGCCGGCGAGCACGAAGCTCTTGATGACTTCGATGGCCGTGTCGATGACCGGTTCCAGGGTCTTCTTCTCCTCATCGGTGTAGCGGCCGAGCACGTAGTCTACCTGTCCGCCTCGCTGGAACTCGTTTCCGATGCCGATGCGCAGTCTTGCGTATTGCTGTCCGATGAGCTGCTGGATGTGGCCAAGTCCGTTGTGGCCGCCGTTGCTTCCGTTGCCCTTCAGCCTGAACTTCCCTAGCGGGAGCGCCAGTTCGTCAACCACGATGAGCAGTCTTTTCTGGTCAATGTTTTCTTTCTGCAGCCAGTAGCGCACGGCGTTTCCGCTGAGGTTCATGTAGGTGGTGGGCTTCAGCAGGATGAGCTTGCGTCCTCGCAGCGATGTCTCGGCGACGAAACCGTAGCGTTTGTCCTCAAAACAAATATTGGACGCCTTGGCGAAGGCGTCCAATACCATATATCCTGTGTTGTGGCGTGTCCCCTCGTATTCGGCACCAGGGTTGCCCAAGCCTACAATCAGATATTTGTCCATTTTACTGGTTGTTTGCTGTTGTTCACTGTCGGAGGTCTTTGTGAAAAGCCTTCCGGCGGCTCCCAGCAGCCTGCGAATCAGTTTAAGCATCCTCCTCAGTAGCCTGAGCAGCAGCGTTCGACTTACGTGTAGCCTTAATGGTGCAGACCACAACTTCCTTGCTGGTGGCCATCTCCAGACCGGGGAAGCTGAGCTCGCCCACCTTGATGCTCTTGCCGATGAGCAGGTTGGTCACGTCGATATCGAGTGTTTCGGGAATGTCCTGATACTTGGCGGTTACGTTCACCTTACGTACGATGAGAGCCAGACGTCCGCCGTCGCGCACACCCTGTGCCAGACCGTTCAGCTTCACAGGTATGCCAATGGTGATAGGCTTGTCCTCGTGAATCTCCAGGAAGTCTACATGCAGCAGCGCATCGGTCACGGGATGGAACTGCAGTTCCTTGATGATGGCCTTGTGCTCAGCACCGTCGATGTTCAGGTTCAACACGTAGATGTGGGGAGTGTAGATTACCTTGCGGAGGTCGGCGGCGGGAATGGCAAATGCAACAGCCTCGGGCAGACCGTTCTCGCCCCTCTTGAGTCCATACAGGTTGCAGGGCACCAGACCCTCTTTACGCATCAGCTTCGTAGCTTTCTTGCCAGTCTCAGTTCTTTTCTGGCCTTTTACTGCGATTTCTTTCATAATGTTGTGTTACTCTAAATTAAGTTGTAATAATTGAATAATGTTATGCTTAATTCACCATCACACGAAAAAAGCGGTGCAAAGGTATCAATTTTCTGCCACACTCACAACTTTTCTCTTAAAAAAAGTAGAAAAAGACGGTCTTTTCTTGCGTAATATGCGGAATTTAATTACTTTTGCATTCGTATTATATGATTTTGAAATCAATAAACAGAGAAAGATGATCAATAGAGAGTTAATCAGAATCAAGATAGTCCAGTTAACCTACGCATACTATCAAAACGGTAGCAAGAACATGGATAGCGCAGAAAAGGAACTGCTCTTCAGCCTGTCCAAAGCATATCACCTTTATAATTATCTGTTGCTTCTCATCGTAGCCGTCACCAAGGAGGCTTGCAGGCGGTATGAGGCTGAAGCGGCGAAAGCCAAGCGCGAGAACACGGCACCGCCTTCGGAAAAGTTCGCATACAACAAGTTTGCCTTGCAACTTGAGGAGAACCGCATGCTTTGTGACTTCGTGGAAACCCAGAAGGCTTCGTGGGACGATGACATAGAATACGTGAGGCGACTGCTCGCCCAGATCATGCAGAGTCAGGTCTACAAGGACTACATGGAGAGCGACGACGACAGCTATGAGGCCGACCGCGAGGTGTGGCGCAAGCTCTACAAGGACCTCATCACAGAAAACGAGGACCTCGACGCCCTGCTCGAAGAGAAGAGCCTCTACTGGAACGACGACAAGGAGGTGGTGGACACCTTCGTGATGAAGACCATCAAGCGCTTCGATCCGAAGAACAAGAAGAACCAGGAATTGCTGCCTGAATACAAGGACGAGGAGGACAAGGAGTTCGCGCGCAAGCTGTTCCGCGCTACCATTCTCAACGCCGACCAGTACCAGCATTACATGAGCGAGGCCTCGCGCAACTGGGATTTCTCGCGTCTGGCCTACATGGACGTGGTCATCATGCAGATAGCCATCGCCGAGATGATGACCTTCCCCGGCATTCCTGTCAACGTGACCATCAACGAATATGTGGACCTGGCCAAGTTCTACAGTACGCCCAAGAGCGGCGGCTACATCAACGGCATGCTCGACGCCATAGCGCGCCACCTGTCGGCCACGGGTAAGCTGCTCAAGCCTGTTCCGGAACACCGCCAGCGATTCACGCGCGCCGAGCACGTGGAACCGCAGGAGCCAGAGCCTATGATTTAGAAAATAATTCAAACGTAAAAATAGAAAGACATGACATCAATGATTCTCGCCGCACAGGCTGCCCAAGGAGGTGGCGGCGGCATGGGCATGTTGCTGATGATGGTGGCCATATTTGCCATCATGTGGTTCTTCATGATTCGCCCGCAACAAAAGAAGCAGAAGGAAATCAGAGCCTTCCAGAACGCGCTCTCTGAGGGTGCCAAGGTGGTGACCGGAGGTGGCATCTACGGCACCGTGAAGCGCATCGACCTCGCCACCAATGTCGTGGAAGTGGAGATTGCCAAGGGCGTTGTCATCCGTGTAGACAGAGGCTACGTCTTTGCCGACACCTCAGCCGCCATGGCTTCAACGCAGGCCAAGTAACCAACGGCAAGCCTCAGTTAACAAGAAAACACCATACAGACAGCCATGGGCATAGCAAACCGCACAGGCTTCTTCGCCATCGTCAGGAATTTCCTTTTTGGATTCATCAATAAGGAATTCCTGACTTTTCTGTTCTTTCTCCTGCTGAGCGGGACCTTCTGGCTCATTCTTGCGCTCAACGAAGACTGCGAACGCGAGCTGAAGATACCTGTCACGCTGACCGGTGTGCCACAGAAAGTGGTCATCACCAGTCAGGCGAGCGACACCTTGCGCGTCACTGTGCGCGACAAGGGCTACATGCTCCTGCCCTACGTCTATGGAGATATGTTGCGCCCGCTGGCCCTTTCTTTCAAGACCTTCGACAAAGGCAGCGGCCACGGACAGGCCACTCAGGTGGAGATGGCGCGCCTCATCAAGCCCATGCTCTTCAAGTCTACGGTCATCGTGTCGGTGAAGCCCGAGCGCTTTGAGTTCTCCTATAACCACGGCGACAGCAAGCGCGTGCCCGTCAGACTAAGGGGAACGGTGACACCCGACGAGGCCTACTACCTGTCGAGAATCGTCTTTGAGCCCGAGTTCGTGACCATCTATGCCAGTCGGGACAAGCTCGACAGCGTGAAGAGTGTCTACACCGAAGGCATCCGGATCACCAACCTCACCGACACCGTCAGCCATGTGCTCAACCTCAGACACATTCAGGGCGTGAAGATACAGCCCGCGCAGGTGAAGGTGAGTTTCTATCCCGACGTGCTCACAGAGGAAAGCCGCGAGATTCCCGTCACCGCCATCAACATGCCCGAAGGCAAGATCCTGCGCACGTTCCCGTCGAAGGTGAAGGTGGTCTACACCGTGGGCGCCAGCGCCATACGCAACATCAGTCCGGGACAGTTCACCGTGGTGGCCGACTACAACGACATCCTGGCCCATCCGTCGGACAAGTGTCCGGTGACGCTCACGGCCAAGCCGTCGGGACTGAAAAACGTGAAACTGGAACTCGACGAAGTAAATTACCTCATCGAAGAGCAATGACAGAGCCCACACTGCGAATAGCCATCACCGGCGGCATTGGCAGCGGGAAGAGCTTCGTGTGCCAGTTGCTGCGACAGCGAGGCATAGAAGTCTACGACTGCGACGCCGCTGCTAAACGACTGATGCGGCAGTCGGAGCCGTTGCGCCGGCAGCTCACGCAGCTCATAGGTCCCGATACCTACCGCGACGGACAGCTCAACAAGGCCGCTGTGGCTGCCTTCATGATGCAGTCGGAAGAGTGCACGCAGGCAGTAAACAGGCTTGTGCATCCCGCCGTGTTTGAAGACTTCCTCGGCTCAGGCTTGCAATGGGTAGAGAGCGCCATCCTCTTTGAAAGCGGACTATTCCGGTATGTTGACCGCGCCGTGTGTGTGACCGCGCCACAGGAAGTCCGCATACAGAGGGTGATGGAACGTGACGGCATTAGCCGCGAGAAGACACTCGAGTGGATGAACAAGCAGATGTCCCAGCAAGAGGTGCTGAGACGTTGCGACTTCGAGATAAGAAACGACGGCAGCGAAGACCTCAACCTGCAGGTGGAAAGGCTGCTCGATGAAATCAGGAAAATCATTCAAAACAATAACATAACAACAAAAAAGAAAATGCAACTGACAATTCTTTCTATTGCCGGAAAGCCCGGCCTCTACAAACTCATTTCAAGAGGAAAAGCCAATCTCATCGTCGAGGCTCTCGACGCAACCCACAAGCGCATGCCCGCCTTCGCCACCGACAGGGTGACCTCGCTGGCCGACATCGCCATGTATACAGACGCCGAAGACGTGCCCCTGATGACCATCCTGGCCGCACTGCGCGACAAGGAGGAGGGCAAGCCTGTCAGCATCAACTACAAGAAAGCGTCGAGCAAGGAGCTGCGCGACTATTTCGCCGACGGCGTGCTTCCGTCGTTTGACCAGGACCGCGTGCACGACAGCGACATCCGCAAACTCTTCCAGTGGTACGATATCCTCATCAAGAACGACATTACCAACTTCGAAGAGCAGCTCAGTCCCACAGAGGGCGACAACGTGGACGACCGCACGAAGGAGGAAGAATAGGTTCACCTATTTTATATATACACGTGCGCGCACGCAATAACGAGGCCCCGCTGCGATTATGTTGCAGCGGGGCCTCGTCCTGTTCAGAGGAAACAGCCGTTTAAAACCCTTGTCTTTCCTTGAACTTCCGAAATAGGGTGTCCAATTTGATGTGTCGTTTTTTTGAAAACCCCCACCCCTACCCCTCCCCTAAAAAAGGGAGGGGAGTGGCTAACGCCGAAACAATGCGCAGCAGCTCCCCTCCCATCTCAGGGGAGGGGTAGGGGTGGGGTTATGTTACATATCCCAAAATAAAAAACTGGTACATCTTATTGGACACCCTACTTCCGAAAGTTAAGTAATAAATTATTCGAGTCTCTCAAGCTTGAGATGGTTGAACTCTCCAAATCAGATGGGCATCCTTTTAGAGTCTTTTCACGATTCATTCGTGTGTATTCATGTGTATTCGTGTAGCGCCGCAGGCAAATAAGAAAAAAAAATCTGCCAGTTTTCTTCAATTATTCTGGCGTCTTAATGCATTTTATCTGCCAGTTTTTTTCAACAAATCCATTGACTTTGTTCATCTGTCCCATTGACATTGTTCAACAATTCCATTGATTTCGTTGAACGATTCCATTGGCCTTGTTCCGCATTTCCGTCAGATTACCTGCGCAGGATTGTCGTTTTCTCTCTTCCAGATGTGCAGTTTTGCCAGAAAAACGTGGCCTTTGGAGTTTGGAAGTTTGGACGATACTTTGTCGAGCTCTATCCTGCCGAAGGAACTATTGTCCAGACTCCAGCGACTGTAAGCAGCGAAAACTCTTAAACTCCCAAACTCTCCAGGCATGCGATACTTGTATCGAACTCAACTTTCGCAAGTTACAGGAGTTCAGGAGTTACAGGAGTTACAGGAGTTCAGACAATACTTCCAACCCCTGTAAACTGACGCAAAGAGAACCTTCAGCACTATCGTCTGAACTCCTGAACTCCTGCGCTCGGCCAAG
>JAFWQE010000005.1 GCA_017509155.1 Prevotella sp.
CCTGTAACTCCTGCGCTCGGCCAAGGGCATGAGGCCTTGGACGCTCTGCTTGCAGAGAACTCCTGAACTCCAAGAAGTTGAGCGAATGCGAAACTTGAATTATATGAATTATCATGCCCATTCGTGTAGCGCCGCAGGCGAATACTCCGTTCCCGCCTGGCAAGACTGCAAACCCCGCCAAGCAGGAGCGTGGTAATACCAAGCCGAAACTGCCGAAATGGGGCGCCGAAAACGATGGACGCGAAAAGCAAAAGCGGCAGTTTGGCGAAACAAATCCATTGAAATCGTTGAACGAAATCAATGGAATCGTTGAACAAATCCATTGGAATCGTTAGACAAAATCAATGGATTTGTTCCTTGAATCCGCCAGTTTTCCTTCTCCTGTCTGCCAGTTTTCTGACCGAAAACTGCCGAAAACACTCCTTTCATCTTTCGATTGCTTGCCGAAAGGCCGCCAAACACGAAAAAGAGCATAAACAAGTATGCGAAAACGAAGAGACTCTTCAAGAGAACAATTCGTGTAGGGGGAAAGAGCTTTCTTTCACAACTATTTATGCGCGTGTAAGGCGTCGGAATGACGTTTTCTCGCGTCATAAAGCGTAAAAGGAACTTAAAAAAGTGGGTAATAAGTCAATAAATTCATAATATTCGGTTCAAAATGTGGGGTATTTGCGGATTTCTGATTACTTTTGCACCTTGAACCGAAATAACATTGAGGATGAAAAGATATTTTTTGCCCTTTGTGCTGTTGTTGGCAACCGTGTGTTCGCTGTCCTCTTGCCTTGGCGATGAGGACAACGAAATCGTCTATTTCGACGACGCAGCGCTGACTTCTTTCACCCTGGGCACGCTGAATTGCTACCTGCACACCACGTCGAAATCGGGTGCCGACAGCATCTACAAGCGGTCGGTGGTGGGGAGCAACTACAAGTTCTACATCGACCAGACAACGCGAGAGATATACAATCCCGACTCGCTGCCATACGGCACCGACGCCGCACACGTGATTTGCAACATCGTGACAAAGAACGGCGGCCAAGTGGCCTTGCAGAGAATGACGAGCGACTCGCTGACATGGTACAACGCAACCGACAGCATCGACTTCACACAGCCCCGGCGTTTCCGCGTCTATTCTAACCGCGGCACGTCGTCGGCCGTCTACACCGTCCATGTGAACGTTCATCAGGAAGAAGGCGACGTATTCAAATGGTCGCTGCTGAAAGACCAAGAGCAGAACATCGCCTCGACACCGAAGCTGCGCATGGCAGCCGCCGGTTCGCACGCCTTGGCATTCATGCAGACAAGCGACAAGACGAGTACGGTGGTGATGGACCTGACGAAACGCTTGGAGACAGGCTTCGACAGCGACTTCGACGCGCTGGAACTGGGACCTGCCGCCATCGACAATGTAGTGACACAGGGACAGCGCGTGCTGGTGCTCAGCGACCAGAGACTTTACATCGCTGAGGAAACGGCCGACGGACAACTGTCATGGACGCATCATGCCGATCGTCCGACGGAAGGTATCACACGACTGGTGGGCGCTTCGTCGAAGGAGCTCTATGCCCTGGGCACCGACGGACGGCTGAAAGCTTCGTCGGACAACGGACAGACATGGACCGACGAGGCCATGGACGACGACAAGGCCATGTTACCCACCGACAACTTCAGTTGCACGGTGCAGGCCCTGCGGTCGAATCCTGAAGTGGAGCACGTGGTGCTCATCGGCACTCGCGACGGACAACAACAGGCCGAGGTTTGGATGAAGCTGGTTGACAACAGCGAAAACCTGCCCAACGGCACTTGGACCCGTGTAGAACAGTCGAACAACGCCAGCCTGCGCCTCTACGCCCAACAGATGTTAACGGTCATTCCTTACGATGACGCCCGTCTGGCCATCGGCTACGGCACTGACGCCTTCACACCGATGCTGCTCAGCAAGGACGGCGGTATCAACTGGCGAAAGAGCAGCCTCTACACGTTCCCCACTGGCTTTAACAGCACCGCCGTCTTCGGAGCTACCGTAGACAACCAGCAGAACATCTGGATGGTGTGCGGCGGCAGCGGACAGGTGTGGCGCGGACGGCTCAACCGGCTGGGCTGGGCTACATGGCAGACCGCGTTTACTGAGTAAGAACATGCTATATTATAAATAAGGTGGAAGTATGAGGCGACTGCTGCTATTCCTGATTTGTGCATCGGCGGTGCTGGGTCTGAGGGCTCAGTCCGACGAAGAGTACAAGATGGAGGTGGGAGGCGCACTGGGGCTGGTGACCTATGAGGGCGACTTCAACGGCAACATCACCAAGGGCGCCCAGCCCATTGCGTCGGTGTTGCTGAAGCGCGTGCTCAATCCATACATGGACGTTACGGCAATGCTCAGCTACGGAAAGCTGAAAGGCTCGTCGAAAGACGTCAAGACCTTCTACCCGGAATACCATGCCGAGCCCTATTCCTTCAGCCATTCGCTGGTGGACCTGGGCATTCGCTATGAATACAACTTCTGGCCTTACGGCACCGGCCGCGAGTATCTGGGAGCACGAAGGCTCACGCCTTTCGTGTTCGGCGGACTGGGCGGCACCTACGTGGACGCCGGAAAGGCTGTGGTGGTGGTGAACATGCCGATAGGTGCCGGCGTAAAATACAAGGTGGCACCGCGGCTGAACCTCTCGCTGGAATGGGCCATGCACTTCTCCGACAGCGACAAGCTCGACGGAGTGGAAGACCCCTACAACATTACGAGCAGTGGCCTCTTCAAGAACCGCGACTGCTATTCTGCGCTGCAGCTGACGCTCACCTACAGCTTCCTGCCCAAGTGTCGCGTCTGCCACAATGCCGACGAATAATACAGTAAGACTATGAATCAGGAATTAGACAGAAACCGCATACCGCGCCACATCGCCATCATCATGGACGGCAACGGGCGCTGGGCAAGCGAGCGGGGAAAGGAACGAACCTTCGGCCATCAGGCTGGAGTCGACACCGTGCGCACCATTACGTCAGAGTGTACACGGCTCGGCGTGAAGTTCCTCACGCTCTACACCTTCTCCATGGAGAACTGGAACCGCCCGCCAAAAGAGGTGACAGCGCTGATGGCACTGCTGGTGGCATCGCTCGAGGAGGAAATCTTCATGAAGAACAACGTGCGTTTCCGCGTCATCGGCGACAGGAGCCTGCTGCCGAAAGAGGTGAACGACGTGGTGTACGGCCTCGAAAAGCGCACCGAGAACAACACGGCCATGACGGCTGTCATAGCGCTGAGCTACTCCTCGCGCTGGGAACTCACCAAGGCTATGAACGACCTGGCACAAGAAGTGGCAGAGGGAAAGATCAAGCCCGGCGACATCAGCGAGCAGACCATCAGCGAGCACCTGGAAACCAGTTTCATGCCCGACCCCGACCTGCTCATCAGAACGGGCGGCGAACTGCGCATCTCCAACTACCTGCTGTGGCAGATTGCCTACAGCGAACTCTATTTCTGCGACACCTACTGGCCCGACTTCGACGAGGCAGAGCTGCACAAAGCCATCATCGACTACCAAAGCAGGCAGCGCAGGTTCGGAAAGACCGAGGAGCAGGTGGAACAAGAGGAAAAGGATATGAAAGGCTGAAAGAGAGGAGGGCTTTTTTGTTGGACAACGATAGTTAAATGATGAATAGATTATTTGGAAGAATCTTACTGCTGGCTGCGCTGCTGCTCTCAGTGGGAGCACACGCCCAGGAGAAGATTGTGAACCCCGACATCACCTACGCCGGAACACCGCGCAACTGCGTGGTGGGCGGCATTGCCGTCTCGGGAGTAGAGGGCTACGAGGACTATGTCCTGGCCGGAATATCAGGGCTCACCGTGGGACAGAGCATCACCGTACCGGGAAACGAGATTACCGATGCCGTGAAAAGATACTGGCGACACGGACTGTTCTCGCAGGTGACCATCAGCGCTGACTCCATCATTGGCGACAAGGTGTTCCTCCACATTCACCTCGCCGTCAGACCGCGCGTGTCGACCATCAACTACGTAGGCATGAAAAAGAGCGAGCGAGAGGACATGGAACAGAAGCTGGGACTGCTCAAGGGCAACCAGATTACGCCAAACATGATTGACCGCGCCAAGATCCTCGCCAAGAAATACTACGACGACAAGGGATATAAGAACGCGGAAATCAACATCAACCAGCGCGACGACGTCACCGGGAAAAACCAGGTGATACTCGACATCGTGGTGGACAAGAAGGAGAAGATAAAGGTTCACGAAATCATCATCGACGGCAACCAGAAGCTCTCCGACTCGAAAATCAAGGGAAAGCTCTTCACCAAGGGAGCCTTCGCCAACATTCATGAGGCCGGAAAACTGTCGTCGTTCTTCAAGAAAAAGAAATACACTCCCGAGCGTTGGAAGGAAGACAAGCAGAAGCTCATTGAGAAATACAACGAGTATGGCTACCGCGATGCCACCATCCTGGAAGACTGTGTGTGGAACTATGATGACAAGCACGTCAACGTCTATGTGAAGGTCGACGAGGGACAACAGTACTTCCTGCGCAACATCACCTGGGTGGGCAACACCATCTATCCGACAGACCAGCTGAGCCAGGTGCTCGGAATGAAGACAGGCGACGTGTACAACCAGAAGCTCATGAACAAGCGCCTCTCGGAAGATGACGACGCCGTGGGCAACCTCTATTGGAACAACGGCTACCTGTTCTACAACCTTCAGCCGACGGAAGTGAACATCGTGGGCGACAGCATCGACCTCGAGATGCGCATTCAGGAGGGACCTCAGGCACACATCAGCAGGGTTCGCATCAGCGGTAACGACAGACTCTACGAGAACGTCGTGCGCCGAGAGCTGCGCACAAAGCCGGGCGACCTCTTCTCGAAGGACGCCCTCATGCGAAGCGCTCGCGAAATCGCCGCCATGGGACACTTCGATGCCGAGCAGGTTCAGCCAAAGGTGGAGCCCAATCCCGAAGACGGCACCGTGGACATCAGCTGGCCACTCGTGCAGAAATCGAACGACCAGGTGGAGTTCTCCCTCGGATGGGGACAGACAGGCGTCATAGGTCGCATCGGTCTGAAGTTCAACAACTTCTCCATGGCCAACCTCTTAGGCAAGGGAAAGGAGCACCGAGGCATACTGCCTATAGGCGATGGCGAGCAGGTGGCTCTCGGATTCAACACCAATGCCGACTACTACACCTCGGGCAACATCTCCTACAGCACGGCATGGTTTGGCGGCAAGCGACCCATACAGTTCTCTATCGGCGCCTTCTACTCGAAGCAGAGCGACGTGTCGAGCAACTACTATAACACCGCATATATGCGCAATCTCTACAGCGGAATGTACGGTTACGGCTATGGATACGGCTACGGCGGCTACGGAAGCAGCTACTACAACAGCTACGAGAACTTCTATGACCCCGACAAATACATGAAGCTCTTCGGCCTGAGCATCGGATGGGGAAAGCGCCTGCGCTGGCCCGACGACTACTTCACGCTCGGACTGGAGCTCTCCTACACCCGCTACATGCTGAAGAACTGGACCTATTTCTACGTGAACACCGGAAACTGCAACAACCTCAACCTCGGTATCACGCTCTCGCGTTCCAGCGCCGACAACCCGCTGTTCCCGCGCCGCGGCTCTGAGTTCACCGCATCGGTGTCGCTCACACCGCCATGGTCGGTCTGGGAGAAATACGACTACGCCAACCTGGCTACCGACCGCAACGCTGCCGACTTCATAGACCAGCAGCAGAAGAAATACCGTTGGATTGAGTATCACAAGTGGAAGTTCAAGAGCAAGACGTATACCGCCCTCACCGGAGGCGCCAAGTGCTTCGTGCTGATGACGCGCGTTGAGCTCGGCATTCTGGGCGCCTACAACCAGGACAAGAAGTCTCCCTTCGAGACATTCTACGTGGGTGGCGACGGCATGAGTGGATATAGCTCCAGCTATGCTGACGAAACCATCGGACTGAGAGGCTACGACAATGGCGCCATCTCGATGACCGCCGCCCGCGAGGCTGGCTATTTAGGCTACAACGCCTACGCCTACGACCGCCTTTCGGTGGAACTTCGCTACCCGTTCCTGCTGGGCAACACCACCATCTACGGACTGGGATTCGCCGAAGCGGGTAACGCCTGGTACGACACAAAGAAGTTCAACCCCTTCGACGTGAAGCGTTCCGCCGGCATTGGCGTACGCATCTACCTGCCAATGGTGGGCCTGATGGGTATCGACTGGGCATACGGCTTCGACAAGGTCATCAACACCTCGAGCGGGTCCAGCTATCAGCGCGGAGGTTCGCAGTTCCACTTCATCCTCGGACAGGAGTTCTAATGCGGCAGTGCCCGGCGATTTAACAATTTATAAGAACCCGCCTTTTAATCTTTCAAGTGCAACAAGGCGTCTTATTGCAAACAACTTCAAACAGATAGAATGAATATGAGAAAGACATTGATAACCGCCCTCCTCGCCATCGTTGCGTTGACGGCTCATGCACAGAAGTTCGCTTTGGTGGACATGGACTACATACTTAAGAACGTGCCTGCCTACGAAAGGGCCAACGAACAGCTCACACAGGTGGCCAAGAAATGGCAGGCTGAGGTGGAGGCACTCACCACCGAGGCGCAGACCATGTACAAGAACTACCAGAACGAGGTGGTGTTCCTGTCGCAGGAACAGAAGAAAGTGAAGCAGGAAGCCATCATGCAGAAGGAGCATGAAGCCAGCGAACTGAAGAAGAAATACTTCGGACCCGAGGGCGAGCTCTTCAAGAAGCGCGAGGCTCTCATGACACCCATCCACGAGGAGATCTACAACGCCGTGAAGGACATCAGCGACCTGAGAGGCTACAGTCTGGTCATCGACCGCGCCAGCGACGCCGGCATCATCTTCGGATCACCGAAGATCGACATCAGCAACGAGGTGCTCCAGAAACTCGGCTACGGCAACTAACCCCCTCACCCCCAGCCGCAGCCAAGCCCAGGCAGAGCCACCCCCTCCGCCCCTTTCCCGCCGCGGCTATGCGTAAGCAGAGGCACCGCCTCTGCCCATAAAGGCAAAGGCTATGCGTAAGCAGAGCCACCACCTCCCCCCATAACGGCAAAGGCTACGCGTTAGCAGAGCCACCACCTCCCCCCATAACGGCAAAGGCTACGCGTAAGCAGAGGCACCGCCTCTGCCCACAACGAACAATTATAAACAATCAATAAAAAGAAAAAAGAACAATGAAAAAGATTTTATTCATGCTGATGTTGCTCGCTCCGATGGCAACATTCGCCCAGAAATTCGGACATGTAGACCTTCAGGCCATCCAGCAGTCGATGCCCGAAATCAGCAAAGTGAACGGTGAACTCGAAGCGCTCCAGAAGCAATACACCAACGAGCTGCAGACCATGTATGAGGAAATACAGCGCAAGGACCAGGCATACCAGCAGGCTGCCAGCACCATGAATGAGACCCAGAAGAAGGAGAAAGAGACAGAGCTGCAGACGCTCATGGAGAAATTCCAGCAGGCTCAGCAGGACAACGCCGCCGCTTTCCAGAAGGCTCAGCAGGAAAAGATGCAGCCCATACAGGAGAAAATCTTCAAGGCCATCGAGAATGTCGGCAAGGCCGGAGGCTATGTCTACATCATGCAGACGGGATCGCTGCCTTACATCAGCACCACGCTCAGCACCGACGTCACCTCTGCCGTCAAAGCCGAGCTCACCAAGATGAAGTAAACCACCCATACAAGCGCCCCGCAGAGCCCAGCGCATCTGCGGGGCGTTGTGTTTTTTCTAACAAAGCAACCACAAAGCATTAAGGAAACAGCGCGATGAGAACGTCACTCCTCCATCTCCAGAAGAACGGTTTCAAGGGTAATTTCCGCCTGATGGCAGCCCTGGCCGTCTTCATTCTCCAGTCATTTCTTGCATCCAGCGCCAGCGCACAAATTCGTTTTGGCCACCTCAGCTACAGCGCCGCCTTCCGCGCCATGCCCGAATACGTCATCATGCAGAAGAACATGCAGGACCTGAAGGCGCAGTATGACAACGAGACAAAGCGCGCAGAGCAGGAGTTCAACACCAAGTACGAGGCGTTCCTCGACGCCCAGCGCGACCTGGCTCCGGCCATCCGAAGCAAGCGACAGGCCGAACTGCAGGAGCTCATGGAGAAGAACATCGCCTTCCGTGCTGAAGCCAACCGGCTGCTCGACGCCGCACGCACCGATGCCGAAGCGCCACTTCGGCAGAAGCTATCACAGGTGCTTGCCGCCATCGGACAGGAGAAAGGCTACGCCTTCATCATCAACACCGACGGCGATGCCTGCCCCTACATCGACCCAGCGCTCGGAGAAAACATCATCGACGAGGTAACCCGTCGACTCCAGTCGCGGTAGACGATGCCCACAGCACTGCTTGTAAAAACCCTGATGCACCCAGCCGCAAGTTCCACGTCTTGCCGTCCTCCTTCCCCTCGGGAGGGTCATGGTGGGTCGTTCTTTATCATTTGTCATTTATCATTTATCATTTAGGCGACGCAGTCGCCGCCCCATGAGTCCGATAGGTATTTTTGACTCCGGCTACGGAGGCCTCACCATTCTTCACGGCATCCGTCAGCAACTCCCCCAATACGACTTTCTCTATTTGGGCGACAATGCCCGTGCGCCCTACGGTTCGCGGTCGTTCGAGGTGGTCTATCAGTTCACCCGCCAGGCCGTGCTCCGCTTGTTTGAGCGCGGCTGTCCGCTGGTCATCCTGGGCTGCAACACCGCCTCGGCCAAAGCCCTGCGCACCATTCAGCAGCGCGTTCTGCCCGAGGTGGCACCCGACCGCCGCGTGCTCGGCATCATCCGCCCCACGGCCGAGGTCATCGGCTCGCTCACCCAGACGCGCCATGTGGGCATACTGGCCACCGAGGGAACCATACGCAGCCAGAGCTACAACATCGAGATACAGAAACTCTACCCCGACATTCACGTCTCGGGACAGGCATGCCCGCTTTGGGCCGCCATCGTAGAGGCCAACGAAGCCGACTCGCCCGGAGCCGACTACTTCGTCAAGAAACGCATCGACCAGCTCATGAGCCGAGACCCGCAGATAGACGCTATCGTGCTCGGATGCACCCATTACCCACTGCTCATGAACAGCATCGTGCGCCATGTGCCGCCACATGTGCGCGTCGTTCCCCAAGGACACTACGTCGCAGAAAGCCTCGTCGACTACCTGCAGCGCCACCCGGAGATGGACCAGCGGCTCACCAAGAACGCCTCATGCCGCTATCTCACCACCGAGAGCCCGGAGAAATTCCAGGAGAACGCACAGATCTTCCTCCACGAACAGGTCAACGTGCAGCACATCGACCTGGAATAGGCACACATAATGCCCCGTAGCCAGTGTCACTCCGTGTTCGTCTGTGGCGTCTCCCACCAACTGTATTCGTTCGCAGCCTCATTCTTCTTACCTTTCCATGAAACATACAAGCAGAGCATCATCGCCCAACCAGCCCCCAAACTCCCGCCCATCTTCCTCTATTCCCCCCAAGGGGGGATGTAAGGGGGGCTTCCTCCTAATGCTCCTTCTCCCACTCTTCTTCTCCTGTCGTCCCCTTCATTATTCCGAGCGCCGTGCCCAGCTCGACTCTCTGCAGCGGGCCAACCAGGCCGACACCGTCTTCCGCAGCGACAGCCTCCAGCGCATCCTCGTTGACTACTTCGACGCACACGGCACGGCCAACGACCGCATGCTGGCGCACTATCTGCTTGGACGCGCCTACTACGACATGGGCGAAACCCCTCTGGCCCTCCACCACTACCACGAGGCCATAGAGAGTGCCGACACCACCGACAAGGACTGCGACTTCAGACAGCTGGGAAGAATCCACGGGCAGGCAGCCTGGCTTCTTCTGGATCAAGGGTCTCCATCGGATGCTCTTTATGAATTACGAGATGCAGTTCATTATGCAAAGAGTTCTGGTGATACATTGATGTGCATTGCCTGCATTGAAGAAACCGGAAGCGTCTATGGCTACTTGGGGCTAAAAGATTCTGCTGTCACGTATCGACAAATCGCATCAAGTATGTACGAGAAGGCAGGTTATGAAGCCAAATCCGCCATCGCACTCGGCCCCATCATAGATATCCTAATAGAACAAGGAAAACTAAGCGATGCCCGTTTGGCGATGAACCGCTATGAGACACAATCAAGAATCTTCAATAGTCATGGTGATATTGAAGAAGGCCGCGAAATGTACTATAATGCTAAAGGTCTCTACTATCTTGCCATCCATCAAGTTGACTCTGCTGGTCTGTATTTCTCAAAGCTTAAGAGGACGGCGACCTATATCGACCAGTTAAAATGTGCTTGTTCTGGACTATCGCGTGTTTTTGAACTTAAGGGTAATAAGGACTCAGCCCTTTACTATTGTCAACTGGCAAATGCTTATAATGACTCCTCTTCCAATTTGAAAATGACGGAGGGCTATCAGCAGGCACAGGCACGATATAGATACAGCCGCCACCAGCAAGCAGCAGCGAAAGCCTCGGAACGGGCCCGCCGCCTGACATGGGCAACGGCCTGCTTGTGCGGAGTCTTGCTGCTGGTATTATGGGCAGGTGTATGGCTTTATCGCAGGGTGAAGGCCTCGCAACGCCGAAGGATGGCAGACGAGAACCGGCGGTATAACGACCTGCTGGACCGTCTTGCCGAGAGTGAGCAGACCA
>JAFWQE010000031.1 GCA_017509155.1 Prevotella sp.
ACGCCCGAGTCGGGGGCGTACTGAATTCCCGACACCTGCAAGGAAAGGCTGCCGACATTCATTGCGACAACCTCGACTATGCAAAAGTGATCTTTGACATATTGAAACAAAATCCGAATGTGGACAAGGCCATCATAGAAAGGAAGGGTCGGAGCGTCTGGGTTCACGTGCAGATGTAGGCCGCCGAGCGAGAAGGAGCCTCTCCCCCCGCCCTCCCCCATAGGGAGGGAGCCGGTGTAGCGGGTGCAGCGGGTGCAACTCTTCTGGGTTAAACAGTGTCCAAATATAATGGCTTTTGGGCAAACGTGTGCAAAAACGGACGGTTTCGCGATGTTAATGTTGGTTAATGTGTATTCTAAGATTAATCCCCATGAGCTTGAGAGATTCAGAAGGGGAAAGAGGGGGTGTGAAAGGTTATAAGTGGTTGTGATATTAATTCTTCCTTGAGGTGACGCTACCGTTCTTCTGAATGGTGAGGGTGGCGTTCTGCAGCTTGTGGGTGTCGTGATTGAAGAGGATGTTCGGATTGTAGCGACGACCACAAAAGAAGATTTCGAAGTGCACATGCTCGGTGGTGGCGCGGCCCGTGCGGCCAGCGAGGCCGATGACTTGTCCGGCCTTCACCTTCTGTCCGACCTTCACCAGGTTCTTCGACTGGTGACCGTAGAGGGTGACGAGTCCGTTGCCGTGCTGAATCTTGATGCAGTTGCCGTAGCCACCGTTGTAGCCAGACTCTATGACCTCACCGTCGAAAGCCGCGCGGACGTTGTCGTTGGCCTTCGTCTTGATGTCAACACCCGAGTGTATGTGGCTGCCGCGGCGGTTGCCATAGGGACTGATGACGTGGGCTTCGGGCAGGGGATACGACCACTGCGAGGACTTCATGTCGGCAAGATTCCACTTGATGGTGTTGCCGTTGGCGAAGGGGTCGGCCTTGAAGTCGGTCATGTTGTCGCGAACGCGGTGGGTCTTCACCTCGATGCGATGGCCGTTGCGACGGAAGGTGATGGTCTGCTGATGCAGCTTATGGCCGTTCACCTCAAGGATGATGGAAGGGGTGCTGCGCCGACAAGCTACCTCGCTGAACGGACTTCAGCCAGGCGCCTACGTCGTAAGAGGCAAAGTCTGCATCGTGAAATGATCAAGTCCTTTTATTCTCTACGTCCCCTTCCCCTTCATGGGGGAGGGGATTTTTTGTTCATTATGTGGGTAGACATCACTTTACTAAAATGAAGTGATAACTTTGCTAAAGTGAAGTGATCACTTTACTAAAGTGAAACGATAACTTTACTATAGTGTAATTCTCCTAAAGCATAAATCCAGTCCCTATAGAACATAGCTCCAGTCCCGCAAAACGCCTGCTCCAGTCCCGATAAAGGCCGGCTCCATTCATGCCAGAAGCATGCTCCAACCACGGAGAAGACCTGCTCTGGTTCTCATAAACACGTGCTTCCGCTTAGCGGCCTGCGCTTTTCTTCCTAATGAGTAGAAAGCTACAGAGGTGCGCGCATGCGAGTTCGTGCCTCTGTTTTGTGTTAATTTTTAGTTAAAATCGAGATTTGCTGCCACTCTGCCATTTTGCTGCCAGTCGCAACCCATTGATTATCAACGAGTCTTGCAGCAGTGGCAGCAAAGCAGAAAAAAAACAAAAAACTTCTGGTAGCAAAAGGAGGGACGCAAGTTGCCTGCGCCCTCCCGTCATCATATCATTATGTTGAGAGTTGAATGATATCGGTCTTTTACTTTCGTGGTGCGTGAGCGGGTCCTGAGCCGCCGCCACCGTATTCAATGCCCGTGCCGTCGTCGATGTCGGTGACTTCGCCTCCGGCTCCTGGTGTGGTGGTTCCGAGAATGAGGTTGACGAGGGTGGTGACGTCGGCGATGGTGACAAGGCCATCCTGATTGATGTCGGCCACGCTGCTCGTCTCGGCTTTTCCGAGAATGACACTTACCAGCTTGGTCACATCGGCGATGGTCACTTGTCCGTCGATGTTTACATCACCACGTCGGATGGGAACCAGCGTCCTGCCTGCCAGCAGGCTGTTGTCGGCCTCGACACCGCTCTCGTGCAACAAAGTGCCATCGGTGAAGGGCTTGACGAGCGTCACCACGCCGCCATAGCTATCGGCCGTGATGCTCACCTGGTCGGTGTAGCTGAGTGAGACGGCCGAACCCGTGCTGTTGTAGCCATCGCCAATGCCACTGGCACCGGTGCCGGCCGAAGCGTTCACGGTGCCACCACTGATGCTGACCTCAGCATCACCGTATTCACCGGCACCGATGCCTGCTCCGCCGATGCCGCCGGTGGCACTGACCACACCACCGTTGATACTGATACGGGAGGTCTTGATGCCACTGTTGTCGCTCCGGTAGCGATAGGCATAGCCGCCACCGATGCCGGCGCCATACTTGCCACCCACGGCCGTGATGTCACCTCCGTTGATGGTGATGGCTCCGCTCGGAGCCGTGCGCCCGCCGATGCCGGCGCTATATGTGTCAGGACTGCTCACGCTCCAGGCACCTGTGCCATTGCGCTGCGCCCAGATGGTCAGGCTGTCGCCGCTGGCCACGGTGGTTCCTTTCGGGTTGGTAAGCGTGGCACCGTCGCACAGGATCAGGTTCACGTTGCCCTTCATGGTCAGGCGGTCGCTGGCGGAAATGCTGCCGGCCACGGCCCACCACCCGCCGTCGAGCGTAGTGAACTCAGGCCGTAGCACCATGGCCTCGACGGTCTGCTCGGCGCCGTCGCGGTCGACGTAGGTCACGGTCTGGGTAGCGACGCCGAACGTCGGGCTGACGGTGACCGACTCATGAGGCATCAGCAGCGAGTAAGTGCCATCGCCATTGTCGGTGATGCTGACCGCCTGCCCCGACCAGTCGCCCTTGGCGACGACCTCCCGAAGTAGGTATCCCTCGTCGGCATCGGGCGTCAAGGCGACGGTCTCGCCAGGGTAGTACTTGTTCTTGCCATTGGCCAAAAGCATGGTGCCATGGTCGTGGCTATAGACTTTCAGGAGCCACAACCCCGTGAAATAGCCTGTGTACGGGTTGGCCATACCGACATCCGTCTTTTCCTGGTTGAAGGGCACTGCGCCTTTCAGTTTCTCGTCGCCGCCGAACATGTATACACCGGCATCGGCAGGTATCGTCCAGACGTCGTTGCAGTAGATGGTGGTCAGCGCCGTGCAATCGCCAAACATTGCCGACGTGTTGCTGACTTTCCTCATGATGAAGCCACGAACGTCGAGCGTGGTGAGACTCTTACAGCCATGGAAAGTGCTGTTCATGTTGGTCGTCTCGCTGGTGTTCAGGTTCTCAAGGCCCTCAATCTCCGTCAGGCTGTTCATACCGCAGAACCACCTGTTCAGACTCTTGGGACGTGCAGATTGGAAGTCAGGGCTGACGACGACCTTCTTGACGCTGCCCGCGACGTCGACAGCGTCCCATCTGGGCGTGCTCCAGCCAGTGTTCACAACGCTGGTGCCATTCCACGAGCTGGTCACGGTCAGGCCGTCGTAGGTGGAGCCAGCCTGGTAAGCCGTCACGGAGCAGGTGAAGTAGAGCGTGTTGGCAGCGCTGCACCAGAGCACCTGTGGGGTGCTGGCGGCGGCGGTGGTGAGGTGCATGTATATGTAGTCGCCACCGCCACCCTTGTTGAGGTCGTAGCCGCTGCTGCCACCATTGGCACCCACGGCGCCCTCGCTCCCGTCGTTGAAGCTGATGTCGGTGATGGCACGGTTGTCGCTGAAGGTGTCCTTCGTGTAGAAGAGGTAGATGTAGTCGCCTCCGGCATCCCT
>JAFWQE010000032.1 GCA_017509155.1 Prevotella sp.
AAGGCTGCTTCGCAACGTGTAAAGCAGCAAAGCTGCGAGTAAGGCGACTGGCGTCGCGTGTAAAGCCCTGCGGGCGGGGGAAGCGCTGAAGCGCGTGTAAAGCAGCAGAGCTGCGAGTAAGGCGACTGGCGTCGCGGGTAAGGCGCTGAAGCGCGTGTAAAGCAGCAGAGCTGCGGGTAAGGCGACCGGCGTCGCGTGTAAGGCCCTGCGGGCGGGTAAGGCGCTGAAGCGCGGGGAAAGAGACGTTCAAATAAAAAAGGTATGAAGACAATAAAACGAATTTTTCTGTGTGTGTTCCTGCTGGTGTTGGCAGCAGGTGGATTTGGTGTGTGGGTGCTCTTGGGCAGTAAGACGAGCAACCCGCACAATTACGCAACGATTGGCGACATTCCTACGCCGTGGGGATATGAGCGCGTGGATGGCGAAGATGCAGCCTATGCACGCTTTCTGCGGCAGCTTCCGCTGAAGAGGAAGGGGGCGCAGGTGATGCTCTACACGGGTGGCGTGTCGCGCTTTCAGTCGCTGAACTATGCTGTGGTGGATGTGCCGTTGCTGTCGAATGCCGAGCAGTGTGCCGACGTGTGTATGCGGTTGCGGGCGGAGTACCTCTACCATACGGGCCAATACGGTCGCATCTGTTTCCAGAATGTGAATGGGAAGACGCTCGGCTATGGCGGAGGCTCGTCGCGCAAGGCCTTCGAGCGCTATCTGAGAAATCTCTATGGCGTGGCGAGCACGTTCTCGCTGAGCCGGGAGATGAAGACGCGGCGGTTGGCCGACATGCAGCCTGGCGATGTGTTTGTCTATCCTGCCCGCTATGGTCAGAAGTACGGACACGCCGTGATGGTGGTGGATGTGGCGGTGAACAAACGCGGCAAGAAGGTGTTCCTCTTGGCAGAAGGCAATACGCCAGCGAGAAATATTCATGTGCTGCGCAACTTCGAGAATCCTATCCGCTCGCCGTGGTTCACGCTCGACGAGGATGCCGAGAACCTGCTCCTTGCCGTGTTCCACTATAAGGCCAGTGATTTGAGGCGGTTTACCAATTGATAATAATCCGCAATGCGGCGCTTCAAAAAAACAAAATAAAACAAAGATGGACATAAGAAAACCATTATTGGTGATGTTAAACATCTGGCGTGTAGGGGCAGACCCCTGTGTCTGCCCGCCCCAAAACACAACCTACATCATCTTCTCGGGCAGACACAGGAGTCTGCCCCTACAGGAGGGGAAAAATATGGTAGTTATATGCTTTTTATCTCTCACATGTAGGGACGCGGCGTGCCGCGTAACTGGATTTTGCTCTTCCCCTCCAAAAACGCGACACGTCGCGTCCCTACATTTTCAAGGTCAAATTCTATATAGTTTCCGATAATTTAGAAGATAAATATGAAATTAGACAAATTGAAATGGAAGAAAGCAGGCACATGGCTCGTTAGCGTGCTGGTTGCTGCTATGGTGCTGGCAGGATTGTTCCTTTCGTGGTTAGGAACATTGGTGAACTGCGAGACAAGCGATGCCGGCGAGGACGCGGCAGACACGCTCTGCACATGTCCCATGGTGCAGATTTCCTTGCAACCTCTGGGCAATTTCACTCAGGAGGAAGCCTCGCGCCTGAAGAAAGAATTGGAGCAGCACTTGGTGCCTTTGATGACAGATGTGGGAACGGCAATCGACGTGCTACCCAACAAACCGCTGGCGGACTCGCTGCAGAACGACGCTCACACGCGCTATCGTGCCGACAAGATTATTCGTTCGTTGGAAAAGGATGCCAACAGACAGCATGTCATCGTCGGCCTCACGCACAAAGACATCTCTGTGAGCTACAAAGGCCATGAGGACTGGGGCGTGCTGGGATTGAGTCTGATACCGAAGAAGGCCTGTGTGGTGTCGACCTATCGAGTGAAGAACCGAAAGGACATGTGGAAAGTGGTTTCGCATGAGTTCATCCATACCTATTTTCAATACCGTCATTGTCCGAAGGATGTTCCAACGTGTATCATGAAAGATGCCAATGGACATGCCGATTTCTCGAATAAAAACGGCTTGTGTGAAACTTGCCAAAAAGAATTGTTACAGTGTATTTAATTTTTAATCGAAGTTGCGAAAGTTCTGTTAACCAATATCTATGATGATGGTAATTGCTGAAATCGCGCTGCTGTGTGTATCCATCGTGGTGCTCACGGCAGCCTCAAACAATGAGAAGTGATGAAACACAAGAAGAAATGGCGCATCCTTTGGGCTGCGATGCTGGTGGTGCTCGCTGTGGCTACATTCGGTCTGCATTGGGCATGGAAATACTACGGGAAGCCTGAGTTGCCCGACCGACGGGTGTATAAAACCATTGAGGAGCGGGCAGACAAGGCTTTGGCGTTCGCCCGTCGCCACAACATGAACGAGCACTATGCATTGTTTGTTGACTATTCGGTGCCCTCCGGCACGCCCCGCCTCTATGTGTGGGACTATCGGAAGCGGAAAATTGCGGCCAGCACCTATGCGATGCATGGTCCTGGTGGCGGTAGCACCGACAAGCGTGCCCGCTTCAGCAATCGACCCGGGAGCAAGTGTTCGGCACTGGGGCGCTTCCTCGTCACAAAGGAACATGGCAGACGCAACAAGCGTGGATTTCGTCTGAAGGGCATGGACATAGACAATCAGACGGCCTATGGCCGAGCACTGATGATTCATCAATCTGGGTGGGTGGACCTCAACTGCTGGCGCAAGTATATACCCTTGAACGGCAGATGCTGTGCGGGGTGTGTCACCGTCTCCTCCCGTGGGATGAACTATCTCTATCCGATCATCAAGCGCGAGACGAAACCATTGCTGTTGTGGAGCTTTGTGAGTGGGTAGGGTGTGCCTGCTCTGAGATATCATGGTTTTTTATTTTGGTGTTTGGAAAATTATTATTATCTTTGCGCTCAAAGAGCATGAAGGAACCATGTCTAGGCAATAAAAATAAAAATTCAACTTTCGCAAGTCGAAGGAATAAAGGGTATAAAGGGGAGTGAAAGGGCATAAAGGGACAATAGTCCAGCCTCTCCCCCCCCTCAATAGGACAAAGCATTCGTCCCTTTTAATCCCTTTCACTCCCCTTTAAGCCCTTTAAGCCCTTAGGAAGTGGAGCTTGCGAAACTTCAGTAATAAAAAGAAGAGAACAATAAAACCATGGAGTGGCTGAAGATATCGACATCGACGGAACTGGTGCGGGTGGCAACGAACGAGATAGTGTATGTTCGGGCCGACGGCAACTATTCTGACTTGATGCTGACGAACGGAAAGAAGCGGAAGATGACCTTCCAGCTGCACTTCTTCGACGAGGTGTTCCAACTGCTGCGCAACAATGTGTTCGTGCGCGTGGGACGCAGTCTGATTGTGAACAAACGCTACATACACGTGGTGAACCTCACCGACCAGATGCTGGTGTTCGGTGGTCAGACGATAACGGGTGAGATAGCACCGGTGCAGGTGTCGCGTGACTCGTTGAAAAAACTGAAAGAGCTTCTTGAAGAAGAGAAAGGAGACAATTATGAGTAGCATAGAGAATAGCAATATGGATTTGCAGAAGCCCGAAACGCCTATCATTATCATAGAGCGTGACGACGATGAAACCGTTGTGCCCACTGGCTCGGTGAAGGTGGAAAAGCCTCGGCTCCGCCCGTGGCTACGGTGGTTGCTGATGGCCGTTGCTGCGTTGTTGCTGGCAGCCGGTCTGCTGGCGGGCTACCACTGCTGGCGTTACTACTACCACATTGGCGTTCCCGTGTCGACGACTCCGGCTGAGAACATTGCCAAGCTGAAGCTGCCCACCGTGAAGGAGACGCCTGAGGTGGTGATGACGAGCGACAGCGTTCTCGGCGTGGCGCTCGACTTCTATGCCATTCATGGCCTGCAGGCAAGCATAGAATTCCAGGAGCCCGACACGGCCGACCAGTCGGTATTTCTCTATTGCCGTTCTGCCGACCACAAGGCCTACGATAAATACACCGGGTCGCAGATAGAATACGATAGATACAATGGGGAGCAGATGGCTGGCGGCAGATACATCGGGTCGCTGGTGGCCGAGGGCAAGGAGTTGCGAAGCGACCGCTCGCGCCTGGGCTATATGGCGATGGCCGATGGGCGGATGGTGATCGGCATCGGCCGCAGCGACAAGGTGAAGGACTATGTGGTAGAGCGTGGAGGCTCGTTCTTCCGCCAGTTCATCCTCGTGAGCGATGGCGAGATGCCCTCCGTGTTCCACCTGCATGGCAAGGTGGAGCGTCGTGCCATTGGTAGAATGGGTGACACCTTATATTATATAGCAACCCACAACAAGGAGACGCTCTATGACTTTTCCGATGCCTTGCGCGAATATGGCTTTACGGATGCCATCTATATTACCGGTGGCACCGATTACTGCTTCTATCGCTCGGCCGACGGACAGCGCCACGACATCGGAAATCCCGACGACTACCCACATAAGAAATGGAAGGGCATCATCCCATGGTTGGTGTTCAGACAAGGAAAGTAAAACTACAAGAAAGTTCTGTTATGAAGAAGATTATCATTGCTTTATCGCTGCTCGGCTGTGTCATGACGACCTGTTGGGCACAGACCGAGGACATGGCTACATTCCGCACATGGGCCATGACACCGCCCATGGGTTGGAACTCGTGGGACTGCTACTACTCTAGCGTAACGGAGAAAGAGGTGCTGCAGAACGCACAGTATCTGGTGGACAACGACCTGGTGCGCCACGGATGGGAATACGTGGTCATCGACATACGCTGGTATTGTAACCACCCCTCGCTCGGTGGCGGCAACTACAACCAGCGCGGCACGCAGGACTATGTGCTCGACGAGTATGGCCGCTACCTGCCCTCGCCGTCGCGATTCCCTTCGTGCATGGAGGACGGCGTGAATGTGGGCTTCCGTCCGTTGGCAGAGAAGCTACACCGGATGGGATTGAAGCTGGGCATTCACATCATGCGAGGTGTGCCAAAGGCTGTCGTGGGCAGCAACTACAAGCTGATGGGCAGCGAGCAGACATCGTGGGCACAGGTGTACAACGGCACCACGTCGCCCTGCACGTGGCTGAAGGACAACCTGCTGGTGCGCAACAACCAGTATGGGCAGCTATACTACAACTCCATCATGGATCTCTATGCCTCATGGGGCGTCGACTTCTTGAAGATTGACGACCTGTCGCGGCCGTTCTATTCGGATGAACTTCACATGATACGCCGCGCCATCGACCAGACGGGGCGTCCCATCGTGTTGTCGGTTTCGCCGGGTAAGACACAGCTCACCTATGCTGACGACTGTCTGGCAAATGCCAATATGTGGCGAATGATGGACGACCTTTGGGACACGTGGAGCCAGGTGGACGCGGTCTTTGCAGAGGCTGACGCCTGGAGCCGCTATGCACGGCCGGGCAACTACGCCGACTGCGACATGTTGCCGTTAGGACAAATCGCGATGACCATTGGCGATGCGGGTTATACGGCTGCCGACAAGGGTCGCTGGACACGCCTCACGCAGAACGAACAGCTCACGATGATGACGCTTTGGGGCATCTGCCACTCGCCATTGTTCTTCGGAGGCGAGATGACGAAAAACGATGCTTTCACGCTCTCGCTGCTGAACAACGAGGAGTATCACCAGATGCATAAATACGGCGAGAATGCTCATCAGGTGATGAACGATGAGGACCTCGGCCGGGTGGCATGGACTAGCACTGATCCCGCCACGGGCAACCGCTATCTGGCATTGTTTCAGCGCGACAACACCCGTTGGGTAGTAGGTCAGAAGGCGCTGTATCGTTCCGAGACGATTGCTTATACCACCGACGGCCATGCCGTTGACGTCGACATAGAGTGGCCCGAAGGCGAGAAGACGCTCGTGCTGGTGATTGACGATGGCGGCGACAACTTCAACTACGACCACGGCGACTGGATCAACCCCACACTCGTGCTGCGCGATGGCACGGAGGTGGCGCTGACGGGCGATTACAAAACCCGCCAGTTCACCAACAGCTACTTCAACCGCGTGTATGAGAATCGTAACGTGGACAACGGTGGAAAGATGAAAGTGATGGGCGTCAGCTACGACCGTGGATTCTCTGCTGATGCCAATGCCGCCATCTTCTTCCAGATTCCTGAAACGATGGATGTGGCACGCTTCCGCGCTATGGCTGCGGCCGACGACTCGGGTATCGGCCAAGCGGGTGCAACGACCTCGATTCGCTTCATGGTGTTCGCACAGAATCCGCTCACCAGTGAACAGGACGATGCGGCAGCACGCTCAGGACTCATCTCGCGCACCGGGGCCAAGAGTGCTACGCTTGAAGCCGACGTGGAGGGAGCAGAGCAGCTGAAGATTGTCGTGAGCAACTATGGCGACGGCTTTGCCTATGACCGGGCAGACCTCGTAGATCCCGTGCTCATCGATGCCGACGGAAACGAAACCTCGCTCACCACGCTTACCGCCACGTCCTATTCCTCGGAGTGGGGGACGCTTCATTTGAACCAGAACGTGGAGGGCGGTTCGCTGCGTGTGGACGGGAAGACCTATGCAAAGGGACTCGGCATGAATGCGCAGTGTACACTCGTCTACGACCTGCCAGCCGGTCACACCTATAAGACTTTCCGCACGCTTTGTGGCTACGACTCGTCGTGCGATGTCGACAACACCTCTGCTACCGGCACCACGATGGAATTTCTGGTCTATACCACTCGCCAGGAACCATATACCTTCGACCTCACGCAGCTGGGCTATGCGGCCGACGAAGCCGTACCACTCTACGACATCTGGGCACAAGAGCCGCTTGGAACTGCCACGGGCACTATCACTACGGCTGTCCCGAGTCATGGCGTTCGCCTCTTCCGTCTTGGAGACAACACGTCGGGAATCGACAACGCTCAGCTCTTCCCCTCAGAGGGCGAGCGTGGCGTCCGGACTCCGTCTTCCTTGCTGCCATCAGGCTGGCAAGGTGGCATGTACAACCTATCGGGTCAGCGTGTCGACGCCAGCTATCACGGCATCGTCGTGAAAGACGGTAAGAAGTTACGGCAGTAGGAGGAGGTTATTAGCCGTACCGATATTTTGTGCCTGATTGTAGGGGCAAATGGAGAAAGGATGCATTTCGTAGGCGGGTGTGTCAAAATGAATTAATGGATGAAAAGACGCTGCCAGTAGTCCCCTCCTCCTGGGAGGAGGGGTTAGGGGTGGTAGAGAATAATAATGATATAACCTATTTTAAATTAAACATTTAGGAAAGGTCGAACCTTATTTGTCTCTTCCCCCGTCGCTGCGCTCCCCTCATCG
>JAFWQE010000033.1 GCA_017509155.1 Prevotella sp.
CTTGGCCGAGCGCAGGAGTTCAGGAGTTCAGACGATAGTGCTGAAGGTTCTCTTTGCGTCAGTTTACAGGGGTTGGAAGTATTGTCTGAACTCCTGTAACTCCTGTAACTCCTGAACTCCTGTAACTTGCGAAAGTTGAGTCAGTTTATTTGGCGTTTTTTTTGATCCACTGAGATGGGAGAGAGTGGCACTTTCAGCGGACCGCCAACGAAAAAAAGGAGCCTTCCTCTCGGAGAACTCCTTTTGTCGATTCGTATAAGAATGCAATTATTCGAACTTTTCCTTTTTACCTAAACTGTTGATTACTGTGTGTTCTATTTCTTGTACAACCACTTCCAGATTCTAAATAGCATTTTTGTTTGGTTGTTGAGCATTTTTTCTTAAGTACTAATTTGTTTCCTTTGTTCGAATACTATCGCAAAGTACTAGGCGTTTTTTACTAGTCTTGCCTTCTTCAGTTTTTTTTCATCTGTTTCAAATGAAGCGAAACGGCCATTCCTTTCTATCGATGGCAACGCTCGCTTCATTTTTGCTCTTGAGTCATCATTAACATCCTATATTTTTACTTGGTCAATATAACCGTGTCCAGATTGCACATCCGCCTTGGCGTTTTGTACGATGCAAAGATATGGAAAAAAGATGTAACGACAAGCAATTCGGTCTTCAAAAAATGGCCATTTCATCAAACAAAACCCTAATTTTCGTCAAATATTACCCTTGGGTGATTTCACTTTCTTGCATTTTTGTTGCGTGCTTGTTTTTATGTGTCAATACTACATTTTATGCCAGTTGGCAAATTGTTGTTAGGGTACACAGTAATTTATTGGCGTTTTTTTCTTATAAAACGATTTTTTTTTGACTGTTTTTGTCACGATTTTTCATACTTTTTTATTACTTTTGTAGCTGTCAATTCAACAATTTTTGTGAGAATGCGAGTGAAGAAGTGTTTGTTCATATTGTTAGTTCTGTTCTGCGTGCTGCCTGTCGGTGCGCAGCCGAACCTTCATTTTGAGCACATCAACACGAAGGGTCACTGTGTCTATTGTTCGTTTCGCGATGCCGACGGCGTGGTGTGGCTGGGCACTTCCAACGGTCTGATCACCTTTTCCCAGCTTACGGGCAATTATCCGTTCAGCTATTCGCGCAGTGAGGCGCTCAAGGAAATCATCAACCAGATTGATCAGGACAACCTCGGCCGTCTGTGGCTTCGCATGCAGTCGGGGCAGTATATAATATATGACGCGTACCATAATAAAGTCATCGAGGACGTCTCGGGCTATCTTCGCGGCATGAAGCTGCCCGATGGTCTCTTGCCCAAGATCACCATCGACACGCTGGGTCGCGTGTGGATGGCCGACAATGCAGAACTGGCGATGCACGATTTCAAGACCTCGCAGACGCGCCGCTATCGTCTGCCGTCGTCTGCCGGACCCATCGAGGCACTGAAAGCCACCGACAATGAACTCTATCTTGTGGCGCGCAACAAGCTCTATGCCGTGTCGTTTGCCACATGGAAAATGCGTCAGCTCTCGGACAATCCGCAGCCGATGCACGACTTCAACGTGTTCTTGTCGGTCGACGGGCTGGGCTTCGTGTGGGTGGCCACCATGAATGCGCTCTACCGTTTCAACCCCACCACCCGCCAGTGGCGCCACTATCCCGAGGTCAAACTCATCAAGGCCATCATCCCACTTCCCGCCAATCGCACCTGCGTGGCGACGAGCAACTACGGCCTTTTCTGGTTCGACGAAGATGGAGACATGCGTCAGATGCACCAGGCACCGCCCAATACCGACGGACTGCTGAGCAACCACATCGAGACCATCAGCTTCGACAAGCTGCGCAACACGCTCGTCATTGGCTACAGCAAGCGCGGCATGAGCCTGGCCTTACCCTACGGAAGAGACATCAGTTTCAACCATCTTTCCACCGCCGACAACCGTTTCCAGCTGGAGGACATCATCAGTCTGGCCGTTGCTGCCGATGGAAAATCGTTCTGGGCGGGGACAGAAGACCATGGCATTTTCCGCCTGTCGCTCGACAACCATCAGGAGGTTCTGGAGCGCCGATTTGAGTCGAACACCGTGACAAGTCTGCTCTGCGACAGCGACGGGAAGCTCTGGGCCGGTCTCTATGCCAAGGGTCTGAGCGATGCCGACGGGCGTCTGCTGCTGCCCGACACGTCGCCCTACAGTCTGGCAGAGCCGATTCCTGGTGGCCCTATCTTTGCAGCGGTGCTCGGCCAAGGCATCTATGCCATCGACCGACATACCGGGAAAACCACCCATGTGGACACCGACTCGCCCTGGCTGATGAAGCTCTCGGCGCGCAACGGAAAGGTGTATGCCGCCAGCGACAAAAGTATATATGTAATAGACGGACGTACGCTGAAGGTGAAGAGCATTGACACATCGGTGTTCGGTGGCAGTTCAATTATGCTGAAGGGATTCCGCGACCTGCATGCCGACAGTCGCGGGTGGCTGTGGCTCCTTTCGAACGTCAACCGCACGCCCATCCTCATCTACGACCTGAAGACCGGCAAGACCATGCGCGTGGATGTCATGAGCCGCAACATCTGCCATGCCCTCTGCGAAGACCAGCAAGGCAACATGTGGGTGTCTACCGATGACGGAATGGTGTGCATTCGCGTGAATACCGACGGCAAGGAGCCTCAGTTCACGACCATGCGCATACACTATTCCACCATGCGCTCTTTCTTCTACAACGACCGCGCCATCAGCATGATGCCCGGCAATCGGCTGGTCCTCGGCACCAGCAGTGGCACTCTGGTGCTCGATCCGGACAATCTGATGACCCTCACACACCGGGAGTTGACGCGCCTGGCTCCCATCATCACCCAGATAAGAGTCAACGGCCGCTATATCTCTTCGGTCACCACGAAGAGCGGGAAAAACCCCATCAGCACCGATGTCATCTATGCCAAGCGCATCGACCTGAAGAACTACGAGAACGACATCATGCTGGAATGTCGCCCACGAGGCTTCGACAGCGAGTTCGAAGGGCAGTATTTGTACTCTTTGGAAGGCTATACCGACGTCTGGACGCCCTTGGACAACAACACCATTCAGCTGACCAACATGCAGCCCGGCGACTACGAGCTGCTGGTGAAGTACCAGCCGAGCGGCGGTGAGTCGACAAAAGAGTACTCGATGCTTCACATCCACATCAGCCAGCCTTTCTGGAAATCGCCCATAGGAAACGCAATTATCGCCTTCGTCTTGTCGGCATTGGTGCTGTCGGCCTTCATGATTGTGCTCAATCGCCGCCGCATTCACCAGCGGCTTGTGGAAATGGAGCGGCAGAAAGAGCAGGAAGAGAAGATCAACGACATGAAGATGCGCTTCTACACCAACGTGAGCCACGACCTTCGCACGCCACTTACGCTCATCATCGGCCCCATCGAGAACCTGATGGACCGCTTCCGTCGCCGGGGCGGCGATGAAGAAACGCTCTCCACGCTCTCCATTGTGCATCGCAACGCCCACCGTCTGCTCGGACTCGTGAACCAGCTTCTTAACATGCGGAGCATGGAAACGGCCGACACAACCCTCAACCTCGTGGCCGACGACGTGGTGCAGCTGGTGACCGACACAGTGGAGGCCTTCAGGGCTCAGGCCCGTGCTCGCTCGCTCGATCTGCAGGTGAAGGCGCCCTTCGAGTCTTTCTATGCCGAGTTCGACCGCGAGAAATTGTCGCGCGTGCTGAACAACCTGCTCTCCAACAGCTTCAAGTTCACCCCCGACGGCGGCACCATCATCGTGGAGTGCGCCATAGAAAACGATGGCGACGGCAACCGACTGCACCTCACAGTGACCGATACCGGCCGCGGCATTCCCGAGGAAGACAGGGCCCATATCTTCGACCTGTTCTACACCTCGCGCAGGCTACACATCGACAATGAGAGCAGTGGCATCGGCCTGCACATCGTGAAGCAGTATGTTGAGCTCATGAATGGCACCATCACCATGACGAACAACGATCCCTGCGGCACCATTGCCCACATCGAGATGCCCCTCAAGCGCGCGAAATCAGCGGCATTGCAGTCTGGCGCCACTGCACTGCCCTCGTCGCAAGGCTCGGAAGTTAGTAGCACACTGCTGCCACCTACAGTCCGCAAGCAGGCCGAAGCAGCATCGGCCAACCTGCTGATCGTGGAAGACAATCCCGACCTGCTGGACTTCATGGCAAGCTCGCTTTCCGACACCTATCATATATATACCGCCACCAATGGCGAGGAAGCGCTCGCCCTTTTAGGAGACGAACAGCCCGTCGATGTCATCGTCAGCGACATCATGATGCCTGTGATGGACGGACTGGAACTGACGCGTCGCATCAAGAACGACATCAACTACAGCCACATTCCCGTCATTCTGCTCACCGCCAAAGCCATGGAAGAAGACGAGCTGGTGGGCCTGCAGATGGGTGCCAACGACTATATCACCAAGCCGTTCAACATTGACATCCTCAGGTTGCGCATCAGTTCATGGATGCAGCGTCGTAGCACGGCCCGCAACAGGTTTGCAAACCAGGCCGACGTAACGCCACGCCAGCTTACCATCACCACCCTCGACCAGCAGCTCTTTGAGCGTGCCGTCGGCATCGTGACGGCGAACATGCACGACCCCAACTTCAATGTGGACCAGCTGGCCGTGGAGATGGGTGTTCATCGAACAGGGCTCAACCGCAAGCTGCAGTTCATAACGGGCCAGACGCCCATCCTTTTCATCCGCACGCTGAGGATGAAACGCGCCCGCCAGCTCATGGAAAACGACCCGTCGCAACCCATCTCGCAGGTGGCCTATCAGGTGGGATTCAACAACCCGAAAATCTTTGCACGCTACTTCTCCGAGATGTTTGGCGAGAAGCCCAGCGCCTTTGTGCAGCGCCTGAAAGAGCAGAAAGGCACCGCTTCTGCACCTTCCGACGACGGAAACGATGACGGAAGCCAGCCCTCATGACGCCCTCCTTGCGATTGCTGTATGTTGCTGTGTCACAGCAACAGAATCCCTTTCCCCCATGCAGAACGTTAAATCTCGAAAAAAATGATGGCGATGTCGTTGTTTTTTCGTACATTTGCATTCGAGAAAATTGAACGTCTATGAAAGCTAGGAAACAGGTACTTCTGGTGGGCAGCCATCCCGTTGGCCGCGACATGCAGGCGCAGTTCCGTGAGCTCGGCTACACCGTGGTCGTCAGGGAAAGCAGTGCCGAGGTGGATGCCACGTTGCTCTCTGCCACCACCGAGATGGCCTTGCTGGCCCCTGCCGATGCAGATGAGCTGCAGGCCGACAACGAGGTGCTGGCGTGGCTTCAGGACATCACGTCGCTGCTGGCCACGACGAACCGTGCCGCCTGCTACACCACTGCGCGCATGCCGCTCCACCTGCTGCTCCGCAGTCAGACAACCCTGTGGATGCTGAAGACCGTCGATTTCAGCGCAGATACCAACCGCTGGTTCGACATCTTTGCCTTTACCATGGAAGACCAGTGGGCCTTGCGTGCCCTGATGGGCGGACTGTGGTCCATGAAACCATCGGAGACACGCACGCCCGACGACCTTGCCTGTCCGCCCATCGACCGCCAGGGCATCGGCGTTCACAGCAATCAGACCGTCCATCTCGTCGTCTTCGGCCTCAGTGCCTTGGGCGAGCAGCTCGCCGTCTATACAGCCCTCATGGCCCATTTCCCCAACTACGTGCGCGACAACCGTCTTCGCACCCGCATCACGCTCGTAGACCCCGCCATGCACGACCGTCAGGAAACCCTGCTCGGGCGCTATCGCCACCTCTTCGACAACAGCTATTACCGCTGCGTAAGTCTCGATAGCGGACAGACGCGCTATCATGAACCCATGTATCACGGACAGCGCGACGACTTTGTCGACGTAGAGTGGGAGTTCGTTGAGGGCCACCTTCACCATCCGCTCATGCAGCAGAAACTCGCCCTCTGGGCCGCCAGCAGCGACCGTCAGCTGCTTACCGTCGCCCTGTGCGATGCCGACGACAACCACAACTATCAGGAGGCTTTCTCACTGCCCGCGCCAGTCTACCACAACCCGGAGACCGTGGTGCTGGTGCGCGTCCGTCAGCAAATGGCCTTCCGCATGATGGGCCGCGGCAGCCGTTTCGCCAACGTCTATCCCATCGGCATGCAGGACAGCGGCTACGATGTGCGGCAACCGCTCATGCAGATGGCCCGCATGCTGAACTATTACTACGTGTGCAGCTTCGGCCGCAAGGCCGTTCCCACCGAGATGCCCGCCGACGAGGTGGAGCAGGAATGGACCAAGGTGGAAGGCTTCGCCCTCAGATACAGCAACGTGTACAACGTGATGACCATGGCCACGAAGATGCGCTCGCTGGGCCATTCCATCGACGACTGGTCGCGTTTCTACGCCCTCACCGCCGACGAAGTGGAGCAGATGGCCGCCGTGGAGCACAACCGGTGGGTGGTAGACCGGCTGATGCTCGGCTTCCGTCCGCCCACCGACGACGAGAAAGCTGCCATCGAGGCCGACATCACCCTGAAGAAAACCTATAAGAACGAGCAGCGCGTGCACCTCGACCTTTGCAGCTATCGTGAGCTGGGAACCGACGAGCAGGGCAACGACGTGCGTGTCTACGACCGCGACCTCACCGCCTCCATCCCCCTCATCGCCAATGCTTTCTTCGAGCAAATGGACGCTGCTGCCGATAACAGTGAAACATGAACAGTCCCGCAGTTACATATTACGCCCTGCGCTATGAGCATGCCGATGCGCGGCACCGGCGCGGCGACTGCCTGCTGAACAGCACCGAGGCGCTGCGCATCGGGCAGACCGACGACTGCAAGGCGCGGATCGACAACCCCACAGATGCCGACGACCGCGAGTTTGCCGTGGTGGTGAGCAACGGTGCCGACGGCGGATGGCGACTCGTGCGGCTGTGCTTCAACGCCGCCCTCATGGTGAACGGCGAGCCTGTGCGCTACGTCCGCCAGCTCAGCGACGGCGACCGCATCAGCGTCGAGGGCGTGTCTCAGGAACTGCTGTTCAGCGTGCGCACCGACGGCGTCTATGGCGGTCAGGGCATCCAGACGCAGCCCGCCGCCCTCTCGCGCCGCTGGCTCGCCCTGCTGGTGTGCCTGCCCGTGGTGCTGTTCCTGTTGCTGCTGGTCTATTTCAACAGTCGGTTCAGCGACGGCAAGCAGCTCACCGACGACATGAAGGCAGAGGCACGTACCTCCGTGTTCATGCTCCGGGCCGACTCTGTGTGGCTGGTCAGCATCGAGGGCACGGACACCACGCGGCTCAGTTCCTACAGCTACATGGACGACGGCAGCGGCATCGTGGGCACGGCTTTCCTCACCGCCGACTCGCTGCTTGTCACCGCCCGTCACTGCATAGAGCCCTGGCTCAACGACACTTCCGCACTCATGGCCACCGACACCGCCGCCATCAGGCTGCTCCCCGTGCGATGGGCGCTGGCCGCAGAGACCTTCAACCAGACCACCGACGACAGTCGGCGCCTCGAACTCATCAGCTGGTGCTCGCTCTATCAGACCAATGACAGCGTGGAGACGCCCATCGCCACCCTCCGCTCTGTCGATTTCCGCATGGACAAGTCGCGCGACGAGATCATCGAACTGGGCGACTTCACCCACGAATACTACTGGCGCAGCATCGCTCCGCGCTACCGCCGCACCGAGATGATGCTGGGCGATGTGGCCTGGATGCGCGCCGAAGGTGTGGTCAGCCAGCCGTGCGGCACCCTGCGGCGCGCCACTGCCGACGAGCTTCAGAAGCACCTCCGCGAGGGCCATCCGCTCCATTTCATGGGCTTTCCCGCCATTGGCGCCGTGGCACATTTCGAACAACGTGACGACCAGGTGCAGATGCGGCCCCATTTTGACACACAGGGACTGCCCGACGGCGACATCCATCACAACGGCGAACTGGTTCCCGGCTTCTCCGGCGGACCGGTTTTGATGCGCACAGGCCGCAGTGAATGGCGCGTAGTGGGCATTGTCTCGGTGGTCGACAGACAGGAACAGACGCGCAAATATTCCGTTCCCATCACCGAAATAGACCGAATGAAAGGAAACAATCCATGAATATCAATCCAAGAGAAATGCCGCCCTCGGCTGAGGGACCTGTCAGTCAGCTGGCTGGCTATTGTCAGCCTGCCGCCGCATGGCTGCTGCTATCTGCCCTGCCAGAACAGATGCGCAGACACCAGTGCTACGTGGTGACGCCGGCAAACGTGCTCATCGGCGACGACGCCTTTGTGCTCTGGCCGCAGGAGGGCTACGAGCCGCAGTCGCCGTTCTGTCCGCCCGAGGTGGTGGCGGGGGCAGCGCCCAATGAGCAGAGCGGCGTCTGGTCGCTGGCAGCCACCGTGTTTCAGCTCGTCATGGGACGGATGATGATGAACAACCGCGGCGGACAGGTGCAGCGCCCGCGCTCAAAGGTGCCGTTCATGCGGTCGCACGACGACTGGGCACCCCTCAGTCAGCTCGTCCAGCGATGCCTCAGCTACCAGCCGCAGCTGCGCCCCTCGCTCAGCGAGATAGAAACCCTCGCCCGTCAGCAGTACGACTACTGGCACCTCCGCGAGATGCAACCCCCGGCCCGGAAACGTGCCGCAGGCCCTTCCAACAGCGGTCCTGCCGACAGCGACCTGTGGCCCGAGCCGATGAAGGCCACCGGTCGGGAGCGCCCCTTTTAGTCCCGCCTCTGTCGTCTTTGGCTCCCGCCCCCAGTTGAGCATGTTGCCGTGCCACGGCAACCCCAATTTCCCTCTCACCCCCATCCCCCCGAAAACAATGAAGCACCCCCAAAGAATCCTCGCTACTTTCGCCTTCCTCTTCGCCCTGTTCTTCACGGCCAGCGCGCAAAATGTGTCGCTCGATGCCGAGCTCGGCAAGCTCGTCGACCTGGTCAAGCGCCTGCGCACCCCCTCGGAGACGCAGCAGAAAAAGGCCTACGACGCCGCCATCCGTCCCCTGGCCGACGACACCAAGTGGACGCCGATGAACGAACTGCGCGACGAGAACGGCGCCGAGTGCCGCCCCGCCGACAAGACCGTCAGACGCTTCAGGCTCAACACCCTCCTCAACAATGCCGAACGCCGCCGCAACGGACTCTCCGCCTCGACCGACAACTTCCTGAACGGGCAGGACGAAGCCTACAACTACTCGCTCTACGAAAAGAGCATCAAGGCCGGCGACAACCACACCGCGCGCTACAGTTTCCACGGACGACAGGGCCGCCAGACGTTTGTCTTCGTGCCCTTCACGACAAGTGGCGCCAGCTTCAGCGTCAGATTGCTGTGGAAAGGAAAGAGCATCGGCACCACCACCCGGCAAGGCGATGGCACACAGGTGCTGACCACCAAGGAACGCATCGGCAAGGACGACACCCTGACGCTCGAAATCAGCAACAACGGATCGTCGCCGCTCTCGCTCGTCATCCTCAATCATAACACCCGCAAATAGTCCGATGAAAGCCCTCAGAACCTGCCTCGCCATCGTCTGCCTGACGCTCATTTTTGCCCATTCCATCGGCCAATCGGCATGGAAAGGGCTGCAAAGTGGCAGTCGGGAGCATGCCTTGTGGAACCAGGCCATCGACATGCACGAGCAGGGCAACTATGTCCAGGCGGCACGTCTGCTGCAGCAGCTGCGCGTGCATGTCGACTCGCTCTGCGCCGTTCAGCAATCCGAGCCGGCAAAGCTGTCGGCCGAGGCCTTCCGCGACTACGAGAAGGTGGTGAGAAGTGAGGGCAACGAGTGGGTCATGCTGAGTCATCCGGTCCTCATCGGTGCTGCCGCCGACCGTCTCGACTCACTCCTGAGCCGTCGTCGGGCACTTATGCCGCAAGGCGACTACGACCGCTGGCAGCAGGGCGTGCTCAAATTGCGGGGCGACCAGATGGCAGAGCTGTCCGACAACGACGATGCGGCCTACGACCGCGCCTGTCAGTTCTACGGCCGCTGTCTGAGCAACTACCGCCAGCACGACTGGTCGGAAGCCTTTCAGGACACGCTGAACATCCACATCAGCTGGGCTCAGCTGTGCTATCGTCGCCATCACTATGCCGAGGCGCTTTCCCACATGGAGGCCGTCATGGACGGCTATCGCGACCTCGACGTTTCTGACGAATACCTCGACCGACAGGCCGACCTGGCGCTCTGCATGGCCCGCTGCAGCCGCTTCGATGAGGCCTTGCAGCTGGTCGACGAGGCCATCGACGCTTATGAGAACACGCAGGGCCACCGCTACGGCGAGCTGCTGCGCAAGAAGGCAAAGATTCTTTTGCTCTGTCCAGACCGCAACCGCAGGGCCGACGCCGTGCAGCTCTATCGCGACTGTTTCGCCAGTCAGCGCGACTACATCAGCCGCCACCTGCCCCAGATGACCACCGCTGAGCGTGAGCTCTATTGGCTGCGCATGCGTCCCTTTGTGGCCGACTGCTACCGTCTGGAAGATGCCGACGCGGGCCTGCTCTATGACGTTACGCTCCTGTCCAAGGGCCTTTTGCTCCAGTTGCAAGCCCATGCCGGCCAGCGTTCTGCCGCATTTCGCTCCACCTGGCACGACATTCAGGCGCAGCTAAAAGGGCGGCAGGCCGCCGTCGAGTTCGTGCAATACGACATGGAAGACGGTCAGCACATGGCGGCTCTCATCGTGGAATCCGAGGGCCAGCCGCGCTGGATAGCCTTGCCCAGACCGTCCGACGTGATGGCCATCCGCATCGGAGTGGGTGCGGGAAAGTCGGTGGACGATTTGCTGCACACCGACAATGCCAACGCCAAGAACATCCTCTACGGCAGCGACAAACTGCGGCAGGCACTCTGGCCCGATGCCCTGATGAGCGCCTTGCAGCGCGACACCGCGGTGTATTTCGCGCCCGATGGCTACCAGCATATCATGCCCATCGAGTACCTGTTGCCTCAGGATGCACCGAATATTCACTTGTGGCGACTCACCAGCACCCGCCGGTTGCTGGAGCCGCGACGTCAGCAGACGGTTGAGTCGATGCTCATCTACGGTGCCATCGACTACGACGATGAGGCCGACAACGACCATTCGGGCAACGACAGCATGACCTATGACTATGTGTACAACCGCGGCAATGGCGACCTGGGTGTGGTGGACTCCCTGAAGGCGTCTGCCGTTGAGACACGGCAAATCTACGAGCTGCGCCACAGTGCCGGCGACAAGCTGCTCACCGGTCTCGACGCCACCGAGCAGTCGTTTGTGGAACTGGCGGGTGGCTACGACGCCGTGTTCTTCTCCACCCATGGCGAGTTCAGCGCGCCCGCGGCGCCGCAGGGCAGCGACCTGAAGCCCTGTCTGACCGACGAGACGCTGTCGCAAGCCTTCCTTTACATGGCGGGCTGCGAGGTGGCGGTGGGCGACGGACGCCATCGTGACCACCAGTTGCGCGAGGGACTGCTGTCGGCACGTGAGGTGGCAGCAACCGACCTCTCGCGCGTACATTTGTTTATCACCTCCGCTTGTCAGACGGGTCTGGGATTCCTCACCAGCGAGGGCGTCTACGGACTGCAGCGCGGCATCAAGAACGCCGGAGCAGGAAGCATGGTGCTAAGCATGTGGAGCGTGGCCGACGCCTCCACGGTTCACCTCTTCGTCCCGCTATTCCGCAACATCAAAGCCGGTATGTCACTGCGCAACGCCTTCGACAATGCACGGCGAAGTCTGGCCACAATGCTCGGCGACGATGGAGAACCCCGCTTCGAAGCTCCCTATTACGCCGATGCCTTTATCCTCATCGACGCACTCGAATAGTCTTCTTCTCTACAACGAATTCTTTTTTTCGACAACGAATTCCTTTTTATTTTTGACAACGAATTTGACGAATTCCACGAATTTTCCTTTTCCTGTGTGAACCGAAATCCGTAGAATCTGTGCAATCCGTGTTCAATAAATAAACAACGAATTTGACGAATTCTACGAATTTTCCTTTTCCTGCGGGAACCGCAATCCGTAGAATCTGTGCAATCCGTGTTCAATAAATTAACAACGAATTTGACGAATTCCGAATTATTTGCGTCGTTTCTCTGCTTTACAAGAATCTACCACCTCTTTCTACTGCACCACTATCCCCATAGATTTCGTCTCATTCGTCAAATTCGTTGTTAATAAAAAAAAAGAATTCGTTGTCGACATTCCCTTCCATCTTTTTTGCTGTCTTCTGCGTCTTTCGTGTCATTCGTCAAATTCGTTGTCAATAATAAAAAGAATTCGTTGTTGTCAAGTCTCCCCCCGTCTTCCGTCGCACATGTTTTCGTGTATAGTCATATCCACAAAAAAATCTAGGTTTTTTCCGCGTAATATGACGTATTACACACAAAAAACCTAGATTTTTTTCTGGCCATTGGCCACCTTTTGTTTTCGCGGAGCAGCGTTCGTTGTCCGCAGGTGTGCCGTTTTACCTTTCGTGACTTACTCTTCCGAGAAGTCTTCCTTGCCGACGCCGCAGAGTGGGCACACCCAGTCTTCGGGCAGGTCCTCGAAAGCTGTTCCGGGCTCAATGCCGTTGTCGGGGTCGCCTACTTCAGGGTCGTAGACGTAGCCGCATGTGTCGCAGATGTACTTTTTCATAATCTTGTTCACTTGATTTTTATAGGGTTAGTAACCAATATGGATGTTCGTGATATGGCAGACGGGCTCATTCCTTCGGCAGCAGCGACTCCATTTTCTGCACCACCTGCTCGGGCTCGATGCCCTTCATGCAGGCATAGTCGCCCCTCTGGCATGGTTTGTTGCCGAAGATGCTGCACGGCCGGCAGGGCATGTCTATGCCCAGGGCGCGGTCGGCGGGCTGGTTGTAGCCCATGAATCCTGCGTATGGATGGGTGGCTCCCCAGATGCTCACCACCGGAATGCCTGTCAGCGAGGCCATGTGCATGTTGCCGCTGTCCATGGAAAGCATCACGTGGAGATGGCTCATCAGCACCAGTTCGTTGCGCAGACCGTCCAGCTGCTTCGACGCGTTGACGCATGTGGGGTAACGCTGGCACCACTCATCGAATACGCGGTGCTCGTCGTCGCCGCCGCCAAACAGGAAGATGCGGGCGTCGGGGTGGCGCTTGGTGAGCAGGCCGATGACGCGCTCCATGCGGTCGGTGGGGTAGATCTTGCCCTCGTGGGCTGCAAAGGGGGCGATGCCGATCCATGGGGTGGAGGGTGATGGGTGGTGGGTGGTGGTGTAGCGTTCCTGAAACTCGGCTGGCAGCTGGGTCAGGTCGCCGCCGCCCGCGGGGAAGATGCTCTTGAAGTCGATGGTCACGGGGTAGCCCAGACGCTCCAGCACGTCGGTGTAGTTCTGCAGCGACGTGGGCTGCTGCTTCATCACCTTGTCCTTGCTTCTCACCAGTCTGCGCTTGCCCTTGCGATGCTTGTTGATGTGGGCCACGTGGTAGCGGCCAAGGTTGAAGCGCATGCGCAGGTAGCCAGAGCGCAGCACGTTGTGCAGGTCGGCCACGGCTGTGAACTGCTTGGCCGTCAGCCGGCGGTAGAGGGCGTTGAGGCCTCGCACGCCGTGATATTCATTTCTCACGTCGGCAGCCATGAAACCCACGTTGGGAGCCAGGTCTTCGAAGAAAGGCCGTGCGAAGGGACGGCTCAGCACCGTTATCCGGATGTGGGGATACTGCTTGGCCAGCGAGGCCACCAAGGGCACTGCCATCGCCACGTCGCCGAGGGCAGAAAAGCGGATGATGAGGATATGTTCGGTCTTCAAGTTCTGTGAGCTGTGAGATGAGAACTGTGGGTTGCTGTGGCGCTATGCGTCAGGCGTTGGCGCCTTTGGCGTAGAGCACGGGGTTGGTAGATGGGTCGTTATACATCTTCATCTGCCGGTACACCTTCATGTATTTGTGTCCGGCCTCGATGTCTTCCAGCAGCTGGTCGATGGCAGTAGAGAGGTCTACCTGCTGCTCAAGCAGCACATTGAGCTTCTGCTGACAGCGCTCGCGGTGGTCGGGAGTGGCGTCGGGACGGGTGGCTTGTTCGTTCATGTGGTAGATTTTCAGGGCAAGAATGCTCAGACGGTCTACCGCCCAGGCGGGGCTTTCGGTGTTGAGACGGGCGTCGGGAAGCGGCGTCACCTCACTGTAGATCTGGCGGAAGTAGCTGTCGATTTGCTCCACCAGGTCCGTGCGGTCTTGGTTTGACTTGTCGATGCGACGCTTCAGAACGAGCGCCTCTGCAGGGTCGATGCCCGGGTCGCGGATGATATCCTCGAAATGCCATTGCACGGTGTCAATCCAGCATTTCAGGTAGAGGCGGTTCTCGATGGTTCCTTCCTCGAAGGGGTTTTGGATAGGCGTGTCTATGTTGTCCTTGACATGATAGTCGCGGATGGCCTGATTGAAAATCTCGTTTGAACGTTCTGTAAATGTCATGTTTTCGAAGGTGTTATTGATTATTTGCGCAAATATAGGCATTTATTTTGAATTGGCAAACGTTTTAGGTTTTTTTATGTAGTTTTTTGTTGGGGCAGAGATGGGCAGAGAGTAAAGACGAAGGAGCGCAGGAGGAGTTTTTAGGAGTTACAGGAGTTGTTTGTACAGGAGTTCAGGAGTTGCAGGAGTTACAGACGATACGTCTTGCCCCTACTTGCATAATTGGGAGTTCAGGAGTTCAGGAGTTGCAGGAGTTACAGACAATAGGTCTTGGCCATTCACTACGATTCAAAGCGCCAACTCTATAGTCTGTAACTCCTGAACTCCTGAACTCCCAGCAATTGTAAGTATGGCCCAGAACTATCGTCTGAACTCCTGTAACTCCTGAACTCCTGAACTCCTGTTTCACAACTCCTGAACTCCTGTAACTCCTGATAACAACTCCTTAAACCATCCCTTCACTCCTCAAACACGCAGGGCAGCGCCACGAGTTGGTACATCATGGTGCGTGCCATGCGCAGATGTCCCTGGTCGTTAGGGTGGAGCAGGTCGTGCTCGTTGTGGCTATACTGCAGGTGTTCTGGCAGCAAGGGGTAGAGTCCGCAGGCAGCATTGAGGTCGATGACGGGCACTGCCCAGATGTTGGCAGCCTGCTTGACGCTCTCCACATAGGCAGAGAACCACTCGCCACATGCGTTCTGGTAGCCCTCATCGGGCTGGATGTTCTTCTCGTTTCCGTAGAAATAGGCACGGTGGATAGGCGTTAGCAGCACAATCTGCTTGGTGGGGTAGTGGCTCTTCATGTAGCGCAGGGCGTTGTTGATGCGTCCGCGATAGGTGCCCATGTCATACGATGGCGTGCGATGCCGGCGCAGAACGGTGGCGCGAGGCGCGTGGACGGCAGCCTCGACACTGTCCTCCGTCTCCACGAACCACTCACCAATGGGGATGGCAGCGTTGTAGTCGTTGGTGCCGATGAACACCAGGATGGCGTCCACGTCCTGACCGTGCTCCTCCATCAGCTTGTCGGTCTGCCGTGGTATGTCGTTCCACTGGCGCCCGCTGATGGCGTAGACGTAAGGCTCTATGCCCAGCCAGTCGTTCAGGTATTGCCACCACTTCTTCTTCGAGCCGCTGTTGCGTGGGTCGGTGATAGAGTCGCCGAAATAAGCCACCCGCTTGCCTTGCCACGGATGGACAAACGTGTTTTGTGCCACTGCAGGACTGAACATCACTTGAAGTGAAACAAAGGCCAACAATAGGAAAATCTTCTTTTTCATGGGTCGTAAAGGGTATTTATGGTTCAATGATTTGTTTTGTCTGCTGCTATATAGCTAAGGTTACAGACCCCACCCCTGACCCCTCCCCTTGAAGGGAGGGGAGTGCCTGCGGCTTGCTTTCCGGCTTTTGCCGCTCCCTTCCCTTCGAGGGCAGGAGGCAGAAGTGAGGTCTGTATCTGTTACTATTCATGTTTGCTTTCGCTATGACGAAAAGACTGCTGCAAAAGTACGAAATAAAGCTGAAATAGAAAAGCATTTTTGGATGATTAGCGCAGTTCTCCCCATAAATAAAGGCAATTCGAGGAAATTTGAGGAAAGTCCGCAAGGTGCCACTAAGCAAATCGAGGCGGATTGCGGAATGAATTAGGTTTCCAATTCGTAACCCCCGATAGCTCTATGTCGGATAGTTAAACTTTCTTAACGACCTGTGCAAATCACGGCATATCTCGGCTGTTCGAACCGTTTTCACACTTTGCGTTTTTCTTTCCTAAATCTGCCGCGATTTGCGTAGACCTTGCCCGTATCAAGGCGGAGGCAAAGACTGAGGAACTGAAGTCATCGACCTTGGTCGCTTGCCTAAGCAAGAACTCAGCCACCAAGACTGCCACCAGCGTACTCAACGGAGTGAATTCCCTTTTTGGCGGCAACAAGGTAAACCGACTGGAGAAAGAGAATGCCCAACTGCATAGGGAGGTTGAAGATTTGAATGACCAAATTGAGAGTCTGCGCACCGATAAGCAAAAGTTGAAGGATAACCACGCAAGGGAACTCAACCGCACCAATGAGCAACACCAGCAGGAGGTGGGCAACTTGAAGCGCATTTTAGACAAGGCGTATAGATGGTTCCCAAGTTTCAAACGTTTCCTCAATATGGAGCGTGAGTGTCTGGATTGTGGCTTTAGCGAGGTGCAGACCGACGAACTGAAACATGGGCAGGTCGTTATTTATAGTGGGTGGTTGCACTCCAATGAGTATAGGCGCAACGCACTTGCCGATAACGTCACGGCACAAGTGATAAGGGACGAGAAGCGTAACTTGTTCCTTTATATCAATGAAACACCTATTGCTCAATGGTTCAAAGAGCAGTTCGGATTAGGACAAAGTGAAACACAAAGTAAGGGAATTAAGCTTTAAGCCTATCCCTTTTTAGGCAATATAAGCGAAAATGACGCACCAAGTAGACGATTTTTCTTAAATCAGACTCTATTTTCGCAGAAAATTTGTATTTTTGCATCGTGTTTCGTATGAGACACTAAATTTTGATTGCTCATTCCTCTGTCGAACTTCCACACGCAAGGTAAAGGGCAACAATCAATACACTGATGAAGTGTGCGCTATATGCGCAGACTTCCCCATAAGTGTATTGAGGCTGTGGAAGGCCTGACAGAGGTATGGACGAGGTCTGCGCTTTCCTCTTAAAAAGAAGTAGGTGCTGGTTTTCGTTTAAAGAGAATAGTATTAACTTCTAAATATTTAGTGTATGAAAAGGAAAATTTTTATTGCTTTGGCTCTTTTGAGCATGACAACTTCTTTGGTTTCTTGCTATACTTACGAAACGGTTACAAATTACAGGTACGAATCTGCACAGGATGATTATAATAGGAGGTATAGAGGATATACAAGGTCTCAAATAATAAACGAATTAGGAGCTCCAGACAGAGTTGTCCCTGTAGATGGTTCTTCCGTCATATTGATATATGAAAAATACATTTCTAGCATCAGTCGTCCAATAGACCCTTTAGAGTTAGGAATTGGAAGCTATACTGAAACAAGGAACAGAATATTTGAGGAATACTATATCGACAGCAGTTCTAAATGCTATAATGTACGAACGAACAAAATCAAAGAGATTCCATATCAAGAGACTATAAAGAGGAGCATTTTTGATTACTAAATAACGGAGCAATGAAAAAGATTCTATTTACACTTCTCGTTTCCTTACTGTCTGTTGGAGCCTACTCGCAGTCAGTGGCCGACCTCGATCGTGACCCAAGTTTCAAGGGAATAACTATTGGTGCGCCCATCAGCAAGTATAGCGACATCTTGTCATTCAGTCATACTTCTAAAGGCAAGAACGTATATCGCGTAAGAGAAAGTCGGTATCTTTCCATTTTTAACAACAGAATGGATGATATGATTGTTGTTGAGAGCAATGGTAAAGTCTATGCCATCCAGCTGACTAAGACATATCCAGCTGACGCAAGTGGTGCATGTGTGTTTAATGCCAAAGAATTGCTATCATGGTATTCAAGTCTGAGGGCGAAGTATGGAAACAACAGTTTCAGCTTGGATGATATGTCAGGAACCCCGTCGGTGTGCGGTATGAGATGGAAAGCTAATTCAGTAGTATTGGATATAGTCTATTTGTTCTACGGAACATTTGGAGATGAAAAGCCCAAGCTCCAATACTATCTATATCAAAGAGAAGATGATTACTAAGAGATTCTCACTTTCGCTACTTGTTGCGTTATTATGTACATTCTGTTTCGGGCAAAAGGTAATTTTGCTTACGAAACAGAATGGCGTTTATACAATTCCATGCTCAATCAATGGTGTCAAGCGTTCTCTTGTCTTCGATACAGGAGCCACAACGGTTACAATATCTATGCAACTGGCAGAACTGCTCTATCGCCAAGGAAAGTTATCCGATTCAGATATAAAAGGATACGGTAGGAGCCAAACAGCAAGCGGCCATATTGTCGACAACATGGCTATCGTTCTAAAGGACATTGAGATTTCAGGGTTACACCTAAAGAACGTTGATGCGGTAGTTATCGAGGGGCAGAATGTACCACTACTGTTAGGCTTATCAGCCATACAGAAACTTGGCAAAGTTACTTTGCAAGGAAACAGACTGATAATAGATAGTTCCATATTACCCAATTCCCTGTTAGCAGGAATCAGAAGCCAAATAGAATCCCATATTGAAAACGGGGAATATAACGCAGCCATAGCTTCATTGAAAAGAATCGAAAGCCAGGATGCTATGGAAGAAAGGGATGTGTTCAATTTGGCACTGTGCTACTGTTATTCGAAAGACTATAACAAAGCCCTCATGTATTGTCAGCAGTGGATGGGAACTTACAAGGAAACTACTCCCTCACATGAACCAGACGTGTGCTATTTTATGGGACTATCCTATATGGGACTCAAAAGTCATTATGATGCTGATACATGGTTTGCGAAAGCAATCCGGCTGATAAGCATTGATGCTGTAGAGCGAACAAGCCGAGAAGATGCTAACACACTGTCTTATTATTACAATCAGAAAGCAGTCAATTATTTAGAAGGTAATGCATATGAGAATAGCGTAGAAGCGTTTGACATAGCGACCCAATATCGCATGAGGTATTTAGGAGTAAACGCCGAAGACCTTTGTGCAGGGAGAATAAAAGATGAACGCATTGGGATATGGCTATATTCTATAAGCAAGATGCAGGCTGTGTATCTTCATAATGACGCGAAATCTGAACGGTATGCTATTCTTGCTGCTTTATGCGGAAACCAAGAGGCTATCGAATTCTGTGAGCATTTCAAACTTGATTACAGTCCGAGACTATAGCGCAAATAAAATATTGGTGGTTATTGTGGCGGTGTCACACCTCTTCCCATTCCGAACAGAGAAGTTAAGCCCGCTTACGCCGATGGTACTGCAATGAAATGCGGGAGAGTAGGAAGCCGCCTTTGTGATGAAGAGCCAATAATAATACGTCAATTGTCCGATACGGCTCCGGAATGTCACAATTGGCATAATTGTTTGATATACGATGAAGATTAATAAGCAATTTTTGGAAGTGTGTTAGACTGAGCTAAAAAAGAAAGCTCAGTCGATTGGTAGGCTGGCAAATGACAATCCAGTCGCAGTAGGATGGATTTCTATTTCGTTTACCGCATTAGGCTTATTGAACATGTGGTTAGCAGTACCAAGTATAGTTTTAGTATTCCTATAGATATATGGGGCAAAGATGAGCAAGGCAAAAGTCTGACATCCACTAATCTAAAAGATGACAGCATCTCCCTACGCTTCGGCGTAGGGTTCTTTGCTTCATAAGAATCGCCCTATTTCTGATTTAAACTTTTGACCTATACCCTCTTGTATAGAGTTGAATTTGTCTTTATGCTCAATTAAGAATAATGTCATATATAGTATTTCTTCATCATTAAGAGCGTTTGCCATCTTCACGACCTTTTTCATACACTCCCATCTATTGTAATCTAAGGATAGGAATAAGGACACTTCTATTAATTCTTGTTTCGTTTGGGCATCATTTGTAAATCCAATCAAGGCTTCACATGCAAATACAATTATATCAACATCTGTGAATTGAAGCCACGATTGTCCATTATCTTCTGTATAAACTCTTTTTATTAGAGAAGAAATCCCATCACCATAGTCTGGAGAAATATGAATAATGTTATACAATCTTGCAATTGTTAATGTTCTTAGATTATCAACTAAATCAGTTATGCCGTGTGATTTCATTAATAAAGCATAGGCTCGTTTTGAGAAATCAGAAGGTATCATGCTTTTTTGAGCATCAATAAGTGACTTCATAGAAAGATAGTTATCTTCCAACGTCATAATTATATGTATGGAACTGATAATTTCTTCTACCTTTTGATACCTTTTTGACGGTTCTGCTTCCATACATTTTCTAATAATAGGTAATATTTCTACAGGCACAGAATTTGAGTTGATTGGCGAAGGAATCATTCCATCAGAGAATACATAATAAAGAAGTGCGCCTATCGAAAAAATATCACTTCTCACATCAGCATCTTTAAAATGACCCTCATTTGCGATTTCTGGTGCCATAAAACCAGGAGTCCCTTTGGACGTTATATCAGTAGTAATGGTTGTTGTATCTCTGTTCTCAAATTTCCCAAGCCCAAAATCGGAAACTTTTGCCTCTCCATTTGCTATTAATATATTCCCTGGTTTTATGTCACGATGGATAATGCCATTGTTATGTAGTTCCGCAAAGCCATTACATGCTTGTAGAACATATGAGTATTTTTGTTCTTTGTCCAGTCCTCTGTCAACAGCCTGTTTCAGCGATTCTTCACACATTTCCATTATATAATAAGGAGAATCCGCCTGTATGTCTTCGTCTATTACTTTTACAATGTTGGGACTATTTAGTGTTTTTGTTATTCTCAGTTCACGAGCAAACCTTTTTAGTGACTCTTCATCTAAGTCTACACATTCTTTTAAAGCGTAATGCGCAGAACCTTTCTGTACGTCATATACAATTCCAGCTCCACCTTGCCCAATATGGCTGATAATCTTGTATCCATTTACAATTTCTCCTATCTCCATAGCACTATTTTAAAAGGGTTCTATTCTCATTGTTTTCCAAAATCATCATCTGCTGAATGGCAATCTGGTTCAGTTTAACAAGTCTTTCGCCTTGTGGTACTCCATCATTGATAAGCACGGCATTGATATTCTCCATATTCGACAGGCATATCAGTTCGTTGATGGTGGCATAGTCACGGATATTGCCTTTTAGGTCGGGATTTGCTTCTCGCCATTGCTTGGCGGTCATTCCGAACATTGCGACGTTAAGTACATCGGCTTCTTCTGCATAGATGACACTGGCTTGTGCTGGGGTGATTTCCTCTGGGATCAAGTGGCTCTTGATGGCATCCGTATGAATGCGGTAGTTAATTTTTGAGAGCTCTCTTTTAGCAGTCCATCCCAATAATTCCTGTTCCTTGGCTTTTAGGCGTTGGAACTCCATGACAAGGTAAAGGCGGAACTCAACGGAAATCCATGATGCA
>JAFWQE010000034.1 GCA_017509155.1 Prevotella sp.
GTCACGTCATTGTAGAGGAAATAGCGTAGCGCGGGTGTGGCGAACACCTCTACTCCTTGACGGGCCAAGAACTTGGCGCGGCACAGCAGGTTGACGAGAGTCTTCTCGTAGGCAACGGTGGTCTTGTGCAGGTACACCTGCCAGTACATGAGCCTTCGGGTGGTCAGGTAGTTCTCGATGGAGTAGATGCCTTTTTGTTCGACTACGAGCCTGTCGTCGACAACATTGAGCATCTTGATAATGCGTGCCGATCCGATGTTACCCTCGGTGACGCCCGAGAAGAAAGAGTCACGCCTCAGGTAGTCCAAACGGTCCATGTCGAGCTGACTGGAGATGAGCTGGTGCAGGAAACGTTTGGGATACTGGTCCTTGAAGATGCTGATGGCGAGGTTCAACTTGCCTTGCATCTGGCGGTTTATCTGCTCCATCATCATGATGGAAATCTCCTCGTGTGAGATGCCCGAGATGAGCGTGTGTTCAAGAACGTGGGAGAATGGGCCGTGCCCGATGTCGTGCATCAAGATGGCTGCCTTGAGGGCTTCGGCCTCGGAATCGAAGATAAAGATGCCTTTCTGCTGGAGTGAGAGAATGGCTTCGCTCATCAGGTGGAATGCTCCTAATGAGTGCTGGAATCGCGTGTGCTGTGCTCCAGGGTAGACGACGCTTGCCATTCCCAGCTGCTTGATGCGCGAAAGGCGCTGAAAGAGGGGATGCTTTACAATGTCGAGGAGCAGGCCCCGAGGTACTCTGATAAACCCAAATACTGGGTCATTGATTACTTTGAAGTCGTTCATCGTGTGCAAAGTTACGATTAAGTAGCCGAATAACCAAATATATTTCTACTTTTCGCGTAAAAAGGCAGATATGAACGTTTACTTTTCATCAAGAAAGAGGACGATGTTCTCGAATCAGAAAACATCGTCCTCATTAAAACGTTAGTCTATAGCTTTATGCAACTTTCTCCAGACGCTTCATCATGGCAAACATGAAGAGTGCCGAGAGCAGGCAGAGTACGATGAACACACCCCAGACAACCCACAGAGGAAGGTCACCCCAGAGGTAACCACCGACGCTGACGAGCTTGTTACCAATAGCGGTAGCACCAAACCAGCCACCCATCATAAGACCTTTGTACTTTGGAGGAGCCACCTTCGAGACGAAGGAAATGCCCATCGGCGAGAGCAGCAGCTCACCAAAGGTAAGGATGAGGTAGGTCGAGATAAGCCAGTAGGGCGATACCAGTGGTCCAAGTTCACCATTACCAGCGAGAGCAGCCTGCTCGTTAGGAGTGAGCAAGCCTTGCGAGGCCACCATCATGATGAGGAATGCCGAAGCAGCGACAAGCATACCATAGGCAATCTTGCGGGGTGCAGAGGGTTCCTTGCCCTTCTTGGCCAGCGATGCGAAGATGGCCATAGAGACGGGAGTCAGTGCCACCACGTAGAATGGGTTGAACTGCTGGAAGATAGGAGCCGAGATGTCGATAGTACCCGTAGCTCTGTAGTACTTGTAGATAAGTACACCAAGCGCAGCTAGGACGACGAGGGCGGAGATGAGCTTAGCCTTCTGCGTCTTGCTCTGGAAGTATGAGAAACCTGCATAGACGATGAAGATGATCATCACGAGGTTGATCACGTCGAAGGGCATTGTGTTGGCACCCGAAGCAGTCTTCTCCGTGAATTCATCGGCGAAGTAGGTCAGCGACAGGCCGTTCTGGTGGAATGCCATCCAGAAGAAGATGACGACGGCAAACACCAGGCACAGGGCAACGATGCGCTGCTTGGTCTCCTCTTTGCTCAGCTCAGGCTCGGCAGCAAGGTTGGCAGCCTTGTCGGCACCATTCTTCTTACCACCCTCAGTGTGACGGAAGGTGCCACGGAAGGCATAGTAGATGGCGATGGAGAGGATGAGCGATGCACAGGCGACGGCAAAGGCAAAGTGATAGGCCTCGCCAGGAGCAGTGTAGCCCAGCGAGTTCTTGGCCCACTCTGAAATCTTGATGGCTGCCGTAGGTGCAAAGAGGGCACCGATGTTGATGGCCATGTAGAAGATGGAGAAGCCTGCGTCGCGCTTGTCGGCATACTTAGGATCGTCGTAGAGGTTACCCACCATCACCTGGAGGTTACCCTTGAAGAGACCTGTACCAAAGCTGACGAGCACAAGGGCAATCAGCATAGCGACAAGTCCTACAGCTTTGCCACCCAGAGGAATGGAGAGCAACAGGTAGCCCAGGAACATGATGACGATACCGATGGTCACCATCTTACCGAATCCGAACTTATCGGCCATGATACCACCAAGGATAGGCAGGAAGTAGACGAGCATCAGGAAGTCGCCATAGATTTCGCCAGCCCATCCGGCATCGAGGCCGAAGTTAGCACGCAGAAAGAGTGCGAACACGGCTATCATGGTGTAATAGCCGAAGCGTTCGCCTGTGTTGGCTAAAGCCAACGCATAAAGTCCTTTTGGTTGTCCTTCGAACATAATAAAATGTATTAAGTTAATAAATGTGCTACAAAGGTAACCATTTTTTCCGATTCAGCAAAGAAAAGATGCGGAAAATAAACAAAATCACTCGGTCGTCAGATAGCCCACATGCAGGTTGCCGTGCTCCAAGAGTTGCTTGACGTGGGCACGGAGCGACGCTGGCGTCACTTGGCGGACGTAGGTCATGTCGCCCTCCTTCACCACGATGCCGTTCAGCTCTTGCGTCAGGTAGTCGCGGCGGCGGGTGTATTCGTTGTCCTTGTAAGCGGCACTCTGCTTCTCGCGAATCTTGAGGTAACCGTCGATGAGGTCCTGCGTGATAAGGTTGCCCTCAGCCATCTGCTTCACCAGCTGCTCCACATCCTTTGCGATGCGCTCGCGTTGGGTGGGATTGCAGGCGAAGGCGATGGTGATCCTCATGTGAGGCACGGGCAACAGCGCGTCTTCCATCTGCACTTGCGGAGTATAGACGTCGCTATGCTGAACGCGCAGGGTCTGGATGAGCAGGTCTCTCAACATGCTCAGCAACACCTCGTTGTGGGCATGCGACTGCTGGGTGTAATGGAAGCCCTTCTCCCAGGTGTAGAACATCATGGTCTGGGCGATGGGAGCAGGATTTTCAATCTTCTCCACCATCACCGTGTTCTCCGTCTTA
>JAFWQE010000035.1 GCA_017509155.1 Prevotella sp.
GAGCAACGTGTGGGCCGATTCTCTGGAAAGAGCCTGATTACACCCCTCGAAAAGATAGATAGCCTGGAAACCGCTGATGAGTGGAGAAAGTCCTTGACGCAAGAGCAGATGGAAAAGGGAGAAATCATAAAAAACGCCATTGATGACGACATGGAGATGATCTATGAATACTATCAGCAAATAAAGAACGAATCGCAGTCCTCTTCTACCCTATCCAGCAGAGACCGGGTGGATATGCTCTATAAGCTGATTATCAACAAGAACAAGACGCTTGACTCGCACATCAAGGAACTTGTAAAAATTGCGAAAGACGTTCATGTGTCTGTGGATTTATATAAGACGATTCTGAAAATATACGGAGAGCAGAACCAGATAATCGACGAGTTGAGAAATAGCGAAGCGAGATTTACCAATAACGCAGAGAAACTGCAGAAGTACATCACCAGCCAGATAGAGAAGTATCTGAACGAAATGTCGAAGCTATGATGCCCCAAGGACTTATCAATCGACTCTCAGAGAAAGACATGAATTGTTCACAGAAACAGACTAAATAACAACTTGGTTAATTGATAACGACAAAGTCAGGCACGGACCGCTGAGATAGTGTTCCGTGCCTTTTTAGTGGATAGAAAAGCGGAATCCTGATAAAAGGAGAAAGCCTGAGATGTTAAAAAACAGTGCAGGGTTTTTCTGCATAAATCCTTTCTGGCTATCCAGAATTGCGTGGTGGGAGAGAGCATTTGGTGTCTGTGGTATATTTTTCTGGCAGAATAATTGAGTTTATCTGCCACTTTTTTTGAATAAAAACGCCAAATAAACTTACCCAAAATGGTGTTTGTCGCCATCGCTTGCTGAGGCTGTTGTGAAGCCATAGGAAGATAACAAGAATCGAAAAAACATTGTCGTTCATCCTTCATTATTCATTTTTTTCATACCTTTGCACCACTTTAATTCAATGAAATCATGAAAAAAACTATTACTTCGTTTCTGCTTTTGCTGGCCGGGATGGCTACATGGGCACAGGAGGGGACACCCGATCCCAACTTCTACATCTATCTTTGTTTTGGCCAGTCGAACATGGAAGGACAGGCCACGCCTGAGAATGTCGACAAGACCGTGGACGCTCGTTTCCAGATGCTTGCCGCTCAGGACTTCTCCAATCCTCAGCGCACCATGGGCCAATGGTATGTTGCCACACCGCCCATTGTCCGTCAGTGGGCAGGTCTTGGCATGGCCGACTACTTCGGTCGCACCATGGTGGCTGCGCTTCCTGCCGGTGTGAAGGTCGGTGTCGTGGACGTGGCAGTAGGCGGTATTGCCATTGAGGGCTTCATGCCCGACAAGGTGGCCGACTACCTGCAGACGACAGAGTCGTGGCTTCAGAATCTTGCTGCTGCTTACGGCAACAATCCCTATCAGCGACTTGTGGACATGGGGCGCATCGCCCAGAAGAAAGGCGTCATCAAGGGAATCCTGATGCATCAGGGCGAAAGCAACAACGGCCAACAGTCGTGGTTGCAGAGCGTGAAACAGGTGTATGAGTCGCTGCTCGCCGACCTCAACCTCAACGCTGCCGATGTGCCCTTGTTTGCCGGTGAGACCGTCAATGCCGACGTGGGCGGTGTGTGCTCGCTCCATAACACCATTATCGCCCAGCTGCCCAGCGTTATCCCCACTTCGCACGTGATTCCTTCAAACGGCTGCCCTTGCGCCAGCGACAACATCCATTTCACCGCCGCCGGCTATCGCACCATGGGCAAACGCTATGCCTATGAGGCCCTGCGCGTGATGGGAATGCCCACGAAAGCGCAGGACGACTACGTCTGGAACGAAGACCTGAAGAAGGTGTATGCCCTGAGCCATATAGACCCCGTGGACGACATTACCATCCGCGTTGGCGGCAGCAAGACACTCAAGATATGGGGCACCTTTGCCGATGGACATCGCGAGAATCTTGCCAACGAGGTGACCTTCAGCAGCGACGACTTCACCGTGGAAAACGGCATGGTCTACGCTACCGAGGCACAGAAAGGAACCGTGAAGGCTTCCTATACCGATTTCCTGGGACAAGAACACACGCTGACCATCAACGTTGAGGCCACCGATCAGGGACCCAACCACGTGCTCGTGGTAGGGAACGGAACGGTCGGCGCCAACCAGTGGGACAAGGAAGCCCTTTGTAAGCTGGCCATCCCCATGGAGAAAGGCAAGCAGTACGTCATTCGCGCCACCATGCGGTGCGACCAGAACGGCGACTGTGCGTTGTGGCCCAGATGGGATGCAAGCACCAACCGCGACCAGTGGGGCAACAGTGCCGACATACAGTATCTTGCCACCCAGAAGGTAACGACGTCGTATCAGGAGCTCACCTGGAAGTGCCAGGCCAACTACCCTCACGACGTGCTCATCTTCGCCATCGGCAAACTTGGCGGTAATGTATATTTCGACGATGTGTCGTGTATGGAGGAAGGTGGCTCCACCGAAATGATAGCCAACGGCAACTTCGAGTCTGACAATATCTCTAACTGGTCGGTGCTCAGCTGGACCGGACAGACCCTCTCCGTCGTTGAAGACACCGCCACCGGCATTCAGCAACTGACTGTCCAGCCGCAGGCCGATGCTATCTACGACCTGAGTGGCCGTCGGGTGGAGAACCCACGCAAAGGTGCCTATATTGTCAACGGTAGGGTGGTGATCTATTAGCCTATCCATCGGGAGTTACAGGAGTTGCAGGAGTTACAGGAGTTCTCTGCAAGCAGAGCGAACAAGTTCGAGCGCAGACAATACTTCCAACCCCTGTAAACTGACGCAAAGAGAGCCTTCAGCAC
>JAFWQE010000036.1 GCA_017509155.1 Prevotella sp.
ACAGAGACGCGGAGGCACAGCGTTTTTTTATCTATGAGAATTACCTCTGCGTCTTCGTGTCTCCGCTCTGCCGGATTTGAAATCCGGCAGCATCTGGTATAAGGATTTGTAATCCGCTTTCGTTCCGCATTACAAATGCTCATACTTATAGCGGTCGGATTGCAAATCCGACCGAGCGGAAAATCCGACCGAGCGGAGCGGCAAGAAGTATCGTCCAAACTCCCAAACTCCTAAACTCCCAAACTCCCAAACTCCCCAAAACAAGTGAGAGGTGAGAGAAAAATGTGAAAGGAAAGGAGGGGTCTCTACATTATGTCATCTGCTTTATTGCATTCTTTATCTTGTTGACATTGCTGCGGGAGACATGAATTGATTCGTGACTGTGGCGTATGAGGAGTTGCATTGTGCCTGACTGGGAAACGATTTTCTGCACTTGTTCGAGATTGACGAGGAAGGCTCGATGGCAGCGGACAATCATTGGATACTCGCGCAGTTTGTCTTCCATCTGCTTGGAGGTGGCACGGAGCATATCCGTAACGACCTGGTCATCGCGCATGTGGTATACCTTGACGTAGTTTCCGACGGCCTCTATATATAAGAGGTTGGATACCCGAAGCGACACCGACTCGTTGGTGGTGCCTGTAAGGACTATCGAGGAAGATGGCTGACTGACTTGCTCGGGTTCTTGTATTCGCTGCAGGTCTTCGTTCAGCATCTTTGTCTCTTCCAGCTCCATCGCCAGATAGCGGCTGCGGTACTTATAGCGCCAATAGAGGCCGATGGCAAAGGAACAAAAGGCCATTACAAAGACTGCCTGTATGAAGCCCTTCCACGAGAGGGGGTCAGCCGCACCGATTCTGGTCATCGGAAAATGAAGATAGAGACAGGTCATCAGCGCCTCCAAAGGGGAATTGACAAGCTGGAACCAGAGGTTTCTTCTGATGATATAGTCAACTCCTTTGTCGAGGGTCGCGGGCATGTTCACAATATATTTCATGACGAACTCGGTGACATAGCAGATGCCAACACCAAGCAGCCAGATGGCGATGAGATGCAAATAAAGGCTCGCGCCTAACTCTCCCATACCGATAGGCTTGAATACGGCAAAGGCGAGGCAGGCAAAACCAACACTAATGATGCGGACACGAAGTGTCTCTTTCTGTCGTTTGTTCATACTGTCGCAAAGGTACGAAAAAAACTGAAGAGTGATGTGGGGATGTGGGAAGAATTTGCTTCCATTCATCACTTTTTTACCATTCATCCCATATTTACACGACATTCATCACAATTTTCTGCAGAATATCCCAGAAAGTTGCAAGGAATTTCTACTGTGCATAACTTTGCAAATGCAAATAAGTGGGAAGCCCCCGACTACTCTCTATACACATCTATATATGCAATACAATTGGCAACGAATGCAACGCTTTCATTGGTTAACTGTGAAGACGGCCTGTAGGGCCAACAGCTGTCAGCCCTGGGCAACGCCCTGGGTAGTGTATCATGGCTCCGCTCTGCCGGATTTGAAATCCGGCAGCATCTGGTATAAGGATTTGTAATCCGCTTTCGTTCCGCATTACAAATGCTCATACTTATAGCGGTCGGATTGCAAATCCGACCGAGCGGAGAAAGAAGGGGGACGTAACTTTGCAAACAAAATAAGTGATAAGTGAGAAGTGAGTCGTGAGCGGTGAGAAGTATCGTCCAAACTCCTAAACTCCCAAACTCCCAAACTCCCAAAGGTAACTCCCAAACTCCTGAAGGTACTCCTAAACTCCCCCCAAACGACCAAACGACAAATCTCCCAAACAACCAAATAAAACAATAGAATTATGAAAAGAAGAACGATTGTTGGAATCATTTTCATTGCAGCCGCACTGTTGCGACTGATCGACATGTGGGGCATCTGCCATCTGGAATTCACGGGACAGCAACCGTGGACAACTTACTTCGGCGTGTTCCTGGTGCTCTACATCGGTATTGAACTCGTCATCAGTAGTTACCAACAAGACCCGGACCAATGGCTGCAGCGTCCCATACCGCCCGCCGAGGAGGGTAAGCGCATGTGTTGCAGCGTACGCTATGGTGGCGACAAATACATCTTTCAGGGGGAACCCTTTCATGGTGCCCGAATTGATGTCTTCTGTGGAGGCATTCGTCTGGACTTGCGTAAGGCCGTCATTACGGAAGACGAGGAGATTGACATTCACTCCTTCATGGGAGGGGTGGAGCTGATTGTGGCAGAAGACATCAACGTAGAAGTGAAGAACCGGAACTTCATTGGCAGTGTGACCAACAGGACGAACAGGAGCACAAAGACTGACGGGCACTGTCTGCACATCATTGCCAGCAACATGTTTGGCAGCGTAAGTATCAAGAATAAGGAATAATACAAATAATGACAAGAAATGAAGAAAGAAACAAGCATGAGAATCGTGGCTGTCATTGCGGCTGCAATGATAAGCCTGAGCGCACTGGGTAAGACTCACGACGTGAGCGGGAAGGTGATTGACAAGAACGGACAGCCCCTGGCATTCGTGAACGTGGTGCTGCTGTCGCTCCCCGACTCCGCCTTTGTGCAAGGGGCAGTGAGCGATGAGAATGGTGTGTTTAACATCGTGACCAAGCAGGAAGAAGGGCTGCTGAAGCTGACGAGCATCGGCTATAAGACGCTCTACCTGGCCTACAAGCCGACCAACAGTCTGACGATCCAGATGGAAGAGGAGACGCAGATGCTGGGCGAGGTGGTGGTGAAAAGCCAGCTGCCACAGACGCACGCAAAGGGCGATGCTATGCGTACAACGGTGGCAGGGACGATTCTGGAGAAAGCAGGGACGGTGAGCGATGCCCTGTCGAAGATTCCGTCGCTCGAGGCAGAGCGCGACGGTGGCGTGAAGGTGCTGGGCCGAGGCGATGCCGAGGTGTATATCAACGGGCGCCGTGTACAGGATGTGAAGGAACTCTCTCGTCTTCGCTCCGACCAGATTCTGCATGTCGATGTAGTGCAGAATCCCGGTGCCCGCTATGCCGCTGCCACAAAGGCCGTTGTGCGCATCACGCTGAAAAGGGCTCAGGGTGAGGGGCTGAGCTTCCAGGACAGTGCAGAAGAGATGTACCAATACGGTCACTCGCTGACGAATAATCTCGATGTGAACTACCGCACAGGTGGTCTCGACATTACCGCCTCGTTCTGGGCCGGTCGCTACGGACACGGGAAATCGTTGCAGGAGAACATCATCACCTATTTTGCAGGACCAGACAAGATTGAGGGTGCCAGTTCTCAGGAGTCGAAGAACATCTGGAAAGGCTGGTCGCCGCAGTTGCAGGTGAACTACATGGTGAACGAGAACCACAGCTTCGGCGCATACTATAAATACGACCGTCATCCGAATGGCAAATTCAGCAGCATGTTCTTCACCGATAACTACGAGAATGGTGTCTTTACTGAACGGTCTGAGAGCAACATCACTCAGGAGGACCAGTTCAAGAAGCACATCTTCAATGCCTACTACAACGGCAAGACAGGCCAGCTGAGCATCGACCTGAACGTCGACGGATTGTTCAACGACACGCAGTCGCCGGGCAACACGAAGGAGGTGACGACAGAGGCAGGCGGCAGTCCCATGAACCGCAGCATAGAGAGCAACACCATTAGCAGCAACAACTTCTGGGCTTCGAAGCTCATCTTCGGGTATCCAGTCTGGAAAGGCAACCTGTCCATCGGAGGCGAGTATAGCTACAACCACCGCACGGATGCCTACGATTTCTATGCCACCGATGCCGTACCCGTGAAGACGACGGACACGGAAATCAATGAGAAGTCAAGCGCTGTCTTTGCAGAATATGGTCGCTCTTTCGGCAAGGTGTTCGCACAAGTGGGCTTGCGCTATGAACACCTGAAGAACGACTATTTCAACTTCGGGAAGAAAGAGGCGGATGTGTGTCGCGACTATGGCGACTGGTTCCCGTCGGCCGTCATCTCAGCGCCTGTAGGCAAGGTGCAGCTCTCACTGTCCTATCGACACGACATCGAACGTCCGAACTATTCCAACCTCACCAGCTCCACGGTCTACATCAACAGATATACCTACCAGAGTGGCAACCCCTATCTGAAACCGACCTACACCAGCAGCCTTGTGATGAACGCTGCCTACAAGTGGATGAACCTGACGCTGAACTATGGTCGTGTGAAGGACGCCCTCACAATGTCTACAGAGCCTTACCCCGGCGCCACCGACCCACTCATCAGCCTCGTGCGCCCCATCAACAGTCTGGATGATTACGACCGACTGACGGTCATCGCTTCTGCGCAGCCTGTCGTGGGGTGCTGGCATCCCGCATGGTCTGTCGTGGGTATGTTCCAGAACTATGTTTCTCCCACCGCCGCCGGGGAGATGATGAAACTCGACCAGCCCTGGTTCAACGGCTCGTGGAGAAACACCTTCGAACTGCCTCATGACCTTCGTCTCAATGCAGACATAGAATGGGCCACGAAGGGCGAGTACAACAACTTCCACATCACCAAGCCACGATTCTTAGGCAACCTCGGAGTGCAGAAGGACATCAACCTGAAACGACTCGGCACACTGACTGCCGACCTGCGATGCTACGATGTCTTCAACACCAACAAGACCGACGCCATCATCTACGGCTATCGAGACCTCACCGTCCACAATCCTGCCCGCCGCACTTTCGTACTCGATGTAACGTGGAAGTTCAACGAGGCACGCTCGAAGTATCGCGGCTCTGGTGCCGGCGAGAAGCAGAAGGCAAGAATGTAAAGAAGCCCCCAAGCCCCCGTGGGGGATGTTTATGAGCCCAAGGGCTCAAACTGAGAACTGAGAACTGAGAGGTGGGAAGCCCCCCAAGCCCCCGAGGGGGATGTTTAAGTGAAAAGTGATAAGTGATAAGTGACAAGTGAGAAGTGAGTGGTGAGAAGTATCGTCCAAACTCCCAAACTCCGCTCTGCCGGATTTGAAATCCGGCAGCATCTGGTATAAGGATTTGTAATCCGCTTTCGTTCCGCATTACAAATGCTCATACTTATAGCGGTCGGATTGCAAATCCGACCGAGCGGAAAATCCGACC
>JAFWQE010000006.1 GCA_017509155.1 Prevotella sp.
ACGAAAGAGCAGCGACACCTTGATTTTATGTTTCCGAAAACACCCGAAACACCGAAAAGCACATAAATCTGTGTTAATCTGTGTAATCTGTGGGCAAAACAAGTGCGGCAAGCCGCAAATTGAGAATTGAAAATTGAGAATTGAAAATTAAAATCCGTGTAATCCGTTGAATCCGTGCCATCCGTGGTTGCAAATCTGTGGGCAAAAACAACGAAAAAGAGCAGCGACACCATTTCTGTGCCACCGCTCTCTGGATTGTTCGGGCAGGCCTGTTCCCTTTTTTTTCGGGCAGACACGGGAGTCTGCCCCTACAGAGTGGGGGATGGCCGTTTCCTCAGGAGTGGGTGAGGGCCGTGAGGAGGTCGGCAACGACGTAGCTGCTGCCACCGACGAAGATGAAGTCGGAGGGCGAGGCATCGGCAAGGGCGGCGTGGTAGGCGGTGGCGACGTCGTCGAAGGCTTGGCCGTGCAGGCCATGGTCGGCGGCCAGAAGGGCTACCTGTGCGGCAGGGATGGCTCGGTGGGTGCTGGCCTGCGTGAAGTAGTAGGTGGCCGTGGCGGGCAACATCGTGAGCACCTGGCCGATGTCCTTGTCGTCGACCATGCCGAAGACGATGCGCAGCGTGTGGCAGGGCTGGGCCTTGATCTGCGGGGCGAGGTACACCCATGCGGCTGGGTTGTGGCCGGTGTCGCAGACGACGAGTGGGGCGGTCTGCAAGGTCTGCCAGCGTCCCATGAGTCCCGTGTTGGTGCTGACGTGCTGCAGGGCGTGCTCCAGGCGTTGGCGGTCCATGTCGGCTGGCAGGAGACCTTGTCGGCTGAGCTCGCGGGCGGCACAGAGAATGGTGCGCAGGTTTCGCTCCTGATAGTAGCCCTTCAGCTCGAAATCGGGTAGGGGGGCTACGTCCTCGTCCTCGGCAAAGACGATGGGCGCACTACATTCGCGGGCCTTCTGCAGGAACACGGGACGTGTCTCGGGCGTGGTCTCGCCAACGACGACGGGCACATGGGGCTTGATGATGCCAGCCTTCTCGCCGGCTATCAGCCCGAGCGTGTTGCCCAGGAACTGCGTGTGGTCGAAGGCAATGTTGGTGATGACGCTCAGCACGGGCGTAACGATGTTCGTGGAGTCGAGGCGTCCGCCCAGGCCCACTTCAATCACGGCCACATCGACCTGCTCGTCGGCAAAGAAGCGGAAGGCCATGCCCGTGGTCAGCTCGAAAAACGAGGGCGAGAGCTGTGCCTGCTTGTTCCACTCGATGAACTCCTCGACGTAACGAACCACATACTCCTCGGAAATGCACTTGCCATTGACACGCATCCGCTCGCGGAAGTCGACGAGGTGGGGCGACGTGTAGAGTCCCACGCGCAGGCCTGCTTCCTGCAGGATGCTTGCCAGCGAATGAGACACGGAACCTTTGCCGTTGGTGCCTGCCACATGGATGATCTTGTAGTGCCGATGCGGTTGTCCGTCGTGCTGGTCGATGGCCATGGTGGTCTGCAGCCCTGGCTTGTAGGCTGATGCGCCGACACGCTCGAAGGCGGGTGTGGCGTGGTAGAGATAGTCGATGACTTCCGGGTAGTTCATGGATTGATGGTGGTGATGAGTTTGTTGGGTTTCGCTTCGATGGGCATGAAGCCCTCGGTCAGCGTGCTTTGTTCGGCCAGCAACGTCTCCAGCTGTGCGAAGAACGAGGTGAAGCGGAGCTGTTCGAGTCGTTCAGCCATGAGGGCTTCGTCGTAGTCGGCATGGATCATGGTGTACGACAGGTGGTCGAGCGAGGCTTGTGTGACGCCGCCACGTTGGTGCAGATAGCCTATGTAGAGCGCTTCCTGCAGGATGTCGGCCATGTCTTTTTCTATATCGTCCATTTGCTGGATACGCTTGCCGATGTCGGTGCGGATGGCTTCGTCGTGCAGGCGGATGGCCTGCTCGTAGGTGTCCATCATCTCCGTGGCATACTCCTGGGCCGTGATGGCCGTCGTGCTGACAGGGTTGCTGACGAGCCTTAGCCGCTCAGACTGAACGTGGTCCTGAAGGTGGTCGCGCTCAATCTTGCTGCTGGCAACGAGGGCGGTGTCCGGGAAGGCACGCCACTTGCATCCCCGCCAAGGCAGGAACGCTCCCAGGGGTGTGACGACATAGGGTATGTGCAGGGCATCGGCATGGGCCGTGAGCTTCTGGGTGGCGTCGGCATCCCAGCCGATGATGTGGATGATGTCGGGGTGTTGCTGGCGCAGCTGTTTGGCCGTCGTGCATCGTTCGGCTATGAGAATCGCCCTGCGGTCCAGCTCTTGCCTGAGCATGCTCAGCAGCTCGCAGGCGATGGTTGCTTCCTGCGAGTGGGCTGCGTTCATGGCTGGTGAAAGATGGAGGAGGATTCTCATGAGAGTGGGGGGTTATAGGTGGAAGTTAAAGAAGTTATGGGAAGTAAAGGAAGTTAGAGATGAGAAGTTAAAGAAGTTATGGGAAGTTAAGGAAGTTAAAGGACATTAGTCCCGCCACTTGATATTTCTCTCCGAAGTTACAAGAGACAAGAGTATTGTCCTTTGACTTCTTTAACTTCCTTGACTTCTTATACTTCATCATAAACATTAAACTTTGTGCGACGTGAAGTCCGACTTGTTGGCGCGCCAGTAGCGCAGTCGGTGGTAGCACTTGTGCCAGAGCCAGGAGAGCTCGTAGGGATAGACGCGCCAGGCGGCGATGTCCTCGTCGTAGGCCACGATGACCTTCCGTGCTATCCACGTGCGCAAGATGATGGTCGCCACGAGTGCCGCGATGGCCACGCCAAGCAATACCCAACGCTGGGTGAGTGCGGCAAAGGTGATGATGGCCAGGCAAGCCACGAAGGTGAGATGGATGCCCACCTCGTTCAGGAACGGCAGGAAGCGATGGCTCAGGCTGCGCTTTAGGTGCTTGCGTGTGTGCATATAGTAGATGTTGTGCGTCAGCCATGTATGGCGCGAGGGTGCATCGTCGATGATCCAGGCATCGCGCTCGGTTGCCACGGCAGTCAGCCG
>JAFWQE010000037.1 GCA_017509155.1 Prevotella sp.
ACGTGAAAAAGAAATTATAAACCATTTAAAATGAATACGACTATGAAGAAGATGATGATTGCACTGTTGGCCATGCTGACGATGAGCATCTCGGCAAGCGCCATGAGCTACGAGCAGGCACGCGACCAGGCTCTGTTCCTGACTGACAAGATGGCTTACGAGCTGAACCTCACCGAGGACCAGTACGAAGCTGCCTACGAGATCAATCTCGACTACCTGCTGAGCATTGACAACTACGACGACCTGTATGGCACCTACTGGGAGCGCCGCAACCTCGACCTGAGCTACGTGCTGCTCGACTGGCAGTATCGCTCCTACCTGGCAGCCACCTACTTCTATCGTCCCCTCTACTGGGATGCTGGCTACTGGCACTTCGGCATCTACGCCCGCTATCCGCACCGCACATGGTTCTACTTCGGCCGTCCGGCTTTCTACTACAGCTATCATGGCGGACACGCCTGGCATCGCAACGGCGGACGCTCCTGGTATCACGGACGCACCTTCGGACGCGACCACCGCGTAGCTCGCGGAAGTCAGGGTCACGGCATGCGCAACGGCTACGACCAGGGACGCTACAACGACCGTCGAGGCAACTTTGAGCGCCGTCAGGGCGGCAGGGGTCTGGAGCGCGTCAACGGCAACAGCCGCATGCAGAGCGGACCTGCACACCGCAGCGGCAGCTTCGGAGGAGCGCGTGGCTCACAGGCAGAACGCCAGCACGGCACGCACGGCGACCGTCAGGTCAGACCGGACTCTCGCCAGCGCAGCGGTTCGCAGATGGGAACCCGCAGCGGCAGCGACACCTACCAGCGCAGTGGTTCACGCGGCAGCTTCGGCAACCGTCCAAGCAGCACTCGCCAGAGTGTAGGCAGCGGCCGCACAGAGCGCCAGATTCAGAGCAGCCCGCGCTCGGGTTCGTCCATGAACCGCGGTTCTGGCTCCTATCAGGCTCCCACACGCACGTTCACTCCGAGCCAGCGCTCGTCGGGTAGCAGCAGCATGAGCGCTCCCTCACATCGCAGCTCCAGCAGCTTCGGCGGTTCAAGCCGCAGCAGCGCCCCCAGCAGAAGTGGCAGCTCGTTTGGCGGAGGTAGCCGCAGCTCAGGTGGCAGTTCGTTCGGCGGTGGTTCACGCGGAGGCGGCTCCCACGGCGGAGGCTCGCACGGCGGAGGTGGCCACTTTGGCGGACGCAGATAAGACAAAACGATGTGTGCAATGAGAATAGACTGACTTAAAAGACACGGAGGCACAGAGATTTTCTCTATGCCTCCGCGTCTTTTTATATCACTGAAGTTCTTTGCAAGCAAAGCGACCAAAGGCCGAGCGTCGGATGTTCTAATCCGTTAAGGAGTTTAGGAGTTTGGGAGTTTGGGAGTCTGGACGATAGGTTTATTCGCTCATCTTTCCTGGTTTCTGGAATCGGAACTAATGTCCAAATTCCTACGCTCGGTCAAGGTCATCAGGCCTTGGACGCTCTGCTTGCAGAGAACTTCTATACTCCTCAACCAACTTCCGAGAGTTGAGTATATCATGGTTATTCGTGCATATTCGTGTAGCGACGCAGGCATAACAAAGCCTTTCCCCGCGTTTTCTGCTGCTTTTGAGTCGTCAGATTGCCAGTTTCAGCAAGCAAAACCGCCAGTTCTTGTAAACGAATCCATTGGATTCGTTCAACAATTTCAATGATTTCGTTCAACGATTTCAATGGATTCGTTCAACAATTCCATTGGATTTGTCTAGCCATTCTGCCGCTTTTGTTGCTCCCAAACGACGTTTTAACCGTTTGTTTCCGGCAGTCTTGGCCACCGTTTCTTCATAGCTTGAGGAACTGCAATGATGAGTTCACTTCAAAAAGTCCTAAAGATACAAAAGACCACAGGGAGGAGTGGAATCCCTTCTTGACAATCATGGAGTTGCATAAGGTCCAGGCGTTCAGGAGTTGCTCCGTTGTCAAAGCTCGAGATATCTTACCTCTGCATTGGTCATGCGTGCCACGTCGCGCATCTGCTTGCCATAGAAGACGGCCTGAATGGCTTTGTTAATGATGCCATGTCCCACGGCCACGACGGTCTTTCCCCGGTAGTTCTCTCGCACGAAGTCGAGGAAGCGGCTGGCGCGGGCCTTCAGATCGGGCAGGCTCTCTATGTCGTCGGGCCAGGGGTCGTCGAGCGGTATGTCGGGTATATACAGTCCTGTGAACGAGCCCCAGTCGCGTTCCCTGAGCAGCGGTGTCTGCACCACGTCCATGCCATGGGGCTCTGCCAGCAGCCTGCAGGTGTCGATGCTGCGCTTCAGGTCGCTCGACACGAAAGCGTCCACCTGCCAGCTGGCCAGCCGTTGCGCCAGCTGTCGGGCCTGCTCGCGGCCAGCCTCCGTCAGCTCACCCTGCGTTTGTCCCTGCATGATTTTGTTCACGTTGTCGAGTGTTTCGCCATGCCTGACCAGATAGAGTTTCGTCTTCGCCATTCTTTTTTGCTACAAAAGTACAAAAAAGATTGCTTCTTTCGCACGATTTTCGTATATTTGCATCAAAAATCATCGTTATGCGAACATTTCTGTCTTTTCTTGTGCGTGCCGTATGTGCCGCAGCCACGGGCTACCTGCTCGTGATGTATCGCAACGAGATGGTGCAATGGCTCACCATCGCCGTAGGTGCTTTGTTCTTCGTGTCGGGTCTTTTCTCGGTGATTGCCTACTATGCCGAAAAGCGCAAGGCGATGAAGATGGCCGAGCGGCTCAAGGCGATGGCCGAGCTGCGCGACGGTGCCGACGCGCCCGAACGTGCCGACGACATCGTGCGCGCCGTCAGTCCGTCGTACCCCATCGTGGGCATTGGCAGCATCATCCTGGGGGCATTGCTGGCACTCATGCCCACCGAATTCTCCCGAGGGGCCATGTATGCGCTGGCCGCCATGCTCATTCTGGGCGGCCTCAACCAGCTCTACAACCTGTTTCGCGTGCGACGTCTGGCCTCGGTTCCCTTCTTCTTCTGGCTGATGCCCTGCCTGGTGCTCGCCCTGGGAGTGTTCATGCTGGTCAGACCACTTGAGATGGAAGTCACGACCTTCCGCATCCTTGGCTACGGACTGATACTCTACGCCGTGGTGGAGCTCATCAACGGCATCAAGATAGCCCGCATGCGCAGTCAGGTGGAAGAGATAGAACCGATGGTGCCGATGGAGAAACCAACCGACATAGAAGAGGCGGAAATAGTGGAAGAGTGACGATTGTTCTACTGAGTATTATCTCTTTTTTATGTGACAACTCCGCGAAACCTTACTCACCCCGCGAGAATTATCTCACGCAGAGTTGGCTGAGTTTCGCGGAGGTTTTCATGTTTGAGATGAAGAACTCTGCGAGACTCGGCTTACTCAGCATGAGATAACTCTCGCAGAGTTGACAGAGTTTCGCAGAGCATTTTCTTGTTTGAGATGAAGAACTCTGCGAGACTCGGCTTACTCAGCGTGAGATAACTCTCGCGGAGTTGACAGAGTTTCGCAGAGCATTTTCTTGTTTGAGATGAATAACTCTGCGAGACTCGGCTTACTCGGCGTGAGATAACACTCGCGGAGTGGGCGGAGTTTCGCAGAGCATTTTCTTGTTTGAGATGAACAACTCTGCGAGACTCGGCTTACTCAGCGTGAGATAACACTCGCGGAGTGGGCGGAGTTTCGCAGAGCATTCTCTTGTTTGAGATGAACAACTCTGCGAGACTCGGCTTACTCGGCGTGAGATAACACTCGCGGAGTAAGCTGAGTTTCGCAGAGTTTTATGTTGCTTGCGGTTGTGCTCAGCGTGGGAAGAAGCGGGGAACTATGTGATGGTGAGTCCTTCTATGTACTTACAGAGGATGCTGATGCCTTTCTTGTTCTCGCCACCCTGCGGTATGATGATGTCGGCATATTTCTTGGTGGGCTCGATAAACTGCTCGTGCATGGGCTTCAACACGTCCAGATAGCGGGTGAGCACCATGTCGACGGTGCGTCCTCGCTCCACGACATCGCGCAGGATGTTGCGTATGAGGCGCTCGTCTGAGTCGGTATCGACGAAGATCTTCAGATCCATCATGTGTCGCAGTTTCCTGTCTACGAGCGTCATGATTCCCTCAATGATGATGACGGGCTTTGGCTCCACGTGCACGGTTTCCGGCAGGCGGTTGCTCAGCACATAGCTGTAGGTGGGCTGCTCGATGGCCTCTCCGCGCTTCAGCATGGCTATCTGCTTGTGGAGCAGGCGCCAGTCGAAGGCGTCGGGATGGTCGAAGTTGATGAGCTTACGCTCCTCGGGCGTCATGTCCGACGTGTCGTTGTAGTAGGAGTCGAGGGGCACCACGGCCACGCTATCTGGGGGCAATGCCTCCACGATTTTCTTCACTACGGTTGTCTTTCCTGAGCCGGTACCGCCGGCAATTCCGATGATTGTCATAGTTGTATATAGGTCTTTCTGATTGATGCTTAAAGAGATGGGCCGGGGCCGGTCATGGCCAGTGCGTCGAACATCTGCCTGTAGGTCTCGGCCTTGCGTTCCACCTTCATGGGATAGGCGCGCGAACTGCTGGGCATGCGGAAGAGCCTCAGCGTGCGGCCCTCAAAGGTGAAGGACTCAGCACTGCCCACCCTCGGCTGCGCCATCTGGAAATGAGCGGTGAACAGGTCGGTGGCCTTCTGGCCCGTGGTGCACACGGCCTCGCACTGTGGCAGCTGGCGCAGCAGGGCGTCGAGGTCGGTGGGCTGAACCACCATTAGGTCTTTGTCCGACGCGGTGTTCTGCGTGCGCACCACCTCGCAGGCGGTGTCGTAGAGCGCGATGCCCTTCTCGCGCAGCAGCGCCTCGATGAGCGGACGACGGAAGGTGCGGCCCTGCTCATCAACGAAGTGCATCTTGTCGCCATGGAAACAGAGTCCGAAGATGCGCCACATGTCATTCTGGAAGTTGGGATAGAAGAAATCCATCGACCAGCGATAGCGCGCCGGCGGAAAACTTCCCAGCATGAGCAGCCGCGCCCCTGTGGGGAGGAAGGGCTGCAAGGGGTGCTTCTCGGTCTGCATGGCGAATGTTATTTCTGCTCTTTCAGCAGGTATACCACCACGGGCAGGTGGTCGGAGTAGCCGTCGAGCCACACACCGCCGGCGTGGGTACGCTTGGGACCGCCCTTATACTGGCCGTCGAGCTGGATGAGATAGTCACGGCGGAATATCTGGTTCTGCCAGAAGGTCAGCGTCGAGTAGTCCTTCTTATCCTTGCGGTCCAGCAGGTTGGGGGTCATCACAATCTGGTCGAACAGGTTCCACGCGCCGTCATAGAGCAGGGTGCCTGTGCCTTTCTTCACCAGAATGTTGTACCACGGGTTATACATGTCGCCGTCGCCGGTCTTCCTTATCTCGCTCTTGCAGCTCAGTTCCTTGGTCATGCTCTTGTTGGTGGGGTCGTCGTTCATGTCGCCCATCACAAAGATCTTGATGGCAGGATTCTCGCTGAGCAGCCGGTCTTTGATCACCTTCACCTGACGAGCGCCGCTCTCACGGTAGAAGCCATCGCTGGCGCGGCTGGGCCAGTGGCACACGATGACGCCGATGTCCTCGCCTGCCATGCGGCCCTTCACGGTGAGGAATCCGCGGGTGTAGTACGCACTGTCTTTCTCCAGCTCCTGCACGTAGGGGTAGAGCGTGTAGTCGATAACGGTGAACAGGGCCGGATTGTAGAGCATGGCGCAGTCAACGCCTCGGCGGTCGGGACCTTCTACGTGTACATATTTAAAGTTACGCGCGCGTAGAGGCTCCTGTGCCACGAGATCGTCGAGGGCGCGGGCGTTTTCCACCTCCGACACGCCAATCAGCGCACAGCCCACACCGGGCAGCTTGTCGGTGCCCATCTCGGACAGTACCTTCGACATGTTGCGCAGCTTGTGCTCATACTTGAGCGCATTCCATCTATTGGTGCCGGTGGGCAGATACTCATAGTCGTTCTTGCCTTCGTCGTGGCAGGTGTCAAACAGATTCTCCAGATTGTAGAACCCCACGGCGTAGGCCGAAAACTTGCGGTCGCCATTCTGTGCCGATGCCATGATGGCGCAGAAGAGCGACAAAGCTAAAAGGATGTTCCGTTTTTTCATTTCCTATAGGTTTTAAGATGGGCTCTGTTGATTCCCACCAGTGTTAATTATGCTAATAATACTTGTTTGTGCAAAGATACAATATATTTTTGGAATAAACACGTTTTGGCGAAAAAAGTTCAAGAAAATGGTACAAAACGACAGCTTTTTGGCTACAACGCCGCACAGGTCTTGGCAAAAGGTATGTAAAAAATCTAGATTTTTTCCACACAACGTGGCGCTTTCTGGAAGTGACTGCGACAAGTGGACACGGACCGGTTGACAGATGCCGACGACAAGGGCAACGGGAGCTGCCGAGGGGCCTGACGAGAGAAAGTAGCAGAAACTTGGAAGAAATATGTCAATTTTTTTCGTCAGTTTATTTTTTTTGTGTATTTTTGCAGACATATAAGTGTATTAACCAAAACGTCAACCTATGAAGAAAAAGCTGAAAATAGCAGTGATAGCCCTCTGCTATGCCCCGTTTGCCCTGGCGCAGACCACAGACACGGGACAGACGGAGGAGCAAACAGCCAGCCAGACAAGCGAGGCGGCCTTCACTTTCACGGAATCACAGCTGGGCGAGGACGACGACATGTCGCAGAACGTGACCATCATCTCATCGAGAAACAACATGTATGCTTCTCAGGTGGGCTACCTGTTCAGTCCCGTTCGGTTCCGCTATCGCGCCTTCAACCAGAAGTACAACGAGATCTACATCAACGGAGCACCCATGAACGACATGGAGTCGGGGCAGTTCCGCTTTGCTCTTGTGGGCGGTCTGAACCAGCAGACGCGTGGCGTGGAAAACGCGCTCCCGTTCGAGAACAACAACTTCGCCATGAGCGCCATGGGCGGTTCCAACAACTACAATTTCCGCCCGACGAGCCTGGCACAAGGCCAGCGTATCACCCTGACAGGGGCCAACCGCAACTACCTGGTGCGCGCCATGTATACCTACAACTCGGGCATACTGGCCAGCGGATGGGCCTTCTCGGCCAACGTCACCTATAGATGGGCCAACGAGGGATACGTGGAAGGCACGTTCTACAACTCGCTCTCCTACTTCCTCGGCGCCGAGAAAATCATCAACGACAACCACCGCCTCTCGGTGGTCACATGGGGTAACCCCACCGAGCGCGCCACACAGGGAGCCGGAACAGACGAGACCTACTGGCTGGCCAACGACCGCTACTACAACCCCTACTGGGGATACCAGCAGGGAAAGAAGCGCAGCTCGCGCGTAGTGACGGACTTCTCGCCCACCCTGCTCTCCACATGGGACTGGCTCATCAACGACAAGACACGCCTGACCACGACGCTCACCGGGCGCTACGGCATGTATTCGCGCACCAAGCTCGACTACAACAATGCCGACAATCCGCACCCCGACTACTGGAAGAACATGCCGTCGAGCAACTTCGACGTGTGGGATGAGAACGACCATGCCAACCGCACCAACCAGGCCATTGCCGACTTTGAGCGCGCACGCATCTTCTTCTCGGGAGCCAAGGCCAACCGTCAGATCAACTTCGACCAGCTATACTTTGCCAACCATCAGGCAAGCATGACCGGACAGGACGCCATCTACTACATCGAGCGCAACCACCAGGACAACCTTACCGTGACGCTGGCATCGGCCCTGCGCATGGAAATGAGCCGCTTTGCCGCGCTCAACATGGGCATCAACATGTCGACGAACAAGAACATGCACTACGTGACCATGGACGACATGCTGGGCGCCTCCTCGTTCCTCAACGTCAACACCTATGCCCTGGGAACCTATGCCGCCGACGACCCGCGTGTGCAATACGACATGAACAACCCCAACGGCTTCGTGGGAAAAGGCGACCGCTTCGCCTTCGACTTCAACATCCTGGTGGACAAGGCCAACTTCTGGACGACCTACAAGTATGACAAGGGCAACCTCCACTCGTTTGTGAGCGGCCGCGTGGGTGGCACGCAGATGGCCCGCGACGGCAAGATGCGCAACGGTATGGCAGCCGACAACTCCTACGGAAAGAGCCGCACGGCCCACTTCCTCGACGGTGGCGGCAAGGCCGGCATGAGCTATACGCTCGGACTGGGCAACTCGGTATCGCTCGGTGTGGGCTATGAATGGCGCGCACCGCAGGCCAGAACGGCCTTCGTGTCGCCGCAGGTGAACAACGACTTCGTGCTCGACCTGAAGAACGAAAAGGTGTTCAGCGCCGAGGTGGGCTACCAGTTGCGCACCTCCTGGCTGAAGGCAAACATCAACGCCTACTACAGCAGCGTGAAGGACGAAACAGAATGGCAGAACTTCTATTATGACGACATCAACTCCTTCTCATACGTGTCGATGACAGGCATCAACAAGGCCTTCTACGGCGTGGAATGGGGACTTACCGTGCCCATTACGAGCGCCATCAGCCTGAAAGCCATCGGTACCATCAGCGAAGCTAAGTACACCAACGACGCACAGGTGTGGTACATGAGCTCCACCACCGGCACCTATAACGACAACAACGACCACAAACCCGAGAAGGTTCTCTGCAAAGACATGCGCGAGTCGGGGACGCCTTTGACCGCCGCAAGCGTCATTCTGAGCTACCATAAAGGTGGATGGTTCATCGACCTGAACTGCAACTACTACGACCGTATCTACCTGAGCTACTCGCCGTCGTTCCGCTATGAGTCGACGCTGAAAAACCGCCAGAATGCGGGCGAGATGGTGTTCGACAACGATGGTAACGTCTTGGCCAGCGCCCTGAAGCAGCAGGAAGGCCACGGCGGATTCATGCTCGACGCGAGCATCGGCCGCAGTCTGCGCCTGCGCCACGGACGCCAGATGAGCATCAACCTGTCGCTCACCAACCTGCTGAACAACCAGAAGATCGTTACCGGAGGCTACGAACAGAGCCGCAGCGACTACACTGCCAGCGGCAATATCCGCGCCTACCGCTTCTCACTGAACCCGAAAAAGTTCTATGCCTACGGAATTAACGGAATGTTGAACATCGCATACAAATTCTAAAAGAAGCATTATGAGACACATACATTATTATATTATGTCGCTGCTGGCCGTATGCCTGCTCACCTCGTGCATGGATGGCGACTGGGATATTCCAGAACCCGACGGCACAGAATTTGGTAACGCAAGTGTCACAGAGACCAATCTGGTGACCATTGCCCAGCTGAAAAGCAAGTATGCCAGCGTCATCAAAAACGGTGGCTACGTGCAGTTCACCGAGCCCACACAGATAAAGGGCGTGGTGACGGGCAACGACATCCAGGGCAACATCTACAACCAGATAGGCCTGGAGGACGGCACAGGTTCCATCATCATCTGCATCTCTCAGGGCGGACTGTTTGGACAACTGCAGGTGGGCCGCGAGATTCTCGTTGAGCTCGAGGGATTGTTCATCGGCTCCTACGGACTGCAACCCGAGATTGGCACCCCCTATACGAACAAGAACGAGCGTACCTACGTGAGCCGCATGCCGCGCGTCTTGTGGCAGCAGCATTACAAACTGCTCGGCATGAAGGGCATCGAGCCGATAGAGTTCGACGTGTCGAAGCTGGGCAACTCCAACTATATCGACGAAAACTGCGGCCGACTGATGACCATCAAAGGCGCCAGATTCCAGGGTGCCAACGGCAAGCGCGTCTATGCCAATGAAAAGGAAAAGGACGCCGCCAACTGCGTGAACCGCTCGCTGCAGAACATCTCTTCGAACGCCCTCGTGGTGCGCACCAGCACCTATGCCGACTTTGCCAACAAGCCATTGCCCACAGGAACGGTCGACATTACGGGCATCTTCACACGCTATAACAACACGTGGCAGATTCTCATTCGTGAGGAATCCGACGTCAAAGAGTACGAACAATAACCCAGAAAACAACAACGATTATGAAAAAGATATTCAACATGCTGATGGCAACAGCCATCGCCTTGTGCACATTCACGGCATGCGAGGATGTGCCTATGCCTTTCAACAACCCGCTCGACTACCAGGAAAACGAAACAGACACGTCGATTCCGCCCGAGGGCGACGGCACCTTTGAAAACCCGTTCAACGTGTCGGCTGTGCTGCAATACATCAACGGACTGGAGCCTGGCGTGGAGTCTGACAAGGATGTCTACGTGAAGGGTGTCGTGCTCTCTGTCAAGGAATCGTTCTCCACACAGTATGGCAACGCCACATTCACCATGAGCGACGACGACGAGGGCACCAACTCGTTCACCTTCTTCCGTGGCCTCTACTTCGGCAACAAGAAATATTCTAATACAGAAGACGTCAACGTGGTCGAAGGTGACAAGGTGGTCGTCTGCGGTCGCGTAATGAACTACGGCGGCAACACCCCCGAAACAGCTCAGGGAAAGGCCTTCATCGTGACCATCAACGACAAGACCGTGAAGCCCAAGGAGACCACCAACGCCGAACCAAAGGGTACTGGCACACAGACCGATCCGTACAATGTGGCTGGCGTGCTGGCATACATCAACACGCTGGGAGCCGACAAAGAATCGCCCGAGCAGGTATACATCAAAGGTAAGGTAAAGGAAGTGAAGGAGCAGTTCGGCACACAGTTCGGCAACGCTTGGTTCACCATGGTCGACGAAGGCTACGACACTGAGTTCACCGCCTATCGCGTGCTCTATCTGGGCAATAAGAAATACACTTCTGGAACCACCATCAAAGAAGGCGACGATGTCATTGTTTGCGGCAAGGTTGTGAACTACAAGGGCAACACACCTGAAACCGTGCAGAACACCGGTTACCTCTACTCGCTCAACGGCACGACCGAAGGTGGCGGCGGTGGCGGCGACACACCGCCTGCTCCCGAAGCCAAGGGAGACGGAACAGAAGCCAATCCCTACAATCCCGCCGGTGCTATCAATGCTGCAAATGCGCTGCCAGCTGACGGAGAGAGTGGAGAGGTGTATGTGGAAGGCATCATTTCCACCATCAAGGAGATCAACACCAACTATGGTAATGGTACCTATTACATCTCGGAAGACGGCAAGGCCAATAACGAGTTCTACATCTATCGTGGCAAGTATCTTAACAACGAGAACTTCACCTCCAACGACCAGATTAAGGTAGGCGACAAGGTTCTCCTGAAAGGTAAGCTCCTCAACTATAGAGGCAACACGCCTGAGTTTGCACAAGGCAACTACATTGTTAAGCTGACACCAGGAGAAGGTGGCGGCGACAATCCCGGTGGCGGCGGTGAAGTTAGCGGTAATTCCATCACTGTATCGATGTCCTCCTTCGGGCTGAGCAATGCCGAGGATGCTGGAACGCTGACGCTGAGCGACGGCACCACGCTGACCTTTGCCGGCGGCGAGAACACATCTAACACGCCAAAGTACTACACTTCTGGAAGCGCCATACGTGTTTATGCCAAGAACACGCTGACTATCAAGGCCAGCAAGGCCATTACAAAGGTGGTTATTACTTGTGCCAACCCGCAAAGCGGTACGGTTTACAATGGCAACGACATGATGTATGGCGAAGCCGGAGGCAAGAGAGTGACCACATCGAAGGACAGTGACACGCAAGTAACCTTCAGCGGATTCTCTAACAGCACCCTGTTTATCTGCAACGATCACACCGAAGCAAAGGCTGGAACACAGCTCCGCATCGTGACAATGGTCATCACCTACGCAGAATAATCCACAACATCTATTACGTGAAGTAATAGCAGCAACACACAGTTTTTATAGTATCACCAAGTAAAAATCCGCAGATTGTAGCCGCTGACAACGGCTATGGTCTGTGGGTTTTTCAGTTATGGGAAACGAAGGAAACAGGGAGGCCGCACTGCTTTTCCGCACCTAACCACACTGCAACGCACTGCATTTGGGTGTAAAAAGCAAAAATGTGGGCGAAATATTTGGCGGGATGCGAAAAACTTCGTAACTTTGCAGCCCGAATAAAAGTGGAATAGTATTAACATTATATTTTTAAGACAACAAATGAAAAAAGGTATTCATCCTGAAAACTATCGCCCCGTCGTGTTCCGTGACATGTCCAACGGCGATATGTTCCTTACACGTTCTACATGCAAGACAACAGAGACAGTAGAATTTGAAGGCGAAACTTACCCCGTGGTAAAAGTGGAAATCTCTAGCAGCTCGCACCCGTTCTACACAGGTAAGAGCAAGCTTGTGGACACTGCAGGTCGCGTTGACCGCTTCATGAGCCGCTATGCTAAGAGTACCAAGAAGTAATATATATACCTTTATATATATAACAGCAACGTAACTCTACAGAAGTGCGTCGGCGTGTAGTTGCATATACACGCGGCGCATTTCTTGTTTCACACCAAGCGACCCCGCCCTTTCACCTATGAAACCACTCCGACTATTCATCTTCATTCTGGCCATGCCGCTGCTCTTCCAGGCCTGTAGCAGCGACGACGAAGAAACGTCTTCGGCTAATGCCAATGTCAACAAAAACGACATTGTCCGCTACCCCGATGCCGGAAGGCTGGAGTTTCCGCACCTGAAAAAAAGCAACAGCGTGCTCATCGTACACCGTGACAGGGGCGAAGTGAACTACTGCGTGGAATGGGACTATGTCCTCAAATCGCAGCGGTGGTCGTGCTATACCTTGCTCTCAAAGCACCTCTCGGGCAAGGACCCCGCCACAGGCCGCAACGTGTCGCGCTACTATGGCTTCCCACAATATCCGCTCGACCCCGACCTGCCTTTAAACTATTACCTCGACCGTCCGTCAGAAGATTACAGTGTGAACGACTACTTCTCAGGCTCGGGATTCGACCATGGACACATCTGTCCGTCGGCCGACCGCCTGAACACCAAGGAGTCCAACTACCAGACGTTCTTCCTGACGAACATGCAGCCTCAAATCAAGAAGTTCAACGGGAGCGACAACAACTACACCGGAATGAGCCTCTGGCTGGCCATGGAGAACAAAGTGCGCTCGTGGGCACCGCGCAACGGCACCGATACACTGTACGTTTGCAAGGGCGGCACCATCGACGACGTCACACTGAACGGTCAGACCGTGAGCGGCGTCATGACGCGCATCGGCGGCAAGCTCATCGTTCCGAAGTACTTCTTTGCGGCCGTCTTGCTCAAGAACAGCATTGGCTATCGTGCCCTCGCCTTCTGGTTTGAGCACAGCAACAAGGACATTCCGGCCAACGCCAGTCTGGCAGACTACGCCATCAGCATCGACGAGCTGGAAGAACGCACAGGCATCGATTTCTTCTGCAACCTGCCCGACGACGTGGAGGCAAAAGCCGAACGCAGCCTCGCCGTCAATGCGTGGGGACTGAAATAATAACACATCATACCGTCAAAGCTATGAAGACAAAGGCTCTCCTATGGGCCATCTGCTTGCTACTGGCCTGCGCCTGTTCGCCGTCTGCGAACAAGACGGGCAGCGTGCGCTCCATGTATTACTGGAGCACCGTCTTCAAGCTCGACTCCACCAAACAGCATTTTCTCAACAGCCATCGGGTGAGCCGCCTCTACGTGCGCTATTTCGACGTGGTGCTCAACAAGCAGGGCGAGCCCATGCCCAACGCCACCATCCGCTTTCAAAGCGCCATGCCCGAAGGCGCAGACATCATTCCCACCATCTTCATCGTCAACGACTGCATGCGCCGCTCCACCGAGGGACTGGCCGACAAGCTGCTGACCCGCATCCTGCAGATGAACGAAACCCACCACATCGACCGCGTGGGCGAGATTCAGATTGACTGCGACTGGACGCGGCAGACGCGAAAGGCCTACTACGCTTTCCTCGAAGAGCTGCGCCAGAAGATGCACGCCAAGGGACTGAAGCTGAGCGTCACCATCCGCCTACACCAGCTTTCCCACCCCGTGCCACCGGCCGACAGCGGCGTGCTGATGATGTACAACACCGGCGACCACACCGACCTGAACTGCGAGAAGCCCATTCTCGACGTGAAGACCGCCCTGCCCTACCTGCCGCAGCTTGCCTCCTACAAGTTGCCTCTTGCCACGGCCTACCCGCTCTATCGGTGGGACATCGTGTTCCGGCATGGACGCTATGTGGGCATACAGCACTACGAAGGCGAGTTGCCCGTGCTCAGCACCGACACCATCGTTGTACGACAGCCCGACCTCACCGACATCATGCAGGCACGCAGCGCCGTAAGCCGCAAGCGGCCCGATGCCAACAATGAGATCATCTTGTTCGACCTTACAAACCCAAATATTCAACGTTACAAACCCCAAGACTATGAAAAAATGTTTTCTGATTAGCGCCATTGCCCTGATCTTAGCTACGAAGGCGATGGCCTGTGGTGGAGAATACGTCACCCACAACTGGTACATGTTCAGCATGTATCCCCACTATGGAGGCACACCTGCCTATGAGAAGCAGATGGAGCAGTTCTGGAGAGACTACTCCAACAACCGAGACGACTACTTCTGGTTCAGCTACAATCGCATTAAAGAGGCGGCCGACAAGAAGGGCGACAGCGAAATGTCGACCTATCTTGACAAGCTCAACGAATACCTCAAGATATGCGAACAGCTGCGCGACACGTGGACCTATCCCACCGAGCAACAGCTGAACGAGCGCCGACAGATACTCACCAGACTGGCCTCAAGCGCCGATACCTACAAGGGAACGCGTCTCCGTGCTCAGTATCTGCTGCTGTCCATGCGCGCCAACATGGTGTTGGGCCGCTACGATGTCAACAAGAAGCTCTGGCAGAACACCGGCAGCAAGATGGCCGCCAGTCCGTTCCGCGAGAAGATGCGCAACATCTACGCCAACGCACTGCTGAACACCGGCCAGCGCCAGCAGGCGTGGGACATCTATGCAGAACAGGGCGACGTGGAGAGCCTTCGATGGAGTGTGCACAAGTTCCGCGACATAGCAGGCATCCAGACCATCGCCAAAGAGAACCCCAACGCGCCAACGCTGCGCTATCTGGTGCAGAGCTTCGTCAACGACGCCCAGGAAACATTAGACTACGGAGAGAATGCCGACCTCGAGTTCCTGAAAGAAATGGGCACCCGTCTTGTTGCCACGCAGGAGGTAAAGCAGTTCATCGCCTTTGCCGATCAGCTGGTCAGCTCTGGCCAGACCCGTGAACCGGCTCTCTGGAAAAGCGCCACTGCCATGCTCCACCATCTGCTCAAGAACGACACCAAGGCACTGTCCGACGCCGAGGCTGCCATCTCGCTCGCCGGTACCGACCGCATGCACGACAACGCACGCTGCATCAGACTGCTCGTTGCCGCCAACGGAGCCGTGGGTAGCGCCCAGCTGCCCGACATGCTGGTGAGGGAACTGCAGTGGCTCGACACGAAGATTGACCAGCAGGGCGAAGACGACTGCTACTACAACAACGTGAAAGACCGCGTCTTCACCCAGACACTCTACAACCGTTACAAGCGCGAAGGACAGGACAACATGGCTGTTGCCATGTTCGCCATGGCAGACGCCGGCACCTATCACGGCTACTGGTACGAAGACAGAAAGTCGAAGGAGATTATTCCCGCTGGCTACAGCACTGAGTATTTCTATGAGCTCGAAAAGCTCTCCGTGGATCAGCTGAAGGGCTATTTCGACTTCATCTCCAGCAACCAGACCAGCAACAGCTTCGAGAGCTATGTGAAGAGCCACACCTATCGCAACGCCAACTACTTCAACGACCTCATCGGAACACGCCTGCTCGCACAGGGGAAGTTCTCCGAGGCCATCAGTTATCTGGAGAAGGTCAGCCACGATTTCATCGCCCATCAGAACATTGCATGGTACATGGAGAACCGCGACTTCACAAAGCCCGCATGGATTGTGAACCAGCGCACCACCGATGAATACAGCGCCGACGACGACTATCAGGCCCGCATCACAACGAACAAGAAGATAGACTTCTGCCGCGAAGTCCTTCAGCTGCGCGACGTGCTCCCCCTGCAGAGCGGCGAAAAGCGGCTGCAGACTGCCTATAAGCTGGCCACCGTGTTGTTCCAGGGCTCGCACAAGGGCGACTGCTGGTTCCTCGGACAGTATGGAAGTAGCAACTGCCCGCTCGACAACGACCTGGAGGAAGGACGCTACGACCTCGTAGAGGAGGCTATCAAATACCTGCAAATGACCAGCAAGAGCACCGACTTCAACATGCAGCAGGAGTCCATCTATGCGCTGGCCTACATCCCCGTAGACGACTGGGCAGAGTACGAGTATATGACAGAAACCTACAAGCCGCTGCCGAAGAGCCGCCGCTATGCTGCCCTTGCTCAGCTCGACCAGTTTGCAAAGAAGAACTCCAGCCGCGTAGCACGCTACATCAGCAAGTGCGATGTGCTGAAGCAATTCCGTGCACTCCAGTAAGCGAACCCACGCAGAGGGCTTGCTTGATGCGAATGAACACTCAGCGAGACTTGGCTCACTCCGCGGGAATATTGCCCACGCAGAGTTGGCGGAGTCTCGCTGAGGTTTTTATATCATACAAGAGAACACTCGGCGTAACCCGGCTAACTCCGCGAGATTATTGCTCACGCAGAGTTAGCTGAGTCTCGCAGAGGGCTTTTATCATACAAGAGAACAACTCAGCGAGACCCGGCTAACTCGGCGAGAGATATAGCACGCGGAGTTGGCAGAGTTTCGCTGAGGTCTTTTACCAAACAAGAGAACAACTCAGCGAGACTCAGCTAACTCGGCGAGAGAAAAAAAGACTTCCCGCAACCAGAAGCTGTTGCAGGAAGTCTTTTTTTTGTTCTTATCGTGTCACCGACTCGCGTGTTTCCCGTGGGTCAGTCACCGTCAGTCCTCACTTTGTCTGCGTGGTGTCGGGTTCCAGTTCGGGCCACTCGGTGGCGGCGTGCGTCTTCGAGTAGTAGCGGTAGCGTCCTTCCCAGTCGTAGCCGTCGCGATAGAGCTCGAACGAAGCCAGATACTCGCCAGTGTCATAGTCGTGGAACTCGCCCACGAACTCGTTGCTGTAGAGGCGGTAGTTGTGGATGGCCACGCTCGTGCCGTCGCTGTAGTCCATGTAGATGACTCCGTTTCTCACCGTGTAGCGGAAGCGCACCACGTCAGAGATGTAGCCACCGTAGCCATAGTCAACCTCACGTCCGAGGCCGCTGGCATACTCGTAGGGGTCGCTGAAGAACTCCAGCATCACGTCGTTGTACTGTGTCTCGTAGCCATAGCGTCCGTAGAAGTAGTCGCTTGCCACGGTGCCATACCAAACACCGTCGAGGCGGTAAGCGATGTCGTCGTCGTCTTCCTCACAAGAGGTGAACACCATGGGAAGTGCTGCCAGGAGCACCATTGTCAGTATGGAAGTAAACTTTTTCATAATCGTAAATATTAAAGGGTTTGTAATGTTTCTGATGCAAAGGTAAGGTTTTTCTTCGTATTCACCAAATATTACAACCCTATTTGTGAATAGGGGTTTCCCTAAACCTGCGCGGATTTCTCCCTTCTGAGCAGAAGACTGAACACAGAGACTCATTCAAGTTTCGCATTCGCTAAACTTCCTGGAGTTCAGGAGTTCAGGAGTTGCAGGAGTTCAGACGATAGTGCTGAAGGCTCTCTTTTCGTCAGTTTACAGGGGTTGAAAGTATTTTCTGAACTTCTGTAACTCCTGAACTCCTGCGCTCGGCCAAGGTCATCGGGCCTTGGACGCTTTGCTTGCAAAGAAC
>JAFWQE010000038.1 GCA_017509155.1 Prevotella sp.
CTTCGTCGTAGAGCGTGATGGTTCTATCACCGACGTCAAGGTTGTGAAGAGCGTTGACCCCTCACTCGACAAGGAGGCACAGCGCGTGGTTAAGTCCATGCCGCACTGGATTCCTGGTAAGCAGAACGGATCTGCAGTACGTGTGAAGTACACCGTGCCTGTAACATTCCGTCTTCAGTAATCTCAATTTCTGAAATGAACACATTCAACAAATTAGTTGGATTAACACTGATATTAGGCTTGCTCCACGCATGTGGGAGCAAGCCTAATCCTGAACAGGAGGCAGCCTATCAGAAGGCCGCTAGTTACTTTGCGGCCGACGAGAGCTTCTACCCCATCCTCGACGAGGAGCTCTACTATTTCACCACACAGACCCTCGACTCCATCACCCCGCTCTACATCAACGAGCAGGACGCCGTCAAGAAGCTCATGACCGAAGAGACGTGGCTGGCCTTTACCACCCGCGACTTTACCGAAAAAGAGCGTCAGAACCTCAAAGACCGCCGTTTCCTGCCCAGGGCCATTCCCATCGCCTACGACGGACTGGCCATCATCGTCAACAATCAGAACCCCGACTCGTGCATCACCATCAAGGACTTTGCACGGGTGCTGAAGGGAGAAGTCGAGAAGTGGAGCGACCTCTACCCCCAGAACAAACTCGGCGTGATCGACGTTGTCTTCGACAATCCCCTGTCGAGCACCGTCCGCTGGTGTGTTGACTCCATCCTCGGCGGCCAGCAGTTCAGTGCCAAGAACATCGGCGCCGTGCAGACCAGCGCAGCCGTCATCGACTACGTTGAGAAGCACGAGAATGCCCTCGGCATCATCGGCAGCAACTGGCTCAACGACAAACGTGACACCACCAATGTCACCTTCAAGAAGAATATAAGCGTGATGGGCGTCTCCAAGATGGACAGTGCCAAGCACTACAACAGCTGGAAGCCCTATCAGTACTATCTATACAACGGCAACTACCCCTTGCGCCGTACGATCTACGCCTTGCTCAACGACACCCGTCCTAGCGGCATCCCTACTGCCTTCACGCATTTCATCCAATTGCCGAAAGGCCAGATGATCATCCTCCGCTCCGGACTCCTGCCGCAATCGGCCAACATGAACGTGCGCAACGTGATCGTCAAGAAAGAGTAAAAAGGTAAAAAGGTAAAAAAGTAAAAAGGGGAAATTAAACGAATGAGGTTTTCAAACATCATAATAACGAGAGACAATTAACAAGAAGTATAACTTTTAAAAATCATAAGGAATTATGAAAACGATTAAATATTTAGTAATGGGTGTGCTGCTGGCAGGTTTCAGCGCCACCGCAAATGCACAGGAAGTCGAGCTGCAGGCAGCTATCGACGCCATCAAGTCAAAGGCTCCCAACGTAGCCGAGTTAGCAAAAACAGCGTACAAGAAGAACAAGAAGAACGCAGAGGCCCTCATGAAAGTGGCTCGTGCCTACTACGAGCAGCAGGACACCGCTGGCGCCAACCTGTTCGCCAACTACGCCAATGAGGCAGGCAAGCCCAAGAACGCCTATGCACCGGCATTCATGATGCTGGGTGACGTAGAGGCCGCTTACGGCACCGACGGCGGTAAGGCCGCTGGCTACTACAACCAGGCTATCCACTTCGACCCGACGAACCCCGAGGGTTATAAGAAGTGGGCGCTCGTGTATCGTAAGATCAGCCCCAACCAGGCCGCAGCCAAGCTTCAGGAGATGAAGAGGAACTGCCCCAATGAAGACATTGACGCAGCCATTGCCCACATCTACATGCTCGCCGGCGACGAGAAGCAGGCTTACGAGAACTATGCCAAGGCCGATGTCAACAAGCTCGACAAGGGTAACCTCAACGAGTTCGTTCGCGCCAGCTACTTCACCGGTCACTTCGAGGATGCCCTCAAGGCCGCTGAGGCAGGTCTGAAGATTGAGCCGCGCAATCCGACGTTCAACCGTCTGGCCATGTTCTCCAACTACGAGCTGAAGAAGTACGATGCCGCCAAGGCTTACATCCACAAGTACTTCAACGAGACCGACAGTGCCAAGTTCTCTGAGTACGACCACTTCTACACAGCCCTGATCTATCAGGCTCTGGAGGATAAGGAGAACATGTACGCTCAGTATGACAAGGCCCTCGAACTGGTGAACGACTCTTCAATGATCAAGCGTCACGCCATCCTTAAGAGTGTCGCCGACAGTTATCTGAAGGATCAGGAGTTCGACAACGCCATTAAGTACTATAACGAATACCTCGCCTGCAAGCCTGAGCTGAACTCTGACGATATGGAAGGTCTGGCCAAGATTTACTCAAAGTATGCCGATGCTGACGAGAGTCGCAAGGCTGAACTGGTGGGCAAGGCCATCGACGCTTACAAGGCTATGGCTGATAAGTTCCCCATCCAGAGTATCTATGCTGCTTACCAGTGCGCCACGATGAACAACAAGCTCGACAAGACCGGTGAGAAGGGTCTCGCAAAGCCAGACTACCAGAAGGTGGTTGACCTGCTCGAAGGCAAAGCTGATCGCGACAACAGCGAGAACACCATGCTGAAATACAGTTATCACTACCTGATGTCCAACGCCTTCATCTATGGCAAGAACAAGGCTCTGGCCAAAGAGTATGCTGACAAGATCCTCGCCATCGATCCCGAGTACGCTCCCGCCCAGCAGATTAAAGAACTGAAGTAAAATACGATTATTTATATTCATCTTTTATAGGGGTTCCCAAATGGAGCCCCTATATTTATAAACTAAAATTTGCTATTTAAATAGAAAATGTATACCTTTGCAGCGGAATTCAAA
>JAFWQE010000039.1 GCA_017509155.1 Prevotella sp.
TAGAAGTTGCGGTGTGCCAACGGCTATATTGTCACCAAGAATTATTCATCCGTGGCAAAGACATTCCGAGTCAGTCCGTGTTTGTCCGTGGCAAAAAAACTTCCGCTAGGTCGGATTTGCAATCCGACCTTACTGAGTATCTGCATTTTCAATGCGCTTTACACATTTTTTCCCGGATTATAAATCCTGATATTCCTGACGGCCGGATTACAAATCCGACCGAGCGGCGAGTCAGTGGTGCTCCCGAACAAACGGAAAGTACGTGTTTGTCCGTACATATCTGCGCACAAAGATCATTCCGAGTCAGTCCGTGTTTGTCCGTGGCAAAATGCCAACTGCTATATTGTTACCTTTTTTTCGCGCTTTTTGTTGTTGATACCACATATTATTCGTATCTTTGTGGCGATATCAACAAAAAGAGCCTCGGCAAGGGGCACTACCTGTCTATCAACAACAACTGTATTGCACCATGAGAATACTCTCTGATGCCATCGCATACGTCATTTTCGGCATTGTCACGGTCATCCTTTTCCTGACCGGACTGCTCATTTTATGAAAACAAAAAAGCAACAGAACGATATGCAACTGAACAACGATCAACAATCACAGCAGCCTGTCCGCGAGGTGTGGAGGGGACACTACCATTCGCTGAAAGAGGCATTGGTGGTGGCCATGCAGCTGTGCTGGGTGTGGCGCAAAGGCGATACGCACGAGCCCATCACGGTGAGAGACCTTTATGAATATGCCCTTCGCTTCGACATGGAGCATCCGTTGCAGCGTCCGCAGTTCTTCATGGTGACGCGCGAAGGGGCCATCGGCTTCAGCGAGGGCTATGAGTATCTGACCAAATGGTGGTATGTTCCCATGGAGAGCGGACCGCAGCGCGACAAGCTCATCGACGATATGCGGTGGCAGCTGAAGGCCGATTTCGCCGCGGAGGCCGCCATCGACAAAGCCTTGAACGACATGAAAGCCGCAGAGAAAGCCCGTGCTGCCCAGCAGCAACAGCAGCCGCGATGTCCGCGATGTGGGGCGCCCGTGCAGTATGGCGAGCGGTTCTGCACCAGCTGCGGACTGCCGCTGACATGGTAGACCGCTTGCGCGCGCGTATATATAAATAAGGTGCAAGTCGAGTATGTCAAAGGAGTTGAGAAGTACAGGAGTTTTCGCGGTTTTCAGCCACTGGAGTCTAGACATTAGCTCCACCACTATCGTCCAAACTCCCAAACTCCAAGAATTTGAGCGAATGCGAAACATGAAAAAGATATAGAACGATAAACAACAATTCAATATGGATACAGAGAAAAAGACAATCGGACAGTTTCTCAAAGGCTACATGAAGAAGAGCCTCGATGTGTTCCGCCATCCCATCCGCCTGCTGCCCACGGTTCTCATCGGTGTCATCTGGTTGGTGCTGGGCTACATGGCCTCCAAGGCCGAGCTCATCCTGCCGCTCAAGGTGGTCAGCTTCCTCACCTTTGCGCAGGGCGGTCTCTATGGCGGTTTCCTCGGTGCCGCTGGCGGCATTGTCGGCAAGGTGGTGGTGGCAGCTTTCGTCAACTCCCTGCTCATGCCGCTCTTCGACAGCCGCCTGCCGTTCCAGGGCATAGGGAAGAGTTTCTCCAACATGTTCAGTTCCATGTCGCTGGGAAGTGCCAAGGGGCTGGCGCCACTGCTGAAGGGAACAGGCTTCGCCCTGCTGCTCTACGGGCTGATGAACCTCACGCAGAATGGTCATAATTCGATGGTGGGCATCGTGGCTGCCGTCATGCTTCTGCAGGGCATCGGCAACCAGGGCGGCTTCATGTTTGGCCTGCTCTTCGCCGCTGCCGGAAGTCTTTCGAAAGGACGCACGCCCAGCTACGTCACCATTACCCGCACACTCACCGGCATGACCATCGGTTTCTCCATCGGCGTTGCGCTCTCTGTCATCGGGTTCCCCTTCAGTCTGCTGCTCGCCATTCCCGTGCTGTTGCTCGGCTTTGTGCTCGGACTGTTTGTGAAGAACAATCAGCAGCCGTTGGTCGCTGCGCAACAGCAGAACCCTCCGTATAATCCGTCGCAGCAGCCGCAGCAGTGGCAACAGTCTGGCGGTTATCCGCAGCAGCCCATGCAGGGCAATCAGTATCCACCCTATCAACGTTAAAACCATGAGTAATACAGACAACCTTACGAACAAGACGCCGCGACAGTATGCTGAGGAGGCTTTCTGGACGGGACATTATCACTATCTGCTGCAGGCACTGGCCGTCGCCATGAATAGCTGCTTGGTGTGGCGTCTCGCGGAAACGGGGCAACCGTTCACCCTCAATGACCTCTTTAACTTCGCCAAAGAACAGGATGAACAGCATCCCTTGGAGAAAAAGGCTTTCTACATGGTGAGCCGTGAGGGGGCCATCGGACTGGCACCGGGACTGGAATATCTGGTCAAGTGGGTATTCATCCCGATGGAGAAAGGGCCGGAACGTGATCGTCTCTTGCAAGGTCTGACGCAGGTGATGCAGCGATTGGAAGCTGAGGAGGAAGAAAGAACGTCGGAACCTCGGCAATCTGCTCCACCGCAACAATCGTCGGCAGAAGCACCGCATTTCTGCATGAATTGCGGTGCAACACTGGAACCTGGCGCGCGCTTCTGTGCCAACTGTGGAAATCCTGTGGAATCGTAACATGCTATCAAGATGAAAAAGAATCATATTCACATCAGGCGACTCGTGGCTGCTCTTTTCCTGCTGATGGGTATTGTGTGGCGTTCAGTCGCAACGGCTCAAGAAGCAACAATGAAGGGCAGATGGGTGGACCCCGTGGCCTATTTCCACCTCGACCAACATGGTGACAAACTCAGTCAGAGCGAACTGGAAGCCATTATGTGGGAGAAAGAGCGACACATTACCGGCATGATGATACAGGTCTATAGTATTGCGTTTGTTAAAGACAATCCGACAAAAACCTCGATGCCGTTGACGGGTTCGCCGACCTTTCAGCTCTATATAAACAGTCCGGCTTCCATCAGTGCTGTTTCCGACATGTCTGGGAAAAGCAAAATCATGGGTGTTTACAATCTTATTGCCAATGATGTGGAGTTTAGTTTTAGTGAGAATAGTCATTCTTATTCTTTCTCTTATGTGCCTGCGGGAACATACGTTTATGATGATCCCACAAGGCCACGAAAATCACAAGAGACCGACGAAGATCTTGATTATGATGAGTTTAAAAGATTGCAAGATAAGACGAAGACTATAACCCATGTCTTTGATGATGGCTACACAATACAGTATAAAGTGTCGGATAGAACAAAAGAAGAGGACGCGAGGTTAAAAGAATTGTGGAAGCGCATAGAGGATTCAACAACTCACGAACATAACAAGTCGACGGGAGCCACTGATATGGGACTAGGCTACTCAAAAAAAGAAGGCGTTTGGGGTTACTTCCTGAATTGTTTGCATGATCCTGATGGGATACCAGGCTACAGGGATCAGAACGTTTATGTGCTTTTTAAGGTGGAGAAGGTTCAACTTGACGGTGATGAATCGCTGCTTAGCGAAGAACAGCGTGGCGCGCTCATCAATCAGCTCGACGAACTGACGGAAACGTTGCAGGAATATATCGGTGTCACTGGCGATCATACGGGACCGGTTCCTTCAGCTATTATCTCTACGATTTCTACTATTGGTGCATTGTTGTTGGCCAATGGAGTTACGTCCATTACAGGCAGTATCAGTGATATCTTCGGCGGCGGCGGTGGCGCTCCATCACCAACGCCAGATCCAGGCTCTCCGTATGGTGATTCGATGCAACCCAACATTCGACGCGAGGAGGAAAACCAACCGCCTCAGCCTCAACCAGAGCCAGAACCAGAACCCGAGCCGGAACCGGAACCTGAGCCGCAGCCTACGCCTGAGGAGTTGTATTGGAAGCAATTCGTCACCGAGGACGCTGAGGGTACGCTGACCATGCGCGATCCTGCCACGGGACAGATTATGCACTACTATCCGCAGGAGAACGGAGAATACCTGAGTGATTCTGGTTTCACTTTCGAAAAATCGCTCTTGGTAGAGAATCTGCGCTTGCGTGCCGAAAACAGTGACTATTTCAAGGACATCAGCGACAAGGCCGCCCGTGACGTGGCCGAACAGCGTGCACAAGCCGCCCGAGAGAATGCTGAGACGCAGGCTCGTGGTGATGCGGTCCGTGCTGAGCGCGAGGCAGAGGCGCAGGAGGAAGCCAAGCGACAGGCGTATATGCAGAAGCTGGCCGATAAGTATGGCGTTGATGTCAATGATGTGGCTCAGCTCAGGAAAACCATTGAAGATGAACAGGCTGATGCACAACGCGAAGCTGAGTTGTGGAAGAAGACTGCTGACATTCTGGATAAGACGACTACGGCTCTCGAGGTCATCGATAAGGCCAGTGAAGTGACCATTAACATCCTTGGCGACTGTGTGCCTGGTGGCTCTGCGGTGAAGAACGCCTATACGTTTGCACACAGTGTGGCATCCTATGGCGGACAGGCATGGGCTGATGGAAAGTCGGGATGGGACTTTGCTGCCGAGATAGGCAAGGGTGCCATCGACGGCGGCCTGGGTGTGGTGCAGAACTATGCCGGAGACCTCACGAACAACGTCTATAAAGAGGCATTTCTGGTGGTAGGTACCGAAGGCATACGCAAGGGAATGGAGGCAATGAGCGACCCGGACAAGTCGCCTGAGGAAGTGCTTACGGCAATGGGCCACGGCATGACCAGCAAACTGAACAACTTCCTCATCGGCAAGGGCGTGGAGAAAGGTATGAACTGGCTGGGGAAATCGGCCGACCAGACGCTCGACCCCTACAACGTCACGCTGAAAGACAACACCGGCTTCCGGTTCGACACAACGCAGGCGGCCCTGAAATACAAGAGCTTTGTGCGAGGAAACGCTGAGACGGGCATCGGTGAGATCGTGAAGTCGAAGGCCATCATCAGCTCCGCGGGCGAGCTGGGCGGGATGACCGGCAACTACGGCATGGACAGTGTGAGCAACTTCGTTACCGACGATGCCATTCCTGCAGTCGGTCACATCCCCGACGACATTCGCTATTACGTTGACACGCTGAAGGAATTCTCAGACAAAGCCTCACAGTATCGGAGCGACAGACTTGCGTCGATGTGAGACCGGTAATCCAAGACAAACATGCAAAGATGCAGACAGGGAAAATGAAGACAACGAAAGAAACAAGGAAAGACAGGCAGCTCAGGCGGTGCCTACTGCTTGCATTCATGGCGTTTCTTTGCATGCCGATGACGGCTCAGGACGTGAACGGCGTGCGGAAAAACGGCAAGTGGGTGGACCCTGTGAAGTTCTTTGAACTCAGCGGGCAAGGCGAACTGGACATGGACCAGTTGGCCGATGTCATGTGGAAGAAAGGAAGATACATGCAGGGCATGAAGCTCGTAACCTACAAGTTTACGCGCAATGAGTTCAACCCTGTGCCCGACAAACTCCTTTTCGCCACGCCAGCTACGTTCTATCTGTACAACGACACGCCCATCACGATTTGGACCAACCAGATCGACGCGGCCTATCGCGGCTGCTACTCTGGCGTGTGGTTCCTGAGGGCAAAGGACATGGGCTTCAACTTCAATCATAACACGCACCACTACGAGTTCTCCTATACGCCTCTGGGTCAGTTTGAGGCTGACACATGGGAAGGTGGCACCGTGAAGATGGTGAACACCAGCGAGACGGAGATGAGGCTGGGCTATAGGCCCGAGTGCGGCGTGTGGGGCTCTTTCCTGACCGTGCTTCCCGACAATGTCGTTCACAAGGAAGACAACCGCACCTATGTATATTTCAAGGTGGAGGAGGTGCTGCTCGACGGCAAGGAGACACCGCTTACCGAGGAGCAGCGCGTGGAGTTGGGAGGGGTCCTGGATGATCTTCTGGATGCCCTTCGCCATTATGTCGGGGTCACGGGCCAGCATGCCGGACCGATACCGTCGGCCATAATCTCCGCCATTTCAGCCATCAGCGCCATCTTGTTTGCCAATGGCGTGGCATCTATCGGAGGCGATGTCGGCGGCTTCTTTGGAGGCGGCTCCCCGTCGCCCACACCCGAACCGGCTCCAGACTATCCGTATGGTGGCACACCGCCTCAGCCCAACGGCCGCCGTGACGAGGAAAACCAGCCGCCACCTCCTGAACCGCAGTCGCCCGAACAGCAGTACTGGCAAAAATATGTCAGCGAAGATGCCGAGGGAACGCTGACCATGCGCGACCCCGCCACGGGCAAGGTGACCCACTACTACCCGCAGGAGAATGGTGAGTATATGAGCGATTCGGGCTTCACGTATGGTCGCCAGGATATTGCCGAGAACCTGCGGCTGCGTGCCGAAAATGCAGGATACTTCGGCGACATTGCCAACAAGGCGGCACGAGATGTGGCCGAGCAGCGCGAGCAGAACGCGAGAATCGACGCCGAGACGCAGGCCCGTGGCGATGCCATAAGGGCACAGCGGGAGGCTGAGGCACAAGAGGAGGCTAAGCGGAAGGACTATCTGGACAAGCTTTCCCAGAAATACGGCGTGGATGCTTCGGATGAAAACGCCTTGTACAAGGCTATTTCCGACGAGCAAAGCGAGGCCGAACGTGAGGGCCGGCTGTGGCAGAAGACCGCCGATATTCTCGACACGACAACGAAAACCCTCGAGGTCATCGACAAAGCCAGCGAGATTACCGTCAACATCATGGGCGACTGCGTGCCCGGCGGTGCTGCGGTGAAGAACGTCTATACCTTTGCTCACTCGGTGGCTTCCTATGGCGGAAAGGCCTATGCCGACGGAAAGTCGGGATGGGACTTCGCAGCCGAGATTGGCAAGGGCGCCGTCGACGGAGGTCTGGGTGTGCTCCAGAACTGTGCCGGCGACCTGGCCAGCAATGCCTACACCGAGGGAATCATGGTGGTAGGAAGCGAAGGCATACGAAAGGGAATAGAGGCGATGAGCGACCCGGAAAACAGTGCCGACGACGTGCTTACGGCCATGCGCCACGGCATGACGAGCAAACTGAACAACTTCCTCATCGGAAAGGGCGTGCAGAAAGGCATCGACACGATGGGCAAGGCGGCAGACCAGACAATCGGACTGGAACAGGTGAACCTTCAGAACGATACGGGCATCCGCTTCGACTCGTCGTTAGACGCAATGAAGTACAAGAGTTTCATGCGCGGCAGCTACGAGACCGGCATCGGCTCTGTCGTCAAGCAGAAAGCCATCGTCAGTGCGGCAGGCGAGCTGGGCGGCCTGACTGGCAACTACGGCATGGACAGCGTGGGCAACTTCATTACCGACGACGCCATTCCCGCTGCCGCCGCCATCCCCGACGACGTGGCCTACTATGTCAACACGGTCAAGGAATTCTCCGACAAAGCCGCTCAGTTCCGCCAGCAGCGCGGAGCCCTTTAAGCCAGATTCATGAGGATTTACGTTCTATGTGTTTTAACGTCAATCGTCGTAAATCGATCATTAATCTGTTGCGCGTCATTCATGCCAGATTCATGAAGATTTACGTTCTATGTGTTTTAACGTCAATCGTCGTAAATCTGTCATTTATCCGTTGCGTATCATTCATGCTAGATTCATGAGGATTCACGTTCTATGCCCCGAGGGGGCGACAGAGACCAAAATATAACTGGTACTGAACAAGTAACACGTTCTGCCGCCCTTTCAGGGCTGGAAAACTATGGACGATGATAGACCAGGGGCTGGCGCCCCTGTCTGTCATCTATCGCACCTTCGGTGCTTTTCCCCGGACACTAATACATTATAATAAAGAGCGGCAACGGCCCCCATGTTCCCCATGTTTCCCGTTGTCGCTCTTTTTTTTCGTTTTTTTTGAAGCCCCTCAACGACAAAGCCTTTCGTCACCTTCGTCAAATTCGTTGTCGAGAAATCATCCCTTCGTTGTCGAAACACATTCCCCGTCTTCCTCTGAAGCAAAAGACATTTTCGTCACCTTCGTAGAATTCGTTGTCGAGAAATCATCCCTTCGAAGTGGTGACACATCTTTGTTCGAGTTGTCTTTCGTCGTGTCACTTGTGCCGATTGGCGCGGTTCTCCCGGTATTTGGCTTTTTGTTGTGCCGAGCCGCTGCCATGTGCCCCCGTGATATACTTCTTCTTTTTCGCTTTGGTCTTCACTTTGTCGTCGTCGGACTTCTTTTTCTGTCCGCCGCGTCCAAAGTTGATGCCGTTCATCAGGATGTCGTCAAAGTCGCTCATCATTCTTCGCTTTTCGTTTTCTTCTTCGTCCGTAAGGCCGTGGGGGAGGGTATAGATCAATGGTGGAAGAGACGCACGCCAGTGAACGTCATGGCGATGCCGTATTTGTCGCACGTCATGATGACATGGTCGTCGCGCACCGAACCGCCAGCCTGTGCGATATACTGCACACCGCTTTTGTGGGCGCGTTCCACGTTGTCGCCGAAGGGGAAGAAGGCGTCGCTGCCTAGGGCCACGTTGGTGTTCTGAGCTATCCACTCTTTCTTTTCCTCGCGAGTCAGCACTGCGGGCTGCTCTTTGAAGAACTTCTGCCACTCTCCGTCGCGCAGCACGTCGTCGTGGTCGTCGCTGATGTATATGTCGATGGTGTTGTCGCGGTCGGCGCGTCGGATGCCGTCGACGAAGGGCAGCCCCATCACTTTCGGATGCTGGCGCAGCCACCAGATGTCGGCCTTCTGTCCGGCCAGGCGTGTGCAGTGGATGCGGCTCTGCTGACCGGCGCCGATGCCGATGGCCTGGCCGTCCTTCACGTAGCACACAGAGTTCGACTGCGTGTATTTCAGCGTGATGAGCGCTACGATGAGGTCGCGGCGCGCCTCTGCCGTGAACGTCTTGTTCTGTGTGGGAATGTTCTCAAACAGCGACGGGTCGTCCAGGCGTATCTCGTTGCGTCCCTGCTCGAAGGTGATGCCGAACACCTGTTTGCGCTCCACCGGTGCGGGGGTGTACGTGGGGTCTATCTTGATGACATTGTAGGTGCCCTTGCGCTTCTCGCGCAGTATCTCGAGGGCCTTCTCGGTGTAGTCGGGGGCAATCACGCCGTCGCTCACCTCGCGCTTCAACAGCAGGGCGGTGGCCTCGTCGCACGTCTCGCTCAAGGCCACGAAGTCGCCATAAGAGCTCATGCGGTCTGCACCGCGCGCACGGGCATAGGCCGATGCGATGGGCGACAGCTCAATGCCGAGGTCGTCGACAAAGTATATCTTGCGCAGCGTGTCGCTCAGCGGAAGACCCAGGGCGGCGCCGGCCGGCGACACATGCTTGAACGATGCGGCGGCAGCCAGACCCGTGGCCTGCTTCAGCTCTTTCACAAGCTGCCACGAGTTCAGCGCGTCAAGGAAGTTGATGTAGCCGGGACGGCCGTTCAGCACTTCGATGGGCAACTCGCCCTCTTCCATATAGATGCGAGAGGGCTTCTGGTTCGGATTGCATCCGTACTTCAATGCTAATTCTTTCATGTTCTTTTTCTTCTAATCGGTTTTCCCGTGCAAAAGTAGTCATTTTTATTGACATAGCGGCATATCTCTGCAAAATGTTTGGCAATAACACATCAGATGGCATCATATAAGCCCGATGTTTGTACTCGTAAACCGTCTACCTGTTTTCTGGCGCAGCCACTCCCCTCCCATTTTAGGGTAGGGGTGGAGTGAGGTCACTCTCGCGCCATTGCGCGTGAACTTTGCGCACGAAAGATTTGTACCCCACCCCTGCACCCCTCCCCTAAAATGGGAGGGGAGTGGCTGCGCACAGATGGAAAGACACATTCGGAACTGAATGTAAATCATCATTCCTCTCTATACGTTGCGGAGGTCCAACTGCTATATTATTACCAAATGTTTTCCTTGCTGCGCCGCTTTCACCCTTTCAAAGTGGCGTTTGCAGACAACAAAACCGCCAGTCTTGCGCAACAATATCAATGGAATCGTTGAACGAATCCAATGGAATTGTTGAACGAAATCAATGGAATTGTTGAACGAAATCAATGGTTTTGTTTCTTGAAACTGTCGGTTTTTGCTGGCCGAGACTGTCGGTTTCACTACAAAAAAGCGAGGATATGCCTTGTTTGGGGCATATCCTCGTTTTTGTCTTTCTGAGGGAATAGCTTAATCTTCCTTCTTGATGGCAGTGCGCTTCTCCTTGATGCGAGCCTTCTTACCTGTGAGCTTGCGCAGGTAGTAGAGCTTTGCGCGACGCACCTTACCAATCTTGTTCACCTCGATGCTCTCGATGTTCGGGCTCTCGATGGGGAAGATACGCTCCACACCCACGGTGCCAGACATTTTGCGAACGGTGAAGCGCTTCTTATCGCCATGGCCGCAAATCTTGATGCAGACGCCGCGATAGAGCTGGATGCGCTCCTTGTTACCCTCAATGATCTTGTAAGCAACGGTCACTGTGTCGCCGGCCTTGAACTCCGGGAACTTCTTGCCAGTTGCAAATGCTTCTTCAGCAACTTTAATTAAATCCATTTCTCTGTGAGATTATTTTATTTGTAATTAAGTTTCGCGCAACATAGACAGGCTACTCTTCTTCCTTCCATCGGTTACGTCGAAAAAGCGGGTGCAAAGGTACGTTTTTTTTCTGACATACACAAATTTTGGCGCCTTTTTCTCATTTTGGCGGCGTTTTTTCGTCACAAATCTGCCGCGACATCTCGTTGAGGGCCATGCACATGGCGCGCGACAGGTCCACGCGCTCGTTCTGGTGTTCCCATGGCGCCAGCATCAAGAGCCTGCCCTCGGCGCATGCTTCGAAGTACTGGTGGCCCGGTTTTGAGAACGTGTTGAAGCCCCAGGGGGTGAGGAAGATGAGCGGAAGGCCGTCGTTGAGTGCCTGGCGCATCACGGCCTGCTCGCCTTTCGAGATGGCTGGCGAGACGAGCACCGCGCCGTTGTGGGCTGCCTCAGTGAAGCGAGCCACGTGGTGTGCTATCTCTTCGTCGGTGAGGCGGCGCGACAGCTGCACTTGCAGCTTTTCTGGCCGGTAGAGAAGGAAGCGGTTGCCGATGGCGGCGTAGGTCTGTCCGGCTATCGTCAGGCCGAAACGCACGCGGAAGTAGTCGGGGTGCTCGCGGCGCACCAACAGGCGCCTGGGGTTGTCCTTCACGTAGGCGATGAGACGGGGGAGCATGTCGAAGTCTTTGGCTATAAGGTCGTTGTAGCCGCGCTCGAAGAGCAGGCCGTGGCGCTTGTCATCCTTCTTCAGGCGGCACTGCGAGGGGAGGGGAAGCGGCGGTGCCGCTTCGTACGCAGAGCCCCTCTGCGTTTTCCTTTCGTTTTCTCCTTCCTTTTCTTCCCTCGTTTTCCCTTCGTCTTCTCCCTCTGGTTTCCCTTTGCCTTCTCCCCCTGCCCCTTGGCTGTGCGTAGGCGGAGGCGCCGCCTCCGCTTGCAGCTGCCGAAACGCCTTGTTGCACCCAGCCTTAAACCCGCTGATCACCTGCCCCAGGTGCATCTGCATCTCGCTCTGCACGAACAGGATGCCATGCAGATGGTCGGGCATCAGCTGAAAGGCCAGGAGCTTCACTTCCGGGTGTCGCCGTGCTATCTCCTCCCAGCAGGCTTTCACCGCCAGTCCCAGTCGGGTGGGCATCACGACGGGCTGCTCGCTGCTTCCGCTCACCTGCGCCAGCCATGGCCGTCGCCCTTCCGTGGCCAGCGTCACCATATAGATGTGGCGCCCGTGGTAGTTGTTGATGTCGCTGCGCCGCTTCATCGAGGGCTGTTTCTGTTCCATATAGGGCCGGCGCGCTGCCAGTTGTTCTTCTGTCATGGTAGTGAAAAAGAAGAAAGAGAGGGAACGCCCTTTCGGTGCTGTTCCTTCTCTCTCTCGTTTAGGTTCTTAAAAAAGTTCTTCTGCAGTGGCTTATTCGGTGAAGCTGTCCCAGCTGATGCCGGTGCTTTCCTTGGCATCGGCGTTCTCGGCGCTACGGCCTTCAGACTTTGCATCCAGTTGTTCCGATGCGGCCATCAGATACTGCATGTTGAGCACTCTCACCTTGATTTCGGGCTTGCTGTATTTTTTCATTGCTATTGTCCTTTCTTTTTTATTTGTTACACTTGGCTTTTACTTCACCACCTTCTTGCCGTTGATGATGTAGATGCCCTTCAGCTGTGTGTTCTTCACCTGCACGCCGTTGATGGTGTAGATGTTGCCGTTCTGCTGCTCAGCGTTCACGGTGCTGATGGCAGTCTCGTCGCCGTTCAGGTCGATGTCGATAACCTTGGCACTTGTAGGAGCGATGTCCAGATAAGCCTTGCCAGCCTTCAGAGTGCCACCAGTGCAGGGCCAGAATGCACCCTCGCTGAGGATGTAGCAGCTCTTGCCTTCCAGGCTTGTGTCTTCGAGCACGCCCACCAGCTTGTTGTCTGTCATGTCGGCGTATGCTTCAGGAGCTGTTGCGGCAACGGCCAGCTCAACAGAGCTAGAGCCTTCAGAGCCTTTCACCAGCATACCTGTTCTGGCCTTGATGGTTCCTTCAACGGGAACGATGGTCACCTTGCCATTCACCAGCTTTGTAGCCATGTAGCACTGGCCGGTAGATTCAACGTCATACTTGCTGCAATAGCTTGCCCAGCCTCTTGTGGGGATGTTGACGGTGACGGTTGTGGGAGCAGGAGCCTCCACGTAAGTGACAGTGATGGTCTTAATCTGCGCGTTGCTGCCGCTATGATTGAATGTCACAGACTGAGCAGAGCCGTTCCAATCATTAATGTACATAGGATTATCCTCATTAGTAGAAAGGGTTCCAAGGTTATTGCCTGTTGCCTTAATCGAAGTGATTACGTAGCCGTCTGGTACGGAAATCACAGCAGTTCCTGCTTCGTAGATGCGCAGAGTGTTGCCATTAGCATTGTTCCAATAACGGAAGACAGTGGTTGTCAGCGATACATTTCCAGCCTTCCACGTTATTGGGCCATCAATGTTTACACCATTTGTACTTGGTTCAATCGTAGTTCCGTATTTATGTGTTCCAGTGAAATCGAAAACGCCGTCTTCAACAACTTCCGCAGCATTAACAGTGATGGCAAACTCTTTTGAACCACCTTTGTATTCATCGTTCTCTGCCCATGTTGCAGTTATGGTTGCTGATCCTGCACTTACAGCAGTTATGGTAGTCCCTGAAACGGTTGCGATGTCATTATCATCGGACGTCAGCGTTACGGCCGGCCCGTCAGTAGAAACCGTGGCTGTTCCACCCACTTCAATCACGCTGCTGCTGATGGTGACTGTCGGTGTCTTCTTCACGGGGCCAGAAGCCTGCACGTAGGTAATTACTCCTGTCGCAAACTGAATGTTTCCTGCTGTTCCACCAAGAGTCAGTAACACTTCCTCGGCAGGTTCGTCACCTGCAGTCCACGTGATGGTAGTCGTGCTTAGCTCGATAGGTGTTGGGGCGATACTACCTGTACTTGAGGTAATCGCGTCAGGATATTTACCACTATTGTTTTTGTTGACTTTCATTGTAAAAACAACTTTCGAAATAGTATAGCCGTCGTTGGCCTCTATTTTCATGGTGTTTTTAGCATACAGCCTTAATTGACCGTTATTAACAGCTGGATTAGTACTACCATTTCCTTTGGCAAAAGTGAATGTTGCAGATGTTCCAGAAACACTTGACGCGTTGTTGAATGTGACGGTTTCCTCACCAGCCCACGTCATCCCGCACACGCAGATGAGCAATGCGGTCATTAAAAAGCGTAATTTTTTTGTCATAAGATGAATGTTTTAATTATTTGATTATTGTATTATAATCTTGGATTTTCATTCCTACATGCCCTATAACGGCAAATCGGCTGCAAAGTTACGAAGAGTTTTTGAAACAGCCAAATATTTAAGATGTTTTTATAAGAAAAGTGTTTGCTGTCAGTGGCTTAGGGTGATGGAGGGGGAGGAAAAAGAAGTGGAGGCATGCGCGAGCAAGCCTCCACCTTATGGAACGATTGTCCTGAGTGTTTGGTCAATCTTATTTCGCAATGTACTTGCGGCCGTTCTGGATGTAGAGTCCGTGTGCGGGCTGGCTGATGCGCTGTCCCTGGAGGTTGTAGATGGCACCGTCGGTCTGCTCGGTTGTCACAGCCTGGATAGCGGTGGCCTCATCCTCCTGACCGGGCGTCTTCATGTCAAGAACCCAGAGGCGGCGTGTAGTCTTGCTGTTAGCTACATAGATGGCCTTTATGTCGAAGGTGGGAACGTAGCTGGCAGGAATTTCCGGGAATGTGAATCCGCCAAAATAGTCGTAGATGCGCATTTCGCCATAACCAGTAAAGTTGTTGTCCTTATCATACTGGGGGTGGCCTGTGCACTGCACGTAGTACATCAAGGCTCCCGTATCTTCATTCTCCTCTGTGACAACGGGTGCTTCCTTCACTACCACGAGGTCGCCCAGATGGGTTTCGCCGTTGTAGGCTTCGTCGGCAGTCATTTCAATAGGAGTCACTGTGCCTGTGCCCAGTGTAACGTCGTTGAGGTTGGTAACGCTGGCATCGTCGGCCTTCACCACTTCTGGCGTGTAGTTGTATGGCGAGAGGTTGCACTTGATGCTACCGGTGATGGTTTGTCCGGCCTTCAGTCCGAGACCGGTGTTGTAGAACTCGATGGCATAGTCACCTTCGCGGACGAAGAATCCCTCGTTGTTGCCCTTCACGAAGTCGTAGACTACGAGGGCGTTGTTGAGCTTGAGGTTGATGTTCTTCATGGCTGTCCCTTCGAGCGATTTAGCCGTGGCCTCGCTCATGGTCATATCGGTGTAGGTCACCTCGATAGGAATCTCAGAGCCAGTACCGTATGTGACGGTGATGGTGTTAATGTACTGTGTCGCTGTGCAGGTGAAAGACGGGGCGTTAAGTGAGCCTTCCCATGTGCCATCAACCAGCGTTTTTCCATCAGGACCGCACATTGCCGAGACTTTGTTTCCTGTGAAGACGACTTTCTGGACAACTTTTCCTTGTGGAACGGAAATGGTCATTGTTCCTGCTTTGTAGAAACGGAAGTCCTGAGCGCCAGAAGATTCTGTTATCCAAAGGCGACAGCCTTTATCACCAGTTACCGTCACAGATACATCACCCGAAGAGAATGTGCATGGATTGTCCTCGTAGATATTGCCGTCGGAAGTCGCAGTCATTCCGTAATCATTCTGCGTGAAGTCGAAGGTGGGTTCATCCACGGGTGGCTCATCGCCGCCTCCGCCTTGTGCATTACCTACACCCGGAGTAATGGTGATTTTGTTAATCTGGGTGTTTTTGCTGACCGAGAAGACCACTCTTGTGGTTTGGCCGCTTCCCTCCCATGTCTTACCCTCTAAGACACCGGTGTTTGCAGTCATGTTGAAGTTGCTGGTTGCGTCAAATACAATGTTCTTCATGCTGCTGGTGTAGGAAATGGTGATGGTGCCTGAATAGCAGCGAAGCTGCGGGCCGTTGCTCGTTCCCCAGAAACGGTTTTCATTAGAATTACTCGGATCCTTAGGCGAAACGATGATGGTAACACCATCTTGACTGTAAGACCAACCATTGGCGAGTCCATTTTCGGCGGAAATGTCTCCATCAGACACGCCTGTAGCGGACAAACCAGGAATGGTCGGCGTGCTCATCGCATTGAAGTCGATGACAATGTCTTGTGCCTGTGCAGCGCCAAACATAGTGGTGAGCACGGCGAGTAACAAATAGCGTAATGTTTTCTTCATGTGAATATTGTTTTTAGTTATTAATATAATGTACAGGATATTCTTAGGTTAGGCTGTATTGTTGCTTGTCTGA
>JAFWQE010000040.1 GCA_017509155.1 Prevotella sp.
CTTATCACTTATCACTTATCACTTTTACAAGTTTTTCACGCGTTTGATGAAATAAATGTTCGTTTTTTTCGTTATTAAGAATAAAATGCTTAATTTTGCACGAAATAATAAACAATAGCTCTATGGCAAGACTCTCTAACCGACTGAACCGGCTCGCCCCATCGGCTACGCTGGCCATGTCGCAGAAAAGTAGTGAAATGAAAGCACAGGGCATCGACGTCATCAACATGAGTGTTGGCGAGCCCGACTTCAATACACCCGACCATATCAAGGCCGCAGCAAAGAAAGCCATCGACGAGAATTACTCGCGCTATTCTCCTGTTCCCGGCTATCCTGACCTAAGAAAAGCCATTGCGGACAAGCTGAAAAAGGAGAACGGACTCGACTACGCGCCCGCGGAAATCCTCGTGAGCAATGGCGCCAAGCAGTGCGTCTGCAACGCGGTGCTGGCCCTGGTGGACGACGGCGACGAGGTCATCATTCCGGCACCCTACTGGGTGAGCTATCCGCAGATGGTGAAACTGGCCGGAGGCAATCCCGTCATCGTGGAGGCAGGCTTTGAGCAGGACTTCAAGATGACTCCCGAACAGCTCGAGGCCGCCATCACACCCCGTACACGCATGCTGATTCTCTGCTCGCCGAGCAATCCCACCGGCAGCGTCTACACGCAGCAGGAACTCGACGCTTTGGCAGAGGTCATACTGCGCCATGACGACGTGTTCGTGCTGGCCGATGAAATCTACGAGCACATCAACTATACGGGAGCGCATGCCAGCATCGCCACGGTCAGCGGGATGAGGGAGCGCACCATCGTGGTCAACGGCGTGAGCAAGGCCTACGCCATGACAGGTTGGCGCATCGGATTCATGGCTGGTCCTGAATGGCTTGTCAAAGGATGTAACAAACTGCAGGGACAGTACACCAGCGGTCCATGCTCGGTCAGTCAGAAGGCCGCCGTTGAGGCGTATGTGGCATCGCAGCTCTGCGTGGAAGAGATGCGGCAGGCCTTTGAGCGCCGTCGCGACCTGATAGTGGAACTGGCCCGCCAGATTCCCGGACTCGAGGTGAACGTGCCGCAGGGAGCCTTCTATCTGTTCCCCAAGTGCAGCAGCTTCTTTGGCAAGCGATGCGGCGACAGAGTCATCAACAACTCCACCGACTTCGCCATGTTCCTGCTCGAAGAAGGCCATGTGGCAACCGTCGGAGGCGATGCCTTCGGCTCGCCCGAATGTTTCCGCATGAGCTATGCAACGAGCGACGACAACATACGAGAGGCCATGAAGAGAATCAAGGAAACTCTGGCCAGATTGCAGTGATTTGTACGCGACTGAAGACCGCTGAGAGACTTTTTTTGAGGAAAAGGACGGTTAAAACTTCTTAAAATTGCCCGTAGTTGCTCAATAATTGCTATCTTTGCGAGGTCTAATCGGAATAGTTTCTGCAAACGCGCCCTCAAGGGCCCGTCACATATAGAATTTTTTATTACTTAAATTTATTAATAACTAAAAATTAAAACAAAAAATTATGGCAACTACACAAGCAAAGGCAGCCCCGAAGAAATCGCAGGGCTTCCAGGGAGTTCAGGCAGCAATTTGGATCATTGTTGCATGTTTCATCGCAGCATGCTGCGTCTACAAGTTCGTGTTGGGTAATCCCGCAAACTTCATTGACAACAATCCTGAGAACGCAGTGAAGGACGGCTCTATCCTCGGTCTTATCTACAAAGGTGGTATCGTGGTGCCTGTCATCATCACTCTGTTGTTCACCGTGCTCGCTCTGAGCGTTGAGCGCTGGCTCGCTCTCCGCACCGCTTTCGGTAAGGGAAAGCTCCCCAAGTTCGTGGCTAACATCAAGGCTGCTCTCGCTGCCAACGATTTCGCTAAGGCTCAGAAGCTTTGCGACGACCAGAGAGGTTCTGTTGCAAACGTTGTTGGTGCTTCGCTCCGCGCTTACAAGGAAATGGAAGCTACCGCTGGCCTGAAGACCTCGCAGAAGGTGGCTAAGATCCAGCAGGCTCACGAGGAGGCTACTCAGCTCGAGATGCCCACTCTGCAGATGAACATGCCGATCCTGGCTACTATCACTACTCTCGGTACCCTTACCGCTCTGTTCGGTACTGTGGTGGGTATGATTCGTTCGTTCGCCGCTCTGGCTTCTGGTGGTGGTGGTGACTCCCTCGCTCTGTCTCAGGGTATTTCTGAGGCCCTTGTGAACACCGCTTCTGGTATCTTGACTTCTTGGTTCGCTGTGGTTGCTTACAACTACTATTCTAACAAGATCGACAAGCTGACATACGCCCTCGACGAGGTTGGTTACACCATTGCCCAGACATACGAAGCAAACCATACGGATGAGGCTTAATTTTTGCTAACCCTTTAAAACATTTATCATTATGGGTAAAGTAAAAATTAAGAAGGCGGACATCTGGATTGACATGACCCCGATGAGCGACGTCATGGTCCTCCTGCTTACGTTCTTCATGTTGACGTCTACGTTCGTGAAGAATGAGGCTGTGAGAGTCAACGCGCCGTCGTCGGTATCTGAAATCAAGGTTCCGGAGGAAAACGTCCTCTCTATCCTCGTGGATAAGTCGGGAAAGATCTTCCTCGGAATGGAAACTCCAGGTAAGATGGAGAGCCTGATTTCAGACATGGCCGCTCAATACGGTGTCAGCCTGACAAGCAAGCAGCTGGAGAACGGACGTGGCTCCGCCAACGTCGGTGTCCCCATGCAGGATCTGAGTGAATTCCTCAGCCAGGATGCAGAGAAGATGAATGAATATCAGGCTGCTCGTGGTATCCCGACTGACAGTATCGATGGTAAGATGAGTGAGTTCCAGACATGGGTCGACCTGGCTCGTGAAGCCAACGGCAAGGACATGGTCATTGCTGTGAAGGCCGACCAGGCCACTCCGTACAAGGTCATCAAGAAGATGCTTTCGGAGTTGCAGGACATGAGCGAGAACCGCTATTACCTTATCACATCTCTTAAAACAGAGGAGGAATAAGTTATGGCCAAGCAAAAAGCAAGTAAGCAGAAAAAGTTTTCCACACGAGTCGACTTTACGCCGATGGTGGATATGATGATGCTTCTTATCACTTTCTTCATGCTCTGTACGTCGCTGTCTAAGCCCCAGACGATGAACTTGACCATGCCAAGTAACGATAAGAATATTACAGACCAGGACCGTAACGCTGCCAAGGCTTCTCAGACCATCACACTCTATGTGTGCGGTAATGACAAGATCTACCACGTTGACGGTATCCCCAACTACGAAGACCCTTCATGCCTGAAGGAGACCACGTGGGGCAAGGAAGGCATCCGCAAGGTGCTCATCGAGCACGTCACTGAGGATGGCTCTACGCCGGTGGCCGACATCATGGCTGCTCGTAAGCAGTTGGATGCTAAGAAACTCGCTAAGCCCACGGAATATCCAGACAGCATCTACGACCGTGAACTCGCTAAGATCAAGCGCGGTGAGCTGGCTGACTACGGAGGCGAGGCAAAGGTGCCCACGATGACCATCATCATCAAGTGTACCGACGAGGCTTCTTACAAGAACATGGTCGACGCTCTCGATGAAATGACTATCTGCAGCATTGGTACCTATGTGATCGACAAGATCAACGAAGACGATCAGGCAATGCTTGACAAGCGTGGTATCAAGTAATACGGTAATTTAAAGAAAGGAAAGGACAATGGCAAAAATAGATTTGGTGGCTCGTGAATGGGCCGACATAGTCTTCCAAGGAAGGAACAAGGACTACGGAGCATACGTGCTGCGTAATGGTACTTCCAAGAGAAATGTTTACTCTATCCTCGCCGTATTGCTCGTTGCAGTGTTAGGATTCTCTGCAATCAAGCTGATTACCTTCATTCAGGAACAGCAGGAACTCGCCCGCACCGAGGCCGTGGAGCTCTCCGCCATTCAGGAGAAGAAGCAGGCCAAGAAGGTGGAAAAGGTAGAGCAGCCCAAGGTGGAGCCTGAGAAGGTTGTCGAGAAGGTCAAGAGCTCTATTAAGTTCACCGCACCTGTCATTAAGAAGGACAACGAGGTGAAGGAAGAGGACGAGATCAAGCTCGACGAGGTTGAGAAGTCTGATAAGTCAGTCGGTGCCTTCACCGTTGAAGGTAACGACGAGGTAGGTGGCGAAGTGCTGAAGGCTAAGGAAGAGATTGCTCCTCCACCAGAGCCTGAGAAGCCGAAGGAAGAAGACACAAAGATCTTCGACGTCGTGGAGCAGATGCCGTCGTTCCCAGGTGGTAACGTTATGGCATGGCTCAGCCAGAACCTGAAGTACCCGGTCATTGCTGCCGAGAACGGCGTGCAGGGTCGCGTGGTTGTTCAGTTCGTGGTTGAGAAGGACGGTTCGGTAACCGATGTACACGCCGTGAAGAAGGTTGACCCGTCTCTCGACAAGGAAGCTGAGCGCGTGGTGAAGTCCATGCCGAAGTGGATTCCTGGTAAGCAGAACGGTTCACCCGTACGTGTGAAGTACACGCTGCCTGTGACCTTCAAACTCCAGTAACAGAACATTTCATCCAAGAAGTAAATGTATAAGCACTTATTCTACGGTTTAGTAGGATTATCACTGATTTTCGGTTTGTCCTCGTGTGAGGACAAACCGAAAAACGGTAGAACAGATACCTATTCGTCGGGCTCTATCACCTTTGCTGCCGACGAGAGTTTTCATCCCATTATTGATGAAGAAATAGATGTCTTCCACAGCATTTATCGCGATGCACACGTGACGCCTATCTACACCAACGAGATAGACGCCGTCAACCTGTTGCTCAGCGACAGTGTGTGCCTGGCCATTGCGTCGCGCGACTTCACCAAGAGCGAATACGAGAACTATCGTTCCCGTGGCTTCTCTCCGCGCGCCATCAAGCTGGCAAAGGACGGACTCGCCTTCATCATCAACAACCAGAACACCGACTCGTGTATCTCGGTGAAAAACATCAAGCGCATCCTCAGCGGAGAAGCCAAGAACTGGAGCGACGTGGCGCCAGGCTCAAAGCGAGGCGAGATAGTCGTGTGTTTCGACAACAAGCAGTCAAGCGCCGTTCATTTCTGTGTAGACTCCCTGCTTGGCGGAAAGCCCATCAACAGCCCGAACATCGTGGCCGCCAAGACCAGCAAGGAGGTTATACAGTATGTGCGTGAGACGCCCGACGCCATTGGCATCATCGGAAGCAACTGGCTCAACGATCCGCGCGACACGACGAACATCACCTTTTATAAAGACACGCGCGTGATGCATGTCAGCAAGAAGGACGAAGCTACGCCCGACAACAGCTACCAGCCCTATCAGGCGTACATCTACAACGGGCGCTATCCCATCGTGCGCACCGTCTATGCGCTCCTCAACGATCCCCGGCAAGGACTTCCCTGGGGTTTTGCCCATTTCATTGAAAGTTACAAGGGACAGCTCATCATCAAGCGTTCAGGCATTCTGCCCATCATCATGGACACCTATGTCATCGACGTGAAGGTGAATTAAACCTTTTCAGCTCGTCTCCATCATATAGTCGATTATTAACTCTTTAAAATATTAAATGATTATGAAACCAATCAAATATCTCGTAGCAGGGGCATTGATGCTCAGCATCTCTACCTCTTCAATGGCTCAGACATCCGCTCTTCAGCAGGAGATTGACGCCATTACCCAGACCGTAACCGCCGCCAACGGCGATGTAAAAGCAACCAAGGACGCCGTGAAGCTGTTCCTGAAGTCCTACAAGAAGAACCCTGAGGCTTTGGCAGGACTGGGACGTGCCTACATGGCCGCCCACAACTTCACCGAGGCTACCAAGTATGCCGAAATGGCTCGCAAGGTGGGCAAGAACGTAGCTGCCGGCTACATCCTCCAGGGCGACATCTACGCCGTTCAGGACGATGGCGGCAACGCTGCCACATGGTATCAGCAGGCCACCATGTTCGACCCGCAGGACGCCACAGGCTATGTGAAGTATGCAAAGGTGTACCAGAAGATTGACCCGAAGGGTGCCGTTGAGATGCTCGAGAAGCTGCATCAGGTGAAGCCCGACTATCCTTACGAGGCCGCTGCTGGCTACATGTACTCTCAGAACAACAAGCTGAAGACTGCCATGGAGTGGTACGACAAGGTGCCCAACGTGAAGGCCCTCGACGACTACATTCTCTACGACTACCTCTCCACGGCCTATAGTCTGGAGCAGTATGAAAAGGCCCTGCAGCTTGCTCAGGCCGGCATGCAGAAGAACCCCGAGTTCGCCAGCTTTGCCAAGATGGCCTACTTCAGCTGCAACAAGCTCGAGAAGTACACAGAGGCTGTCAACTATGCCCAGAACTATTTTGCCAAGGAGAAGGCCGAGAACATCCGTCCTGCCGACTATCTCTATTATGGCGATGCCCTCAAGGGCGCCGGACGTCTCGACGAGGCTGTTGCACAGTATCAGAAGGTCATCGAGCTTGACAACACCAAGACAGAGATCCTGAAGTCGCTCTCTGAGATCTATCTCCAGAAGAAACAGTACGACCGTGCCCTCGAGCTGCAGACCCAGTATATCGATGCCATCGGCTCGGAGGCTAGCTATAAGGACTACGAGACCATTGCCGACATCTACATCGACCAGTCTGAGAATGTGGCCGAGAGCGAGAAGAACAAGGCCCTCGCTGGTGCCGATCTGGCTTATGCCACCATCGCCGACAAGTTCGACTACGCCAAGGAGTACGCTGTCTACAAGCGCGCCAACATTCATCACCAGATGAACACCGACATCAAGGCCGGTGCCGCCAAGCCCTACTACGAGGAGTTTATCGCCCTCGTGGAGAACAAGGCCGACAAGAGTGCTTCCGACCTGCGCAAGCTCGGCGTCTGCTACAACTACCTGGCTGTCTACTACATCCAGAATGACCAGACCGCTAAGGCCAAGGAGTTTGCCAAAAAGCTGCAGGAGCTGCAGCCCGACAACGACACTGCCAAGCAGATCCTCGCCCTCTAAGAGGTCTTAAAGAATAATGAAGGCCGGTAGCCGCTTCTTCTTGAAGTGCTACCGGCCTTGTTTTTAAACGTAAATCTTCATCAATCACCCATTAATGCCTTTGTTTTGGCATGAATGAAGGTTTGTTTTTTTTTAACGTAAATCTTCATCAATCACCCATTAATACCTTTGTTTTGGCATGAATGAAGGTTTGTAATTTTGTTTTTTAACGTAAATCTTCATCAATCACTCATTAATGCCTTTGTAGCGGCATGAATGAAGGTTTGTTTTTTGAACGTAAATCTTCATCAATCTCTCCCTACTATAACTCGCTACATTTATGTATCATTTACGTAGATTTATGTTGTAAAACAGAATACGTAACCATTCTGGCCCAGCATTCATGTATGATTTACGTAGATTTATGTTATAAGACAGAATACGTAAATCTTCATCAATCACTCATAAATGCCTTTGTAGCGGCATGAATGAAGGTTTGTTTTTTGAACGTAAATCTTCATCAATCTCTCCCTACTATAACTCGCTACATTTATGTATGATTTACGTAGATTTATGTTGTAAAACAGAATACGTAACCATTCTGGCGCAGCATTCAAGTACGATTGACGAAGATTTATGTTGAAAAAGCTCTCGCGTCAGCACGCCTTCTATTGATGTTCTATGCGTATGCCGACATCGGAAACGCCGGGCATGATGGCGCGTTTCATTGTGTGGCGCACCTTGATGCTGAGGCTGTCGCCCGGTCTCAGGTCGATGTCTCCAATGGGGAACTGGTATTGATGGAGGTTGATGCCCGGCCCTTGCAGACGTCCCTGTTCGTCGGTGAATCTGCATCTGAGCGTGTCCACCTTGCTGCGTCTTCCGGGGAAGATGCGCTGCTCCACCACGAGGCAGATGCTGGTGAAGGGAAATGCGTCGCTGATGCGTATGCCCAGCGTCTGCCGGTATCTTCCAGCCGACTTCACCGGCGGCACGTTGTAGAACAGCGTGTCGTTCTTCTCCCAGCCTTCAATCTCCGTTGGCTGATACTGGCTGTAGGGCGTGTTCAGCTGGCACGAGGAAATGATGGCCGCGACGGTTGTCGCAGCCATCATATATAATAAGGTGTGAACGGTTCTCTTCATTGCGATGCCTTTCCTACATGTAAACAATTTGTCCCGTTTGTCAAATTTGTCTACCAGCACGTTCTGTCTTCAGTTGGCCGGAGCGTCCTGCTGTGGCTGTTGCTGGGGCTTTTCCGGCTGTTTTCCGCCTTTCTTTCGCTGCGGCTTGTCGCCCTTGGGCTTCTCTCCCTTGGGCTTTTCTGCCTTTGGGCGTTCACCTTTCGGCTTGTCGCTGCGAGGTTTGTCGGCAGCGTTCTGCTGGTTCTGCTGAGCAGCCGCCTTGTTTTTCTTCTTTTTCTTCTTGCTCTTGTCAAAGCGGTTGATGTCGCCCGTCAGCAAATCAGCCGGTTTTTCGGGAGCCTTCTGCGTGGTCTCGTCGTGTAGCGAGACCGGTTTCTCTCCCTTCTTGTTCATCTCAATCACCTCCAGCGCGCGCTGTGCGGTGATGGTTTCCAGATTGGCTGCCAGGCGTTTGTCGGTGCTGTAGGTCACGATGCCGGCCAGTATGTCGCTCTTGAACAGGTAGTAGTCGGCGTCCTGTGTCTGCAACACGATCTCCTTGCTGGGCAGTTTGCGGCTGGCCTCAATGTAGCTGTCCACCTCATAGTTCAGGCAGCATTTCAGTTTGGCACACATTCCTGCCAGTTTCTGCGGATTGAGCGAGATGTCCTGGAAACGCGCCGCGCCCGTAGACACACTCACGAAGTTCTTCATCCATGTGGCGCAGCAGAGCTCTCGTCCGCACGGTCCTGTGCCGCCTATGCGTCCGGCCTCCTGTCGCGCGCCTATCTGCTTCATTTCTATGCGCACGTGGAAGGTGGCGGCCAGGTCCTTGATGAGCTGGCGGAAGTCCACCCTCTCGTCGGCAATATAGTAGAAGATGGCCTTGTTGCCGTCGCCCTGGTATTCCACGTCGCCAATCTTCATCTGCAGTCCCAGGTCCTTGGCTATCTGCCGGCTCTGAATCATGGTGCCGTGTTCGCGGCTCTTCGCCTCACGATACTTGTCCATGTCCACCTGCCTTGCCAGTCGGTACACGCGCTTGATGTCCTCCTCCGATTTCAGGTTCGCCTTCTTCACCTGAAGTTTCACCAGCCTTCCTGTGAGCGTCACCACTCCGATGTCGTGTCCCGGATTGGCCTCCACGGCCACGATGTCGCCTTTCTTCAGCGGCAGGTTGTTCACGTTGTGGTAGTATCCTTTGCGCGTGTTCTTGAACTGCACCTCCACCAGGTCGGTGTCGTCGATGGCCGACGGCACGTCAGCCAGCCAGTCGTAGGTGTTGAGCTGGTGGTCTTGGCGTCCCACGGCGTTGCGGCAGAGACCACGGTCGCACGTGTTCGTAATTTTGTATTTCAGGTTCTTGTAGTCCATTGTACGGTGCTTTTTGAATGATATATATGGTGTTTGTTAACTGGAATCTATTTCTGAATGAGCAGCACGATGACGCGCAGCACCATGTCGAAGAACACAATCTTGGCGTTGGCGTTCTGCCCGATGTCCCTGATGGCCCTTGAAAAGAGCTCCGACAGCTCCACCACGTTTGCCTCGTTGATGAAGCGTGCGAAGTTGCGCGCGAAGTTCTCTTCCTCCAGTGTCATGTAGCAGAGCTCGGGATTGCGGAAGTTGTACATGAAGTTCTCCCTGATGAGCCTCACGAAGTAGGACAGCATTCTTTTCTGCTTCTCTCGTCCCATGCCCGCGGCCTTCTCGCTCCACGCCTTCAGTTCCCTCACTCTCCGCTGGTAGGCCAGCCTCATGAGCTCTATGAACATGTCGAGAAACTGCCTGTTCTCGTTGTCGGCGTCGAGCTCTTCGAGCGCCTTCAGCCAGTTGCCGTTGGCCACGCGTGCCACGCGGTGGGCGGCCTCGTTGTCTATGCCGCGACGCTCCACCAGCGCCTGCTCTATCTTCTCCGTCTCAATCTTTTTCAGGTCGATGCGCTGCGTGCGGCTCCTGATGGTCTCAAGCAGCAGCTCCGGCTCCTCACACACCATGAGGAACACCGTCTGCTGAGGCGGCTCCTCAATGATTTTCAGCATCTTGTTGGCGCATTCGGTGTTCATTCGCTCCGGCAGCCAGATGATGCTCACCTTGTAGCCGCCCTGACTAGATTTCAGCGACAGCTTCCTTATCAGGTCGTCGCTCTCGCTGGCGTAGATGATGGCCTGCTGGTTGGCGGCCTGCATCTCGCGCAGCCACTGGTCCATCGAGAAGTAGGGCCCCTGCAGGAGCATCGTGTTCCACTCCTTGGCAAAGTCGTCGCTCACCATCTTATGGTCCGAGCTGGTGCCTGCCGGGCGTATCACGGGGTAGGAAAAGTGCAGGTCGGGATGCTGCCATCGGGCCAGCATGGCCTCGGCGTTGGCGCGGCGGCTCTCGTCGCGTGTCAGCAGAAACGATGCAAAGGCCAGCGCCACGGCCATCTTGCCGCAGCCCAGCGGACCGCAGAGCATCAGGGCGTGGGGCAGTCGTCCCTCGTCCACCATCTGCAGGAGCCGCTGCTGCGCCTCCTCTTGTCCTATCACTTCGTCGAAGGTCATATCCTAGCTCTCTTTCGTCTTTCAGTTCTTCCTCCGGCTCATTCCTTCACGATGGCTTCCACAATCTCGCACACCGACTCCACGGCCGACACGGTGTAGAAGTGAATGTTGCGCACACCGTGAGCATACAGGTCGCGGCATTGCCTGATGCCCCATGCCACGCCCAGCCGTCGGGCGTCGTCGTCGGTGCGGCACTGCGTGATGAGCGCGGCCAGCTCGTCGGGAATGTCGCAGTGGAACGTCTTCGGAACCACCGTCAGCTGCGACAGCTTGGCAAAGGGCTTCAGCCCCGGCACAATCGGGATGGTGATGCCCATCTGTCGGGCGCGGCTCACGAAGTTGTAGTATTTCTGGTTGTCGTAGAACAGCTGCGTCACGGCATATTCCGCTCCGAGCTGCTGCTTCTCCAGCAGATAGCGCATGTCCATTTCCAGATTGGGCGCCTCTTCGTGCTTTTCGGGATAGGCCGCCACACCAAACGAGAACGGTCTGCCAGGGTGCTTGATGGGCGTGCCGTCCATGAAGAAGCCCTCGTTGTAGCGCTTCACCTGGCGGATGAGGTCCGTCGTATGGGCGTGGCCGCCGGGCGTAGGCACAAACGAGCGGTCGTCCTTTGCCTTGTCGCCCCTCAGCAGAAGAATGTTCTCAATGCCCAGAAACTGCAGGTCGATGAGCTCATACTCGATGTCCTCGGCCGACACACCGCTGCATATCACATGCGGAATGACCGGCAGTCCGAAGCGCTGCTGAATGGCGGCCGCCATGGCCACCGTGCCCGGGCGCCGGCGAATGCGCTGCCGCTCATAGTTGCCGTTGGGCAGCTCGCGGTAGACGAATTCCGAATGGTGCGTGGTGACGTTGATGTACTGCGGATTGAAAACCCGCAGCTTCTCAATGGTGCGGAACAGACTCTCCGTGCCGTTGCCCTTCAGCGGGGGCAGCACCTCAAACGAGAAATGCTTTCCGCCCTTCTCTCCCTGTTTCAGTATTTCTGCTACGTTCATCTTCTTGCAAAGGGTGCATATAGGGTGCAAAGTTACACATTTTCCCGCACATAGCGGCAACTTCCGCCGATTTTTATCGTTTTGGTGCCAAGAAAAGGCGTCGCGAGGGTCCGTTTTCACTCTGTTTGTTTGCCACGGACTGTCACGGACTGACTCGGAAATCTTTCTCGCGGCCTCCGTTTCACTCTGATTTTTTGCCACGGACGAACACGGACTAACTCGGAAATCTTCCTCGCGGCCTCCGTTTCACTCTGTTTGTTTGCCACGGACCGTCACGGACTGACTCGGAAATCTTTCGCCGCTCGGTCGGATTTGCAATCCGGCCGTCAGGAATATCAGGATTTATAATCCGGGAAAAGATGTGTAATGCGCATTGAAAATGCAGATACTCAGTAAGGTCGGATTGCAAATCCGACC
>JAFWQE010000007.1 GCA_017509155.1 Prevotella sp.
GCGTCAGTTTACAGGGGTTGGAAGTATTGTCTGAACTCCTGTAACTCCTGTAACTCCTGAACTCCATCAACTTGCGAAAGTTGAGTCAATTATTTGAGTCCTCTGTCGCCCCCTCGGGGCTTCCTTTGCTGTCGCATCATTACCCGGGGGCTAACACCCCCGTCTGTGTTCTTTCGTCTCTTCGAGACTTTGACAAGCCCCATATTCTGCTTTACGTCCGAAACGCTGGGGACAAGAGCGTAGGAGATAAAAGGCGATGTTTTTAGCGGACAGCAATATAAAACTAATGTCTGTCGCTCGAACTTGTTCGCTTTGCTTGCAAAGAACTCTTTAACTACATCTGAAAATTGAATGATGTAATAAAACGCAAAAAAACGAGCCTCCTTTCAAAGGGGGCTCGTTTATGATGAGTGTCCTTTTATTTGTCTTCGTCGCATACGTCCTGATAGAAATAGCTGGTGCCATCGAAGCAATGGGTGCAGATGCGCTCCTTGGGTAGTCCGATGGCTTTGATGAGCGTCTCTATCTTGTTGAACTTTACGCTGGTGAGTCCGAGCCGACGTCCTATTTCGTCGACCATGCGTGTGTATTGTGGGCTGTCTGTTGTGGCGTATGCTTGTAGGTTGGCGTCGGGTGATCCTTCGAAGTCTTGTATGATGCGTCGTGTGATGAGCTCGAGGTTACTCTTGCTGGCGGTGAAAGCAATGAAGGGGCAGGAATAGACGAGCGGCGGGCAGGAGATGCGGGCGTGCACCTCGCGTGCGCCGTAGTCGAAGAAGGTGCTGACATTGTCCTTGAGTTGCGTGCCGCGAACGATGCTGTCGTCGCAGAACACGACGCGCTGGTCGCGCAGGATGGCGGGGTTGGGAATGAGCTTCATCTTGGCGACAAGGTTTCTCCTGCTCTGCTTGGAGGGTGTGAAGCTGCGTGGCCATGTGGGAGTGTACTTCAGCACGGCGCGCTTGTAGGGGATGCCGTGGCCTTCAGCATAGCCGAGGGCGGTGCCCACTCCGCTGTCGGGGATGCCGCAGACGCAGTCAGCGAGCGTGTCGTCTTCGTGGCCCATCACCTCGCCGGCAGTCTCGCGCACGTGCTCGGTGTTGATACCTTCATAGGAGGAGGCGGGGAATCCGTAGTAGACCCACAGGAAGGAACATATCTGACAACGGCTGAAGGGCTTCTGCAGCACCTCGATGCCGTCGGCCTTGACGCGCACAATCTCACCTGGTCCTATGTCGCGCAGCGGCGTATAGTCGAGGTTGGGCAGCGTGGTGGTCTCGCTGGTCACGCAGTGGGTGCCTTCTTTCTTTCCTATGACGATGGGCGTGCGTCCGAGGGCGTCGCGGGCGGCGATGATGCCGTCTTCGGTGAGGATAAGCATGGAGCAGGAACCGCGCACCTTGCGGTAGACGTTGTTGATGCCGTCGACGAAGGTGTCGCCCATGTTGATGAGGAGTGCGATGAGTTCGGTTTGGTTGATGTTGTTCTGGCTCATCTCGCTGAAGTGCATGCGTTTCTCCAACAGCTCTTCGGCAATCTCGCGCATGTTGTTGACCTTGGCGACGGTGACGACGGCGTAGCGTCCCAGATGTGAGTTGACCATGATGGGCTGCGGGTCAGTGTCGCTGATGATGCCGAGACCGCTGTTGCCTTTGAACTGTTCGAGTTCTGCTTCGAAACGACTCCTGAAATAGTCGCGCTCCAGACTGTGGATGATTCGTGTGAACCCTTTCTCGCTGTCGTAGGTGACGAGTCCGGCGCGTTTAGTGCCGAGATGTGAATTGTAGTCGGTGCCGTAGAAAAGGTCGTTGACGCAGTCGCGTTGACCTATAGTACCAAAAAAACCTCCCATTGAATATGCGTTATATAAAATTTGTGTGCAAAGGTATAAAAAAAAGTGAAGAGTGAAGAAACTTTTTACTAAAAAGTGAAGAGTGAAAAGTGAAGAGTGAAGAATTTGCTGCCGCCGTTCATTTACCCTACATGAACTCCGGGACTCGATGAGAACAAGATTCCTTTTATGTTCATCAAGTGAGACAACAAAACCAATGCCAACCAGTACCCCGTGAAGAATTTGCTGCCGCCGTTCATTTACCCTACATGAACTCCGGGACTCGATGAGAACAAGATTCCTTTCATGTTCATCAAGTGAGACAACGAAACCAATGCCAACCAGTACCCCGTGAAGAATTTGCTGCCGCCGTTCATTTACCCTACATGAACTCCGGAAGGAAATTCTTCACTTTTCACTCTTAACTCTTCACTTATATTGTCCAGCCAGCGCCTCGGCGCATCTTTCTCCATCGACGGCGGCAGATACGATGCCACCGGCATAGCCGGCGCCCTCGCCGCAGGGGAAGAGACCTTGGATGAGGAGATGCTGGAGGGTGTCGGGATGGCGGATGATTCGCACGGGCGACGAGGTGCGGGTCTCAATGGCAATGAGCTGGGCATCGTTGGTGAGGAAGCCACGGCTCATCTGACCGAAACGGCGGAAGGCCTGTTGTAGACGGTGGCTGATGGGGGCGGGAAGCCAGAAGTGGAGTGGGGAAGAGACGAGCCCTGGGGCGTAGCTGCTCGGCGGAAGTGTCGCGCTCAGCTTGTTGTTGACGAAGTCGGCCATGCGCTGTGCCGGCGCGGTCTGCTTCCTGTTGCCCTGTTGCCAGCAGAGCCGTTCGAGCTGTTCCTGATACTCCATGACGCAGAGGGGATGCTGGTCTGTCGATACGTCGTCGGGATGCAGCTCCACCACCATGCCCGAGTTGCTCCACTGGGTGCCGCGGCTGGCGGGACTCATGCCGTTGACGACGAGCTGCTCACTGCCGGTGGCTGCGGGGATGACGAAACCGCCGGGACACATGCAGAAGCTGTAGACGCCGCGGCCGTCGACTTGCGTCACGAAGCTGTATTCGGCGGCTGGCAGATAGTGGCCGCGCCCTTGTGCGTTGTGGTATTGTATCTGGTCGATGAGATGGCTGGGGTGCTCAAGTCTCACGCCGACGGCAATGCCCTTGGCCTCAAGCTGGATGCCTGCCTGATGGAGATAGCGGTAGACGTCGCGTGCGCTGTGCCCGGTGGCAAGGATGACGGGACCGCTGAACGTAAGCTCCTTGTCGGTAGTCGACTGGATGGCCCTGACGCCGACCACCTGTTGGCTGTCGTCGATGATGAGCGACGTCATGCGTGTCTGGAACAGCACCTCACCGCCGCACGAGATGATGGTGTTGCGGATGTTCTCGATGACGCGCGGCAGCTTGTCGGTGCCGATGTGAGGGTGTGCGTCGGCGAGGATGTTGGTGCTGGCGCCATGCTGGCAGAGCACATTGAGAATCTTGAGCGTGTTACCGCGTTTCTTGCTTCGTGTGTAGAGCTTGCCGTCGCTGTAGGCTCCTGCGCCTCCTTCTCCGAAACAGTAGTTGCTCTCCTCGTCGACGGTCTGTGTGCGCGAGATGCTGGCAAGGTCTTTCTTGCGGTCGTGCACGTTCTTGCCGCGTTCCAGCACGATGGGCCTCACGCCCAGCTCGATGAGCCTCAGGGCAGCGAACAAGCCTCCAGGCCCTGCACCGACGACGATGGCCTGCCGTGGCGCTGATGAGACGTCGGGATAGTGGGTGTGCTCGAAGGCGTCGTCGGTGGGCTGCTCGTTGATGTAGACGCGGAGCTTCAGGTTCACATAGACGGTGCGCTGGCGGGCGTCGATGCTGCGCTTGAGCACCCTGACGTGTGTGAGCTCACTCATGCGGTAGCCCTCCTCGCGTGCGATGTAGTCCTTGAGGGTGGCTTCGTTGGCTGCCTGCTGTGGTAGCAGACGGAGTGTGTATTCCTTGATCATGGCTTAAGAAGAAACTGGTTGAAGAATGTCAGCACCCTTTCCTGCGCTGCTGGCGGACATCCGTGCGGCATGTCCCACAGCTCCGTCTGCAAGCGGTCGCCGGCTTTCTGGCTGTCCCACACGTCGTGCATGATCTGGAAGGCGCGCTCGGCACCGGGCACGGGGAACAGCTTGTCCTGTGTGCCGTTGATGAAAAGCGTGGCTTTCGGACAGGCCAGACTGGCGATGTGCGGATAGTCGAGATACTGTCGGAGGGCGGGAATGCAGTTGGCAAAGCCTCCGTTCTCGCTGCGTCCATACTTCAGGGTGAGCTGCACGTCGCTCGTCACCATCCAGCAGACGGCGGCGGTGGCCTTGATGCGGTCGGACAGGGCTCCCAGCATCCATGCCCTGTAGGCGCCCATGGAGCATCCGGCACAGCCGATGCGACTGGCATCCACCTCTGGCAATGTGGCCAGCAGTTCGGTGGTGGCGATGTCGTCGTAGGTCATGAAGGCGCTGAGGTCACGACCATACATCATGAGGTTTCCGGCAATCATGTCGTATTTGTTGCGGTCGACGCCCTCGGCGCGTCCCCGCTCTCCCCACATGGGGGCATCGGCAGAGAACACCACATAGCCATGGCGCGCCAGGTAGTCGCCCCAGAACTGTCCGCCGTAGACGGCATCCTGCCACTGCTCGGCGTCCTTGATGACGACGGAGTCCTCGTCGAAGGGCCTTATCATCTTCTCCTTGCCGATGAAGAGGTGCGCCCCGTGGTCGTGCAGCAGGTTGATGGCGGGGTGGGGCCCTTGTGTGTCGGGGATGAGCATGTAGGCCCTCACCTTGTAGTACCTGCTCAGCTGGAACTCCAGCTTGCGAGCCTTGTAGCCGTCGCGCTGCTCTTCGCCAAGGATGCGCAGCTGGTAGTCGGCGGCAGGGGGCGGAGGCGTCATCATGCACTCAAAGACCTTTGCTCTGGCCTCTTTCTTCCATTTCCTGAAGTTCTTCGTCTTGCTGTTGCCCCATGCCATGGGGTAGGTCATGTCGGCAATCAGACTGTCGCAGTAGACGGGCATGTTCTTCAGGAACTCGTAGTTGTCGCGCTTCTGGGCCATTGCCGTCGTCGATGCCGATAGCATGAGCAAGGCACCTGCGGCACCGGCGAGAAGAGCGCGCGATGGATGTCGGAAAACGTTCATAGCTGTGGTTTGAAAAAAAGAGAGGGCGTGCAGTCCTTGCGCACGTCCTCTCGGTTGTATGGGTTTCTGATTAGTACTCCAGCCACTTCACGTAGGCGAAGTCCTGGCGGTGGGGCAGCTTGTCGTTCTTGGGGAACATGCGCACGGCAGCCTTGAAGGAGCCTGCATGAGCCGACTGGAACTTCACCTCGAAGGTGTAGAGGTTGCCCTCTTTCTTGACCACCTCAAACTGGCGGATGGCACCAATGCGCTCTTCGCCGTCCTTGGTGGTCTTCACCGTGACGAGTTCCAGACCGATGGCATCGTCGAGTCCCTGCTCGTCAACGACGAAGCGGATGGTGTAGGGAATGGCGCTGACAGGTCCGTCGTCGGGAATGTTGCTCTCCTTGCTCACCACGTGGATGGCATCCCAGCGCTCGGCCACGGTTTCCTTCCAGAGGGCGATGTCCTTGGCCAGACGGTTGTCGTTGGCCGACAGTTCCTTGAAGCGCTTGGCCTCCTTGTTGTAGAACTTGTCGTAGTAGTCGTCGAGCTGGCGCTTCATGGTGTAGTGGGGAGCGATGGTGGCGATGGAGTTCTTGATAACGTTTATCCAGCCCTCGGAGTAGCCCTTCTCGTTCTTGGCATAGTAGAGTGGCACGATGTCGTTCTCCAGCAATCCATAGATAGTGGCGGCATCGAGCTGGTCCTGATAGGCCTGGTTCTGATAGGTGCGCTTCTCGGTGAGTGCCCATCCGGCACCTTCGCGATAGCCTTCCAGCCACCAGCCGTCGAGCACAGAGAGGTTCACCACGCCGTTCATTTCGGCCTTCTCACCAGATGTACCTGAAGCCTCCAGAGGACGGGTCGGGGTGTTCATCCAGATGTCGACGCCTGAAACCAGACGGCGGGCAAGGCGGAAGTCGTAGTCCTCGAGGAAGATGATCTTGCCGAGGAACTCCGGACGCTGCGAAATCTCGTAGATCTTCTTGATGAGGCCTTGACCGGCGCCGTCGGCGGGGTGAGCCTTACCGGCAAACAGGAACTGAACGGGATGCTCGGGATTGTTGACAATCTTGCTCAGACGGTCCAGATCGGTGAACAGCAGATGAGCGCGCTTGTAGGTTGCAAAGCGGCGGCAGAAGCCAATCATCAGCGCGTTGGGATTGATCTTGTTGAGCAGCGAGAGCACGCGCGAGGGATCGCCCTGGTTCTTCAGCCAGTTTTCGCGGAACTTGTCGCGGATATATTCGGTGAGCTTCTTCTTCAGAGCCATGCGGGTGGCCCAGATTTCCTCATCGGGTACATTATATATTGCGTGCCAGATTTCCTCATTGCTCTGGTCGTTCATAAAGTTCTTGTCAAAATATTTCTCATACAAATGACGCCATTCCGTAGCTGCCCATGAGGGGAAGTGAACACCATTGGTGACATAGCCCACAGCATTTTCCTCGGGGAAATAGCCCTTCCAAATCGGAGCAAACATCTTCTGGGAAACCCAGCCATGAAGCTTCGACACGCCGTTCACCTCCTGACAGGTGTTAATGGCAAAGGTAGACATCGAGAACTTCTCGTTCTTGTCGTCGGGATTGGTGCGTCCCATGCCGATGAACTCGTCCCAGGTGATGCCGAGCTGTTCGGGATAGCCGCCCATGTACTTGCCGAAGAGACCCTCGTCGAAGTAGTCGTGGCCGGCGGGAACCGGTGTGTGGCAGGTGTAGAGACCGCTGGCGCGCACCAGCTCGATGGCCTGGTTGAAGGTGAGGCCCTCACGGATGTAGTCGCACAGACGCTGCAGGTTGCAGAGGGCGGCGTGACCTTCGTTGCAGTGGTAGATGTCTTTCTTGATGCCCAGCTTCTTCAGTGTGAGCATACCGCCGATACCGAGCAGGATCTCCTGCTTCAGACGATTCTCCCAGTCGCCGCCGTAGAGGGCGTGCGTGATGGGCTTGTCGAACTCAGAGTTCATTTCGTTGTCAGTATCAAGCAGATAAAGAGGAATGCGGCCCACGTTCACACGCCACACATAGGCATGCACCTGGTAGTTCATGTAGGGAACGTCTACCACGAGCGGGTTGCCGTCGGCATCGAGCTGGCGCTCAATGGGCAGCGAGTTGAAGTTCTGTGCCTCATAGTTGGCAATCTGCTGTCCGTCCATGCTCAGGCTCTGTGTGAAGTAGCCGAAACGATAGAGGAAACCCACGGCACACATGTCCACATTGCTGTCGGAAGCCTCCTTCAAGTAGTCGCCAGCCAGCATGCCAAGGCCGCCGGAATAGATCTTCAGCACCTGGTTCAGACCATACTCCATGCAGAAATAGGCTACCGACGGGCGCTTGCTGTTGGGCTTCACGTCCATATACTTGCGGAAGAGCTTGTACACGTTCTTCACGTTCTTCATGATCTCCTTGTCCTGAACAATCTCCTCCTTGCGGTGATAGCTAAGTCGTTCGAGCAGCAGCACCGGGTTGTGGTTCACCTCTTCGTAGAGTTCTTCGTCCAGGCTGCGCCATAGTTCGCGAGCTTCGTAGTTCCATGCCCACCACATGTTGTGGGCCAGCTCGTCAAGGCATTTCAGCTCCTCGGGAAGGTTCGATTTTACCGACAGTTCCTTCCATTGTGGAGCACTTGTGTAATCTGCTTTGATCTTCATAATTCTGATGATTGTATTATTTTAAGTAATTCTTCGTTCTGTCTTACGAGTTAAGAATTAAGAGGAGAAGCCCCCCAAGCCCCCGAGGGGGATGTCCAACTGAAAACTGAGAACTGAGAAGTGAGAGGTGAGTGGTGAGAGAATTCTTCTTCCGCCTCAATCCCTTCATACCTTCAGACTTTCAGACCTTCAGACCCTCCCTGGTCCTCCCTATTCAGGGAGTGAGAAGTTACCTCTCAGGCCCCCCTCCCTTCGGGAGGGGCTGGGGGTGGGTTTTTCCTCTCTTCCGCCTTCCTGATTGCCATGTCGTAGGCCTTCTTGTAATACTCGATGAACTCCGTCCACAGCGCTTTCTTCGAGAGCTTCTCGGCGTTGGCGCGGCATTTCTTCACCTCAGCCTCCGTCATGCCCGAGAAGTGGGCCACGGTGTCCTTGATGGTGTCCGCCACCTCCGAGTAGTTGTAGTCCGTGCGGTGAATCACCTTCACGCCGTCCTCTATCTCGCTCTCGCTGCCCTTCACCGAATTGGCCCAGAGACCGAAGCCAGCCAGGTCGGTGGTGATGCACGGCACCTTGAAGGCGATGGCCTCCAGCGGTGTGTAGCCCCAAGGCTCATAGTACGACGGGTAGATGCAGAGGTCGTTGCCGAGCACCAGGTCGTAGTACGGCATGTTCAGCACCCCGTCGTCGCCCGTCAGGTAGCAGGGCAGGAATATCAGCTTCACGTTGTCCTCCACGCGGTTGTGCATGTCCAGGAACTTCAGCATGCCGAGCACGTTGTCGTGGCTCATGTTGTGCAGCCAGTGCGTAATCTCGGGCACCTCCAGCGGCGTATCATACTTCTTGCCGCTGTTCAGGCGTTCCACGAGGTCGGCGCGTGGCTCACCCACCCATCCGGGCACCTCGATGAAGGCCAGCACCTTCTTCTTCAGGTCGCGGTCGCGCAGCAGGCGGTTCATCGCCTCAATATACACGTCGACGCCTTTGTTGCGGAACTCATAGCGGCCACTGGTCGACACAATCAGCGTGTTGTCGTCGAGGTCGGTGCCCAGCAGCGCGTTCGCCACGTCGAGCAGACGCTTGCGAGCCGCCTTGCGCTTCTTCGTGAACGTAGCCCCCTTGGGCACGAAGCTGTTGTCGAAGCCGTTGGGCAGCACCACGTCCACCGGCTTGTCCAGCAGTTCCTTGCACTCGTTCGCAGTGATGTCACTCACCGTGGTAAAACAGTCAACATGCAAAGCCGTCTGCTTCTCTATCGAGTGCTTGCTTTGCATGTTGAGCTCACACGACATCTGGTCGCCGTTGTAGGCAAACAGATAGTCATAGAGCGGCTTGTTGTTGCCGGCGATGCTGCGCCCTATGCTCGTCGCATGGGTCGTGAAGATAGTGCCCACCTGTGGCAACACCTTATTTATATATAGAAGGCCCAGCCCCGTCATCCATTCGTTGCCGTGGTAGATCACCTTCTTCCCCTCGTCCAGGTATCTCTTGTAGAAGCTCTCCACCACGAGGGCGGCGGCATACGAGAACATCGACGCCTCGTCATAGTCGCCGTATGCATGCAACGAGTCCACCTGGTAGTTCTCCCACAGCCATGTGTAGATTTCGTCCTTCTTCTCATAATAGGGGGAAAAGTCAACCAGGATGGCAATAGGGCTGCCGGGCACGTTCCACCGGCCGGTCTTCACCTTCAGTCCGTCTTTCATCGCTTCATCTTTCCATTCGGCAAACAGGCTCTTGTCTTCATTGAAATAGGGACATTCCTTCTCGCCCCAGCAATCTGGACCAATGAAAACAATCCTATCCTTCATCAGATCTTGCAGTGTCTTGGCTCTTGTGGAAAGTACGGTGTAAATTCCTCCTACCTTATTACATACCTCCCAACTCGATTCAAGAATATAGTCGGGCATTAATATACCTTTGGTCATTTTCGCGAAAAATTTTGCGCAAAGTTAGTATAAAATTTGTTTATTCACAACTTTATTATGCAAATTTTCTGCAAAACATTTGATTTCTTGATAAATGTTATCTAACTTTGCGCCTGTTAATAAGTTACGCATGATGAAAAAGACTCTTGTCACCCTTTTCTCCCTGTTCGTTGCCATGGTAGTCATGGCGCAGACCGACACCATCCCGTCGTCGGCCGCCGACTCCTCGTTCATCGGACGTTTCGTCAACAACGAGCTCAACATCTTCGTCGAGCTCAACCTGCGCGACAAGAACGTCACCGTGGAGGGACAGGACATCCTCGGCGATCTCGACGGCTATTTCGGATGCACCAAGTGTCAGCACGTGTGGCCCATCGTCGCCGCCGAGGTCAGTGGCAGCAGCGCCAGCATCGACGTGGTGAACAACCACGGCAGCGAGGACTTCACGGCGCGGCTGACACTCAATGCCGACGGCACCCTCACCTTCCGCCATCTCGAGGGCAGCACGTTCAAGTTCCCCATCCCCGGCAAGTGGCACAAGATCCCCACAAAGGTGGTGTTCACCCCCGCCCGTGCGCAATAACCGTCGTCCATGAACCACCAGCTCATCCTCGTCTGCGCCGTTCTCACCCTTGCCGTAGCCTATGCCGTCTACCGCATCTACCAGTCGTTCCTTCACGCCAACGACCCTTGCCGCGGCTGCGACGGCTGCGCCCTGAAGGACATGAAGAGACGAGCACGGAAGCAGAAAACTCCCTGCGAGATACAAAAACGGAAGGAAGATAGCAGGAGGGAAACGATGAATGAGAGGAAGTGAAAAATGAAATTAGGGAAAGGTGATTTAGTGATCATTTCAAGTTTCGCATTCGCTCAACTTCTTGGAGTTCAGGAGTTACAGGAGTTCTCTGCAAGCAGAGCGAACAAGTTCGAGCACAGACGATAGTGCTGAAAGCTCTCTTAGCGTCAGTTTACAGGGGTTGGTAGTATTGTCTGCGCTCGAACTTGTTCGCTCTGCTTGCAGAGAACTCCAGAACTCCATCAACTTGCGAAAGTTGAGCTATTTATATCATCGTGAAAAACCATCCCCTATAAAGGTCGTTTCTTTCATGCTGCAAAGGTATAAAAAACAAATTCAATACAAAATAAATAACAATAAAAAACGCTTGTTATTTCATTATATGTTCAAAATGTATGATTATCAGAGTGTTATGAATACAATAAAGATTTCTCATTTTACTATTTTACTATTTTACTTTTTTACTATTTTACTTAAATTCGCTCTTCTACGTTGCCGTTTTGAAACTATATAAAGAACTAACAGATTATAATTAAATTTTTTATATTATAATATATAA
>JAFWQE010000041.1 GCA_017509155.1 Prevotella sp.
GCCGAAACACTGCGCAGCTGCCCCCCTCCCATCTCAGGGGAGGGGCAGGGGTGGGGTCATTTCTTCAAATCCCAAATATGAATTGGTACAACAAATTGGACACCCTACTTCTAAAAGTTCAACAAATCATCCGTGTCATCCGCATGATCCGTGTTCTAAAACGCGATGTTCCTTCTCTTTCTCTCCCCCTAAGCAGGGGGAGTTGGAGGGGGTCTGAGACAGTAGTCCCTTCAGTGTTGGGCGGCTACAGGTAGAAAATGCTCTCGTTGCCCATGTTGAACAGCAGGTCGAGGATGCTCAGATTGGGCATGAAGCCGTGTTTCTGCTGGTAGACCTGCCAATAAGGTTTCGGCTGGAACGACGGGTCGGGTATCGGGTGCTTGGGGCGGATGGCATCGCGGAAGTCATCGGCGGGGCCGTCGTCGGTCGTCAGTCTCAGCTCGCCGGTGGGTGCGATGAAGCGCTGTGTGGGCTCAATATGCGGATGGATGTCGAGCAGTTCGCACATCTTGAGCGTAATGTCGAGGTTGAAGTCGTAGAGATCTTCCCAGTTAGGTTCGAAGAAAGGGCGCAGGTCGTCTACATAGTAGTCGAAGAAAGGGCTGTCGCCATAGGCGCTGCACAGGGCGTTCCAGTGTTCCGACCGCCATTTGCCGTGGTTGCTGATCTTGGGAATGGGGTGGGGGGCGATGGGGATGGAGAGGGCCTGCGCCCCCATGGTGGTGGCGATGACGCAGCGGTTGCGGTAGGTCTGCTTGATGAAGCTGTCGCAGCGCTCCAGCAGCACGCGGTCGTAGCGATGTAGCTTCTGGTACCACTGGATGGGTCCGAAATAGGCGGTAGACAGCAGGGCGGTGGTCATGGCATGAAGAGATGGCGGAGGTTGCGCAGCGGATAGGCAGCGCCCACGATGTCGGACTGATGAATGAGCACCGTCTTGTTTTCCGAATGAAGCACGTAGGGCTGGCAGTCGTTGCTGTTGCATTGGTCGCAGCAGCGCAGCGGCAGCAGGTAGGCAGCGTCGTTCGACCAGATGGTGTCACCCGGCACATAGCGCACCTTGCCGAAGTGGGTTCCGTTGCTGTCGTAGACGATATTGTCGCCTTCTTTCGGCGTGTGTCCGGCCAGCCGGTTGACAAATACCAGCGAGCCGCGCGGCGCCACGACGGGCTCTTCGTCGTTGGCTGTCACGGCGATGAAGCACACATGGCGCTGCACCAGGAACAACACCAGGGCCCAGAACGCACAATTGACGATGAACAACGCGCACTGCCGAAGGATGAAGGTCCGTCTTTTGCTCATTGCTGATCGTCAATTGTGGTTAATGAAGGTTGATGGATGAAAGATGAAGGGTGGGTGATTGGAAGGTGTGTCCGACGGAGAGGCGTCGGACACAGGGGCTACTTGATGTTGTCGACCCACCGGAACAGTCGGTTCCAGCGCACGCCGGAGAGTCCGCTGCGGTCGGGATCGGAGCTCCACCAGATGAAGATAGGCTTGCCCACGATGTGGTCCTCGGGCACGAAGCCCCAGTAGCGCGAGTCGGCAGAGTTGTGGCGGTTGTCGCCCATCATCCAGTAGTAGTCCATCTTGAACGTATATTCGTTGGTCTGCTTGCCGTTGATGAAGATCTTGCCGTCCTTGATTTGCAGGTCGTTGCCTTCATAGACGCGGATGGGGCGGTCGTAGACGTAGATGTTTTCCATGTCGAGCTTCAGCGTGCTGCCTTTCTTCGGTATCCACACGGGACCGTAGTTGTCGCGCGTCCAGCCTGTGTAGTGGTTCACCGGATAGGTCTGGTCCAGCAGCGAGAAATCGTGGTCGACTTGGCTCACGGGCTCAATCTTCTCCACCAGGTCCTTCCGCTTGGTGAGTTCCTCGCGGGCCTTGTTGGTGAGCGGCATGAAACCGTGCTGGTTGAGCATCGTCAGGTCCTCCATGGAGATGCCCAGGTCGTGCATCAGCTCATCGGGGAGCATCTGGCGCAGTTTCACGAAGTAGGTGTACTGCACGTTGTCGGGTTCCTTGTTGGGCTTGCCGTCCAGGTAGACGATGTGGTCTTTTATCTGCAGCGTCTGTCCGGGCAGTCCCACGCAGCGCTTCACGTAGTTCTCGCGGCGGTCGGCCGGCCGGGTGCCAATCTCGCCGAACTTCTGCGGGTTGGCCTTGATGTTCTCGCGCCCGGCGTTGATGATGACGTTGTAGAAGGCCTGGCGGTCGGCGGCGCTGAGGCTGTCCATGTCGGGCAGGCCGTTGTACTGGCTGATGTACTGCTCGAGGCCGTTCTGGTAGCACGACTTGTAGTAGTCGTCGGCCTGGAACTGCGGCGCCGTCATGATGGTGTCGCCGGCAGGATAGTTGAACACCACGATGTCGTTGAGCTCAACCTGTCCGAGACCCTTCACGCGACGGTAGTCCCACTGCGGCCACTCGATGTACGACTTGCACTCGAACACCGGCAGCGTGTGCTGCGTCAGCGGCATTGTCAGCGGCGTCTGGGGAATGCGCGGGCCGTAGCTCACCTTCGACACGAACAGATAGTCGCCCGTGAGCAGCGACTTCTCCAGCGAGCTCGAGGGGATGACGTAGTTCTGGAAGAAGAACAGGTTGATGAAGTAGACGGCCACGAGGGCAAACACCAGCGCGTCGACCCACGACATAATCCACTTCACAGGGCCTTCCGCCTCCTTCCACCACTGCCACTTGATTTTCTTCGTGATGTAGATGTCGAAGATGAAGGGGACAACCAACAGGCCCCACCACGACTTCACCCAGTAGAGGAACATCAGGTAGAGCACCAGTACGCAGAGGAACTTCATCCACTGCACTTTCATATTCAGCTTTTTCTTATCTTTTTTTTCCATAACGGTTGCGGCACTGCGTGCCTAAATGATAAATGACAAATGATAAATGATAAAGCCCGGCACGGGTAAACATCAACCCTTGTGTCTTACATTCTTGTTTATGACCAACATGAAAACCCTCAATACCCTGACTTCTTTTTCTCCCGCACAGCACTCCCTCCCTTCGGGAGGTCCGGGGTGTTTTTTAGGAGTCCCCGTTGTGGTTCTTTGGCTTTTTGCACTCCCTCCCTTCGGGAGGTCGGGGTGTTTTTTTGGAGTCCCCGTTGTGGTTCTTTGGCTTTTTGCACTCTCTCCCTTCGGGAGGTCCGGGGTGGGTTTTAGGTGTTCTTTTTCTTTTCTTAGAACTTAAACATGTCTGAAATGGTGAGCAATCCGTCGTGCTGGGCGGTGAACTCGGCCGCGAGAACAGCTCCGAGAGCGAATCCGCGGCGCGAATGTGCGTCGTGCGAAATGGTGATGCAGTCGGCATCAGAGTCGTAGCGGATGGTGTGGATTCCCGGCACCTCGCCGCGGCGGATGTGGTCGATGCGCAGCAGCGACGGGTCGGTGGTGTCCTCGGCCCACGCCGTCTTGCGGTCGAGCCGTTCCACAATCTCGTCGGCCAAAGTGATGGCAGTGCCGCTCGGATGGTCCAGTTTATGCACGTGGTGGGTTTCCTCCATCTCCACGTCGTACTGCGCAAACTGGTTCATGATGTTGGCCAGATAGCGGTTCACGGCCGAGAAGATGGCCACGCCGATGGAGAAGTTCGACGCCCAGAACAGGGTGCGGCCACCGTCGGTGCACAGCCGGCGCACCTCGTCGCCGTGGTCTTTCATCCAGCCCGTGGAGCCCGACACCACTTTCACGCCCTGCTCCCACGCCTTCAGGTAGTTGCCGAAGGCTGCCTGAGGAGAGGTGAACTCGATGGCAACGTCGGCAGAGGCAAAGGCGTCGCTGTCGAAGTCGTCCTGGTTGTCTATATCAATGATACTCACGATTTCATGGCCACGCTCGCGGGCTATCTGCTCTATCATGTGCCCCATCTTGCCGTAGCCGATTAATGCTAATTTCATATTCCTTGTTGTTTATAACCCTGCAAAATTACGCGAAAACGCGCACATAGCCAAACAAATACACGTTTTTTAAAACAAATTGCGTTTTTCTATAACTCGCAAACCGCCGCTATTGCCCGCTTTTCGCGCCGCCTTTTCTCTTCCTTTTCGCCAGTTTCGCCAGACAAATCCATTGGTTTCGCCAGACAAATCCATTGAAATCGTTGAACAATTCCATTGGTTTCGTTCAACGATTCCATTGACTTTGTCTCGCCAAACTGCCGCTTTTCTTTCTTCAAACTGTCGTTTTCACCGCTCTTTTCCGGCAGTTTCACTCTTTCGTCGCTACGGTCCAGCCCTGCATGATTTGCAAATGCGACTGAGCGCAAAGAGAAATTCGCCTGCGGCGCTACACGAATGGGCATGAATGAACATGAATGTTTATTATTGTTTTGGGAGTTCAGGAGTTCTCTGCAAGCAGAGCGTCCAAGGCCTGATGCCCTTGGCCGAGCGCAGGAGTTACAGGAGTTACAGACGATACTTTTAGCGTCAGAATCCTTAAAATGGAGCTTATAAAACTGACGTCTGCAACTCCTGTAACTCCTGAACTCCTGAACTCCCCCAAATAATACTAAAGAATTACATGTCCATTCATGCCCATTCGTGTTGCGCCGCAGGCGAATACCACCACAATAGAATAACAGGTTTTCATGTTCGTTCAACTCCATTAAGACCCCTTTTCGCGAGCATCGGCGCCGTGAACGCCAAACTCCCGAAACGCCACCAATCATAAAAAGATACCCCCGAAAACGCTTTTTTTCCGAAATCCTTTGGCCGACTCGCAAAAAAATGGTATATTTGCACACTCTAAGTAAGGCGCGTCTACCTAAAAAAGGGGAAGGCAACGCCTCATGTGTTGTGGGCCAGGGGCTTCGGATAACTGACGCGGAAGCCCAGGCAGTGGCCTTTTGACTGATTATCTAACAATTCAATAATTTAAAATTACAATCTTTTATGTGGTTAATCAATTCATCAATTGGTAGGAAAGTTGTAATGTCGGTCACGGGCATTGCGCTGATCTTGTTCTTGACATTCCATTGCTGCATGAACTTGGTCGCGTTCTTCTCGGGAGAGGGTTACAACATGATTTGCGAATTCCTGGGCGCCAACTGGTATGCCGTGGTGGCAACACTCGGCCTGGCTGCCCTGGCTGTGATTCACATCGTCTTTGCCTTCATCCTTACGGCGCAGAACCGCAAGGCCCGCGGCGACAACCGCTATGAGGTGGCAACGACGGTCAACTCTGGTAAAGTGGAATGGGCATCGAAGAACATGCTCGTGCTCGGTCTCATCATCCTCATCGGACTGCTGCTCCACCTGAAGGACTTCTGGTACAACATGATGTTTGCCGAAATCGTTGGCATGCAGACTGCGCTCAGCCCCACTGACGGATTCGGCTGGATCAAGGAGACTTTTGCCAACCCCGTCTTCGCGGTGCTCTACCTCATTTGGTTCGTTGCCATCTGGTTCCACCTCGCTCACGGCTTCTGGTCGGCTATGCAGACACTCGGCATTAGTGGCAAGGTGTGGCACAAGCGTTGGAACTGCATCGGACTCATCTATGTGACGCTGCTCATGTTGGGCTTCGCCGTCGTCGTGCTGGCTTTCGCATTCAAGTGTGCGCCGAGCCTCTGCTAATTATCAAATTTTAAAACTCGTAAGATCATGGCAAAAGTATTAGATTCAAAGATTCCCGCAGGACCAGTGCCTGAGAAATGGAAGGAATATAAAGCTCATCAGCGTCTTGTCAACCCGAAGAACAAGCTGAAGCTCGACGTCATCGTCGTTGGTACGGGCCTGGCCGGCGCATCGGCAGCCGCCTCGCTCGGTGAAATGGGCTTCAACGTCATCAACCTCTGCATTCAGGATTCGCCGCGCCGCGCTCACTCCATCGCTGCTCAGGGTGGTATCAACGCCGCCAAGTGCTACCAGAACGACGGCGACTCCGTCTATCGTCTGTTCTACGACACCGTGAAGGGTGGCGACTATCGTGCCCGCGAGGCCAATGTCTACCGTCTGGCAGAGGTGTCCAACAACATCATTGACCAGTGTGTGGCACAGGGTGTTCCCTTTGCTCGCGAGTATGGCGGAATGCTTGCCAACCGCTCATTCGGCGGTGCGCAGGTGAGCCGCACTTTCTATGCCAAGGGTCAGACAGGACAGCAGCTCCTGCTCGGCGCCTATTCGTCGCTCTCTTGTCAGGTGAATGCCGGCAAGGTGAAGCTGTATACGCGCTATGAAATGGAAGACGTGGTCATCGTAGACGGTCGCGCCCGTGGTATCATCGCCAAGAACCTTGTAACCGGCAAGCTGGAGCGCTTCAGTGCCAATGCCGTGGTGATTGCTACTGGTGGTTATGGTAACACCTACTTCCTTTCGACCAACGCCATGGGCTGCAACTGCACCGCCGCTGTGCAGTGCTACCGCAAGGGCGCCTATTTTGCAAATCCCTCCTACGTGCAGATTCACCCCACCTGCATTCCCGTACACGGCGACAAGCAGTCGAAGCTGACGCTGATGTCGGAGTCGCTGCGTAACGACGGCCGCATCTGGGTGCCCAAGAAGCTCGAGGATGCCAAGGCTCTGCAGGCCGGAACCAAGCAGGGATGGGAGATTCCCGAGGAAGACCGCGACTACTATCTGGAGCGCCGCTATCCTGCATTCGGTAACCTCGTGCCACGCGACGTGGCCTCTCGCGCAGCCAAGGAGCGCTGCGACAAGGGCTACGGCGTGAACAACACCGGACTGGCCGTGTTCCTCGACTTCTCCGAGTCAATCAACCGCCTCGGACTCGACGCCATGAAGCAGCGCTACGGAAACCTCTTCGACATGTACGAAGAGATCACAGACGTCTATCCCGGCGACCTGGCCAACGAGATCAACGGCGTGAAATACTACAAGCCCATGATGATCTATCCTGCCATCCACTACACAATGGGCGGCATCTGGGTGGACTATGAGCTGCAGACAACCATCCCCGGACTGTTTGCCATCGGTGAGTGCAACTTCTCCGACCACGGAGCCAACCGCCTCGGTGCCTCCGCACTGATGCAGGGACTGGCCGACGGATACTTCGTGCTGCCCTACACCATCCAGAACTACCTGGCCGATCAGGCTGTGTGGCCGAAGGTTTCCACCGACCTGCCCGAGTTTGCTGAGGCAGAGAAGAAGGTGGACGCCGAGATGGACCGCCTCCTGAAGATTCAGGGCAAGCGCTCGGTTGACTCCATCCACAAGGAACTTGGACACATCATGTGGGAGTATGTCGGCATGGGCCGCACGGCAGAAGGCCTGAAGACAGGTCTCAAGAAGATGCACGAACTGGAGAAGGAATTCGACACCAATCTGTTCGTGCCGGGCACCAAGGAAGGCCTGAACGTCGAGCTCGACAAGGCCATTCACCTGCGCGACTTCTTCACCATGGGTCAGCTGGTTGCATTCGACGCACTCTCGCGCAATGAGAGTTGCGGCGGCCACTTCCGCGAGGAATACCAGACGGAAGAGGGAGAGGCCAAGCGCGATGATGAGAACTACTTCTACGTAGGATGCTGGGAGTACAAAGGCAAGGGCAACGAGCCCGAGCTCATCAAGGAGCCGCTGGAGTACGAGGCTATAAAGGTTCAAACGCGTAACTATAAGAACTAATAAACGCCTCACCCCCAACCCCTCTCCAACGGGAGAGGGGAGTAGATGGTTCTGCTAAATAAATAAACAATAATAAGAGTAATAACCAAATATAGAAAAGTCCTCATGACCAGCCCCTCTGCGAAAGCGGAATAGCAAGAGTAACCACTCCCCTCTCCCC
>JAFWQE010000042.1 GCA_017509155.1 Prevotella sp.
AGCTGATGGCGGCTGCTTTGGCGGTCGCCATCATTGTTATAGTCCTTGATAAGGGGCAGGCGAAGAGTGATACGCTCCTGCAGATGCCTGTCAGCCAAGAGGCGAAGATTCTGCTGCACAAGGGCAGGTGTGCCGCCCGTGTAGCGGTGGTAGATGTCGGGATTCATGTCCTTCACATCTATATAATAATGATGTACGTAAGGAATGACGGCCTCAAGCCGTTCACTCAGCACGTTGAGCGACGACTCCAAATAGATGCGCCACTCCTTCGGGCAGAGCTGACAGAATTGTACAATGAAATCGCTGTAGAGCAGGGGCTCACCGCCTCCAAAGCAGACGCCGCCATCAGTAGCGAGGAAGTAGAGGTTGTCCTTCATCAGCTCGTCCACCAGCTCCTCGGGCGTCGTCCACCGCCAAATGCTTTCCGGCTCCCAGCATTGGCGGTTGAGACAATAGCGGCAACGCAAAGGGCAGCCGTGAAAGGCCACCAGCGTAGTGACACCCTCTCCATCAACGGTGAGCCGATGGCGGGCGATGGCTATGAGCGGAGCCTTCACTCAAGGTTGAGTGTGATAGTTGAAGATGATGGGCAAGACGTACTTAGTATCTACCGCCTGGCCGAGCTGCTTACCGGGATGCCATTTGGGCATTGCCTTGACCAGTCGCAAGGCTTCCTTGTCATAAGCCGGACTGAGTGATTTTACCACTTTCGCATTGCTGATCGAACCGTCTTTTCCTATATTGAAGCTGACAACAACTCGGCCTTGGACATCTTCCCCATCGGGATATCGGATGTTGGCTTTCAGATATTCCTGCAAAGCAGCTTCACCCCCACGGAAATGGGCGGCTTCCTCTACGACGCCTTCCAAAGCCGTTTCGTTGGCCTTCATCGGGCGCATGGAGTCGGTGCAGATGGGAATAGGCGGTATGCCAACCACCTCGGGTATCAACACATCCTCACTGTTTTTGGGGGTGTCGGCTGTCAGCGCCAGGTTTTGCGAAGTCGTATCTGTGGGCATGACAGGAATGCCGGCAAGGGGCGGCTGGAAAACCCTGACGATGCCGCAGCTTGCCAGCGAAGCCATACCGGCGGCGATACCGACTACAGCCACCTTCTTTCCTAGGCGACTGCGTTTGCTGAGCTCACCTTCCAGATAGCGCACCTCAGCCTCGCAGGCAGGACAGGTGCCGGCACAGTCGCCTTCGTGGGTGCACTCAACCGGTTCGTACTCTATCTCATTGGCCTCAGCTATCTGCTTGCGGATAGCCTTCAGCGTGTTGCAAGTGTGCCGTCCTTGTTTCATGGTTGGTCGTTTGGGGGATTGGTCGTTTGGGGGCGTAGTGAATTATTTGTTCAGCTTCCAGGTGACACCGTCCTTGGTGTCCTTCACCTCGAAGCCGGCCTGGGCGAGGGCGTCGCGAATCTGGTCGCTGGTGGCCCAGTCCTTGGCGGCCTTGGCTTTGGCGCGCAGGTCGAGCACCATGTCAACCACCTTGCCGAAAGCCTCCTCACGGGCATCCTGGCCATTGGCTGTCAGCTGTTGGCTGTTGGCCTTCAGACCGAGGATGTCCTCAGCGAAGAGGTGCATCACCTCCTTCAGCTCCTTCAAGCACTCGGCGCAGATGGTGGCCTTGTGGTCGACGAGGCGATTGACGACGGTGGCAGCCTCAAAGAGGATGCTGATGACCTGCGGCGTGGCCAGGTCGTCGTTCATGGCGTCGTAGCAGCGATTGCGGAGGGTCTTGACCACCTTCTCCGTCTCAGCGTCACATTGCGGGGAAACCGCAATGCGCTCGAGGTCGGCGATGGCATTGGTCAGTTTCTCCAAGCCCTTCTCGGCGGCCTGCAGGGCCTCGTCGCTGAAGTCGACGGTGCCGCGGTAGTGGGCAGAGAGGATGAAGAAGCGGATGGTCATGGGCGAATAGGGCTTTGTCAGCAGCTCGTGCTTTCCCGTAAAGAACTGCTCCAAGGTGATGAAGTTGCCGAGCGACTTGCCCATCTTCTGCCCGTTGATGGTAATCATGTTGTTGTGCATCCAGTATTTCACGGCCTGATGCCCCATCGAGGCCACAGCCTGGGCTATCTCGCACTCGTGGTGTGGGAACACCAGGTCCATGCCGCCGCCGTGGATGTCGAACTGCTCGCCCAGGTACTTCCGCCCCATGGCCGTGCACTCGCAATGCCAACCAGGGAAGCCGTTGCTCCAGGGCGATGGCCATCGCATGATGTGCTCGGGCAGTGCCCTCTTCCAGAGGGCGAAGTCAGCCTGGTTGTGCTTCTCGCCGATGCCCGCCAGCGTACGGCTCTCGTCGAGTGTGTTCTCCAGCGAGCGTCCCGACAAGATGCCGTAGTGGTGTTTCTTGTTGTAGGCCTCGATGTCGAAATAGACAGATCCGTTCGACTCATAGGCGAAGCCATTGTCCAGAATCTGCTTCACCAACTGCTGTTGCTCAATGATGTGGCCCGTGGCATGCGGCTCTATCGACGGGCGCAGCACGCCCAGTGCGTCCATTGCCTGGTGGTAGCGGTTGGTGTAGTACTGCGCTATCTCCATCGGCTCCAGCTGTTCCAACCGCGCCTTCTTCTGAATCTTGTCGTCGCCCTCGTCGGCATCGTGCTCCAAGTGACCCACGTCGGTGATGTTGCGCACGTAGCGCACCTTGTAGCCCAGATGCTTCAGATAGCGAAACAGTATGTCGAACGTAATGGCAGGACGGGCATGCCCCAGATGTGGGTCGCCATAGACGGTAGGTCCGCACACGTACATGCCCACGTTCGGGGCATGCAGCGGCTCAAAACGCTCCTTCTGTCGAGTCAGCGTATTGTAAACCAGTAGTATCTGTTTCTGCTGTTCCATAGTTTGTTTCCTAATTACATTTTGTCAGAGGATGCAAAATTACAAAAATATGGGCAAATAATCGCCCATTCGTCGCATTTTTTCTTTTTCTGCGCAAGTTTTTGCCGTTTTGCTGTTGCAAAGCAAGCAATAATGAGGAAATAACGGACATCCGTAATTCCCAAATAATTTGTACTTTTGCAGGCAAAATGAGCGACTGCGTCGCGGTTCAATGCTGCTGCGCAGCGGTTCAAATGGTTCAATGCGCTTCGCGAGGTTCAAAGCGACTGCGTCGCGGTTCAGAACTCTCCGCTCGGCCCTGCAGGGACGCTTGCGTAGCGAAGCGGAGCAAGAACTTTGAAACTGACTCTCAACTCTAAACTCTCCGCTCGGCGCGCAGCGACGCTCATTCCCGCGCTCGGCTTTGCCGCTTCGCTCGTCGAAGAACTTCGTTCGCCTACCCGTAGCCTTTCGTAGCAAAGCGGAGAAAGAACTCTCCGCTCGACCCGCAGGGGCGCTTTCAGAGCGAAGCGGGGAAAGAACTCTCAAAATGTATAGCCTACAATATCAAGTAACAACGAGCACCTGTGACAGCGAGGGGCGGCTGAAACTCTTTTCCGCCCTGCAGATGATGCAGGACTGTTCCGAGATGTGGATTGACTCGGAGCCAGGTGTCAGAACGTATTTCGCCGAGCAGAACATGGCCCAACTGCTGGCATCCAGGCAGGTGGAAGTGGTCCGTGTGCCACGGTTCAAGGAGAAGCTGACGGTGACCACCTCCGTCTATGGCATGAAGCCGATGTTCGGATTCCGCAACACCTTTATCTACGATGCCGAGGGACAGCCTTGCTACCGTACGTGGAGTATGGGAGCCTTTGTCGACAAATCGAACGGAAGGCTGAAGCGCGTGGACGAAGCAACGATTGCTTCGATGACCTTGGAGCCACAGCTTGAGATGACGTATGCCGACCGTCGCATCATCCTGCCCAAAGAGGCTGGGCTGGTGCAGGCCCCCATCCGCGTGATGAGAGCCGACATCGACTACAACCGCCACGTGAACAATGCCAACTACATACGCATGGCAATGGAGTTGCTGCCCGAAGACTTTGAGGTGCGTGGTCTTCGCGTGGAGTACAGGGTTGCCGCAAAACTGGGCGACGTACTGACGCCAACGGTCTATCATCTCGCTGCAGATACCATCATCGTAGCACTCGCCATCGGCAGCGAAG
>JAFWQE010000043.1 GCA_017509155.1 Prevotella sp.
AGGCTATCCCTGCCTAATGGATTACTATGTGAAATTGCATCCGTGTTAAGAACCGCCGTATGCGGAACCGCACGTGCGGTGGTGTGAGAGGACGGAAAATGAAATAGGAGGAAAACTATTTCATTTTCCTCCTACTCGATTGAGTTTATCTGCCAGATTTTTTAAGTTTATCTGCCAATTAAAGTAAGGAAAGACATCATATTTTGTCGACAATTCTAAAAACCCGACAATCCACTACCACCAAACACCCATCACCCATCACCAAAACCGACTGTTTTTGAACGAAAAAACAGCGCTATGATTCTAACACTTCATTTCCCACTTTCCACAAAAAGACCCATGTTCCGACTCTCTCAGGAAATGGCCTTTCGTGCCATTCGTCTCATTCGTTGTGAAGAGAAAACACTGTGAAAACAATCATCCTTGGCGTGGAGGTCCCAGTGCTATCACTTCACAGTCGGTGAACTTGTTGCCGTCGATGGTCAGTCTCACGATGGTTCGGTCTTTGTGCCATCCCTGCAGTCCCGCGGCGCCCGGGTTGATGTGCAGCAGGTTGAGCGTCTTGTCGTATTTCACTTTCAGGATGTGGGAATGTCCGCTGATGAAGAGCTGTGGCGGACGAGCGAATATCTGTCCGCGGATGCTCGGGTCGTAGTTGCCCGGGTAGCCGCCGATATGCTTCATCAGCACGTCCACGTCCTCGCATTTCCATCGAAGTGTTTCGGGGTATTGCAGTCGCAGGTCGCCACCGTCGCAGTTGCCGCAGACGGCTCTGAACGTGCGGAACTCGGCAAGTTTCTGGGCCACTTCCAGACTGCCGATGTCGCCTGCGTGCCATATCTCGGCGCAGGGTTCAAAATAATACAGGTATTTATCGTCCCAATAGGAATGGGTGTCGCTGATGATTCCGATGGTCTTCATGTGTTGCGTTGCGGAGTGCTTGAATGATTGATGATGAATGAAAAAAAGAGAAGAGCCTTGCGTGGCGAGCGCTTCCCGTCAGCGGGAGCGATTGATGGAGGTGCGCAGCTCGATGAAGTCACCGATGAGTTTGGCTGTCTGCTCGATGCCCAGCGGCGAGGTGTTGACGCAGAGGTCGTAGGAGTCGGCCTGTCCCCATTTCTTTCCGGTGTAGAAATTGTAGAACGATGCGCGTGCGCTCTCCTTGTCGGCAATGATCTTGCGTGCGCTCTGCTCGTCGCACTCGTGTCGTTTGCATACGGCCTCGACGCGTTTGTCGATGTCGGCCGTGAGGAAGATGCTGAGCATTCCGGGCTTGTCGCGCAGCACGTAGTCGGCACAGCGGCCCACGAAGACACACGGTCCCTCGTCGGCAGCCTTGCGTATGGCGTCGCTCTGAAACTGGAACAGACTGTCCTGCGAGAAGCCGTTTGAGTAGAAGCTGTTGTCGCCAATGTGGGGCGCATGCAGGTGGAAGAGCGACTTCAGAAAGCCCTTCTGCTCGTCGTTCTGCTCGAAGAACTTCTCCGAGAAACCGCTCTCTTTGGCGGCCAGGTTAAGCAGTTCCTTGTCGTAGAGTTTGCAGCCGAAGCGTTCGGCCAGGGTGCGGGCCACAGACAAACCGCCGCTGCCCAGCTGGCGGCCGATGCAGATAAGGAGTGGGGTAGGGGTATTGGTGTTCATGCCATCTGTCTTTTTTGTTTTTTCATGAAACGATACATCACGATCCAAGCCGTCACGAAGGCCACGGTGTCGCTTGCAGGCAGCGCCGCCCACACACCGTCGACGCCCATGATGGGCGGCAGTACGATGAGCAGGGGCAGCAGATAGATCATCTGTCGGGAGAGAGAGAGGAAGATGCTGATCTTCGCCTTGCCGATGGACTGGAAGAAGTTGGTGATGACGGCCTGAGAGCCGATGAGCGGGAAGGTCAGCATGTTGATGCGTATGCCGCGTATGGCTATGTCGATGAGATTCTGGTCGGTGGTGAACAATCGCGCGCAAGGGTAGGGGAAGAACTCGCCAACGAGCCAGCCCACAATCATGATAAGTGTGGCCGCGACCATGGAATAGTTGAGCACTTTCATCAGGCGGTCGTACTGCTCGGCACCGTAGTTGTAGCCCGCAATGGGCTGCATGCCCTGGTTGATGCCCATGACAACCATGAAGAAAAGGAACCCTATGCGGTTGGCAATGCCGTAGGCACCCACTGCCAGGTCGCCGCCGTACTTCACCAATGCCGTGTTGATGAAGATGACAATGATGCAGGCGCAGGCGTTCATTGAGAAAGGCGAGATGCCGATGGCCAGTATGTTCTTGATGATGGTGCCGTCGAGCCGGTAGATGCCCCGTTTGAAACGGATGAGCTCGTTGGGATTGCTGAACAGCCATATCTGCCAGCACAAGGCCGTAATCTGCGAGAGGATGGTGGCCAGGGCGGCGCCTCGGATGCCCATGCCGAACGTATAGATGAACAGCGGGTCGAGAGCTGTGTTGAGCACGACGGTGAAAATGGTGGCATACATTGCATGGCGAGGCTTCGAAGCCGCACGCAGTAGCGCGTTCATGCCGAAATAAAGGTGGGTGAAGACATTGCCCAGCAGGATGATGACCATGTAGTCGCGGGCATAGGGAATGGTGTTGTCGGTGGCCCCGAAGAAGCGCAGTATGGGGTCGAGAAAGACAAGGCAGATGGCTCCGAACAAGATGCCGGTGATGATTTTCAGCACGATGGAGTTGCCCAGGATCTTCTGCGCCGTAGCATAGTCTTTCTGTCCGAGCTTCACCGAGAGATAGGTGGAGGCGCCGACGCCGATGCCCGCTCCGATGGCACCGCTCAGGTTCATGAAGGGAAAGGTGATGGCCAGGCCCGAAATGGCCATGGCTCCCACGCCCTGACCGATGAAGATGCTGTCCACCATATTGTATAAAGAGGAGGCCACCATCGCCACTATTGCAGGCATGGCATACTGAAAGAGGAGCTTGCCAACGGGCTTCGTGCCAAGCTCCAGTGTCGCTTTCTTGTTGTCCATTGGGTGCAAAGGTACGAATAAAAAAGAACAATGAAGAAGAATGAATAGAGTTTTTTGTTTCTCTTTTTCCCGAGAAACGTTTGCCCATATCAACGAATCTTTGTAAATTTGCAGGCTGAAAAGACAATATGAGACAGCCTGGCGGCAGAAAGAATCTGATGATGAAAGGCAGTAGGTTCCTTTTAATGATGCTTGTGCTCTTTCCCCTTGCGCTGATGGCTCAGGGAGAAAAGCGGTCACGTTTCCCTGGCGGGCGATGCTATTTGTTCCGCCTGACGCTGGCCGACAAGCATGGCACGCCCTTCAGCGTGGATCATCCGGAGGCCTTCCTGTCGCAGCGAGCCGTGGAGCGCAGGCAGCGGCAAGGGCTGTCTGTCGACAGTACCGACCTGCCCATCGCGCCTGCCTACCGACAGCTGGTGGAGGCCGAGGGGGTGGAGATTGTCAGCCAGAGCAAGTGGCAGAACACGCTCCTCGTGAAAAGCAAGCGGATGGAGACGCTGAAGAACCTTGTCCGCCTGCCTTTCGTCGTGGAGGGCATCAAGGTGTGGACATCGCCCGACAGCATCGTCCGCCGCAGGCCACGTGCCCATTATAAGACCGACATCTCGCTGTTTGCCACGCTTTTCGACAACTACGAGGGCGCGGGCTACGAGCAGATGCACATGCTGGGCGGCGACCGGTTGCACAGTTCGGGGTTCCGCGGGCGCGGCATTCACATTGCCGTTCTGGATGGCGGATTCATGAATGCCGACGTCATTCCGTCGCTACAAAAGGCGCGGCTGCAAGGCTTTGCCGACTTTGTGTACCCCCGTGCCGAAGACATCTTCAAGGAAACCGACCACGGAACCATGGTGTTCTCGACCATGGCGGCCTGTGAGCCCAACCTCTTCGTGGGCACTGCTCCCGACGCTGCCTACTGGCTGTTGCGGACCGAAGAGACCGAGAGCGAGACGCCCGCAGAGGAGGACTACTGGACGGCAGCCGTGGAGTTTGCCGATTCGGCCGGCGTCGACATCATCAGCAGTTCGCTGGGCTATCACGACTTCAACGACGAAACCATGAACTACCGCTACCGCGAGCTCGACGGGAAGACGGCGTTCATCTCGTGTTCGGCGTCCATGCTGGCGCAGAAAGGCATAGTGCTCGTCAGCAGTGCCGGCAACGACGGCATGGGCACGTGGAAGAAAATCAACGTTCCGTCCGATGCCTTCGACATACTCACCGTTGGTTCCGTCAGCCGCGACCTCAGCAACGCGGCATTCAGTTCCATCGGTCCCACCACCGACGGGCGCGTGAAACCCGACGTTATGGCCCTTGGAAATCCGGCAACGGTAATCACCGGCCGTGGAACAATCAGTCTCAACATCGGCACCTCCTTCTCCACTCCCATTGTGGCGGGACTTGTGGCCTGTCTGTGGCAGGCGCTGCCCCAGAAGACTGCCACAGAGATTATTGAGCTGGTGCGTCAGTGCGGCAACAATGCCGACTGTCCCGACAATGTGTTTGGCTACGGCATACCAGACTTCTGGAAGGCCTATTCACTTGGTTCTGCAACGTAACGGCATCACTCAAAACCCCTTGTATCGCATGAGAAACGACACGCTGACACTGTTTGAACTCAACTCGCTTGTACGCGAGGCCATCGAGACCGTGCTACCTCGTCCCTACTGGGTGGAGGCTGAGTTGAGCGAGGTGCGCGAGGTGAAGGGGCATTGCTACATGCAGCTCATACAGAAAGAGCCCCACTCCAACACCCCCATCGCACAGGCATCGGCCCGATGCTGGAGAGGCGTGTGGATGCTGGTGAGGCCTCACTTCGAGCGAGTCACACAACAGCGGCTACACGCAGGACTGAAAGTGCTGCTCAAGGTGCATGCGCAGTTTCACGAGAACTACGGTTTCTCATGGATTGTGGACGACATCGACCCCACCTTTACGATGGGCGACATGGCACGCAAAAGACAGGAAATCGTGCAACAGCTGAAGGAAGAAGGCGTGTTCGACCTCAACAAGCAGCTGGCCCTTCCGCTCTTTGCCCAGCGCATTGCCGTGGTGAGCAGTGCCGGAGCTGCAGGATATGGCGACTTCGTCAATCAGCTTGAGCACAACGACTTCGGGTTCTGCTTCCAGTCAACCCTTTTCCCGGCCGTCATGCAGGGCGAGGGCGTGGAACAAAGTGTGATAGCTGCATTGAATCAGATCAACGACCACCTCGACGAGTTCGACTGCGTGGTCATCATTCGTGGAGGAGGTGCCGTGGCCGACCTTTCGGGCTTCGACACGTTGCTGCTGGCGGAGAATGTGGCCAACTTTCCACTTCCCGTCATCACAGGCATCGGCCACGAGCGCGACGAGAGCGTGCTCGACATGATTTCCCATACAAGGGTGAAGACGCCCACCGCTGCTGCCGCCTTCCTCATTGGCCATCTCAAGCAGACGGCCGACCGGGTGCAGACGGCGCAACAATATATATTAAATAAGGTGAACCACCGCATGGAGGTCGAGCGGTTGCGCCTGCAGAGCCTTTCGCAGGCCATTCCGGCACTCTTTTCCGTGGTGCGCACGCGCTATGAGTCGCACCTCGACCAGCGTTTCGCCCGTCTTCTGGCCTGCTGCTCGGCTCGCTTGCAGCGTGAAAACGAGCGACTGGACCGGTGCAAGGTGCAGGCTCCGCTCTATGTGCAGCGCCGCATGATGAGCGAACGCCACCGTCTGGCATTGCTCAGTCAGCGTGCCGAGGCACTCGACCCTGCCATCCTGCTGCAACGAGGCTACAGCATGACGTTGCACGAAGGACGCATCGTGCGCGACCCGGAACAGCTTAAAGCAGGCGACAAGATTCAGACGAGGCTCCAGAAGGGCACCATCACGAGCGTCGTCACTTAGCATTTATCTCATCCAAGTATTACACACATCACTCACAAAAGATGGAAGACATGAACTACGAAAACGCTGTTGCCCGACTGGAGGACATCGTTAAGCTGATGGAGAACGACGAACTCGACATCGACCAGATGTCAGAGCGGTTGCGCGAGGCTCAGCAGCTCATCAAGCTGTGTAAGGACAAACTGACGAAGACCGACGAGGAAATCAAGAAGATTCTCGCCGACGAGTCATCGTCAACTCCCAAGAATACTCATATTAATCCATAAAAATTGATCGTTATGAAAAACTTAGATTGGTCAAGTCTGTCGTTTGGCTATGTGCCTACCGACTACAATGTGCGTTGCTACTATCGCGACGGCAAGTGGGGCGAGATTGAAGTCTGCTCCGACGAGTACATCAAGCTGCACATGGCTGCCACCAGCCTTCACTACGGCCAGGAGGGCTTCGAAGGGCTGAAGGCCTACCGCTGTCCCGACGGCAAGGTGCGGCTGTTCCGTCCCGATGAGAACGCTGCTCGCCTGCAGCGCACCTGTCGCGGACTGCTCATGCCGGAAGTACCGACCGAACTGTTCATGGAGATGGCAAAGAAAGTGGTGCGCCTCAATCAGGAGTGGATACCCACCTACGAGAGCGGAGCCACCCTCTATCTGCGCCCATTGATCATTGGTACCAGTGCACAGGTGGGTGTGCATCCCGCCAAGGAATACATGTTCCTCATCTTCGTTACGCCAGTAGGACCATATTTCAAGGGAGGCTTCTCCACCAATCCCTACGTCATCATCCGCGAATACGACCGCGCAGCTCCGCTTGGCACGGGAACCTTCAAGGTGGGCGGCAACTATGCTGCCTCGATGCTCGCCAATAAGAAAGCCCACGATCTGGGATATGCCTGCGAGTTCTATCTTGACGCGAAGGAAAAGAAGTACATGGACGAGTGTGGTGCTGCCAACTTCTTTGGCATCAAGGACAACACCTATGTTACTCCGAAGTCGACATCCATCCTGCCCAGCATCACCAACAAGAGCCTCATGCAGGTGGCAGAAGACCTGGGTCTGAAGGTGGAACGCCGTCCGATTCCCGAGGAAGAACTGACCACGTTTGAGGAAGCTGGCGCTTGCGGAACTGCCGCCGTCATCAGTCCGATATCGAAGATTGACGACGTGGAAACAGGCAAGAGCTATGTGTTCAGCAAGGACGGACAGCCCGGACCTATCTCCAGAAAGCTCTACGACACGCTGCGCGGAATCCAGTATGGCACCGTGGAGGACAAGCATGGATGGACCGTCGTGGTCATCGAGTAGCTTTTAAGTGAAGAGTGAAAAGTGAAGAGTGAAGAATTTGCTGCCGCCGTTCATTTACCCTACATGAACTCCGGAAGGAAATTCTTCACTCTTCACTTTTCACTCTTCACTTTTTTCCATTTGTGCTCTTCGTGTAATCAAATGTAAGATTTTTATTGCATTGAAAGCCTTTCAAACGTACCTTTGCAGTGGTTTTCGGAAACTATCACATGTTTAACCACTAATTTAGAAAAAGAAAGATGAAAAAGGTAATGATGATGTTCGTTGGTCTCATGATGGCCACGACAATGGTTCAGGCTCAGTCGGCGACCGGACAGCAGGACGTGGTGTACGACGTATGCGAAGAGATGCCGCAGTATCCTGGCGGCATGAGTGAGATGATGAAGTTCCTGATGGACAATGTTCGCTATCCGCAAGAGGCAGAAAAGCAGAAGCTCGAAGGGCGTGTCATTGTGAAGTTCGTTGTGGAGAAGGACGGTCAGCTGACCGAGTTCTCCGTGCCTTCTCCCTGTCATCCGCTGCTCGATCAGGAGGCCTTGCGCGTGGTGAAGTCCATGCCCAGGTGGACACCAGGTAAGAACGAAGGCAAGCCTGTGCGAGTCAGCTTTTTCCTGCCTGTCATGTTCAGACTCAAGTGATGCCGCATAAGGTGGAGGGTGATGGTTGTCAGGTGTTGGCGTTTGCCTATACATCGCCCCCACTCCCACCGCCCTTCACCTCTACTGTCAAGTATGTTGCTGTGGCACAGCAACACCATCGCCCCACATGACCGCTATTCCACCACCCCTTACGCACCATCTCCAAAATGAAAAAGCTGATATTGATTCTCTCGTTATCGATGATAATCGTGATGCTGGGCTGCTCGCGAGAGCGGCCTGGCAACCACTCGGAATACGCCGACAGGCAAGTCCACGAGGTACTGCTCGAGGCTGAACGGCTCGTGGAAGAGCATCCCGACTCCGCCATGGTCATGATATGGAAGTTCTATGTGCAGGGCATGGAGCCCGATATCCTTCTTGGTGAAAACGGGCGGCAGCTGATTACGGCCGACGACGATGCCGCGCTTTTCTCGCTGGTCTACACCGAAGCCATCCATAAAAAAGGAATGACCATGCATCAGGACACCCTCATTGCCCGCAGCCTGGCATACTATGAGCGGACAGGTGAAGAGAAAAGGCTCTGCAAAACCCTCATACACCGAGGACTGACCTGTATGGACAACGGACAGTTGGAAACAGCCGTCGGTCATCTGAAAAGGTCTGAGACCATGGCAAAAGAGTTAGGTGACGATGCCCTTGTCTACGAAGCCAACATGGCACTTGGACGACTCAACCTGGCTGCACGCTGTCATTCTCTGATGGCGCAACACTACAAAGCCGCGCTCAGTGTGGCACATCAGATGGGTAGCAACACACGAACAGCCCTCACGCTGAACAGCCTGATGCGTGCCTTCCTTCAGTTCGGACAGGCCGACAGTGCATACCAGTATGCCGAACAAGCCGCCACGCTCCATCAAAACATGGAACCCGCCGTGCAGGCAGAACTGCTGGCCAGCATGGGAACCATCAAGCTGAGGAAACACGAGCGAAGCGAAGGACAGGCCATGTTGGAACAGGCACTGAAACTGTTCCCCAGTTCGTTTGCGGCTTTGCAACTTGGTAACTCACTGGCCGCAGAAGGTGACACGCTGAAAGCCTGCGACCTGTGGGCAGAGGCGTTGCAGACGATGGATGAAGAGGTGGAGATAGAGGCCCTGCAACATCTCGTGGCCTATTATGAAAACCATGAACAGTGGCGTGCGCTCGACCTGAGCAAGATGCTCAATGGCCTTTTGCAGGGTAGTCGCAGAAACGGAACGACCGAGCGGGTGGCAGAACTTCAGGCACAGTATGACCATGAACAGGCGCAGCGCAAGTGGCGTCGGCGCTTGGGGTTGATGGGCGTCGGGTGCTCGGTGTTAGGTGTCGGCTGTTGGGTGTTGGTGGAAGAGCGGCGGCGGCGCAAGCGCCAGTATCATGAGCTCATCCAGCATATTGCCGAATTGCAGGAAGAGCTAAACGCTCGTTGTTCTATGGATGCTGCGGAAGAAAACCTGCAGCAGGAGCAAGAGCGCGCAGGGCTGAGCACGCTGCTCGATTCCAACCTCGTCTACTGGCTTCATCGAAAGGCACAGGTCGGAAAGCAGCCCGACCACGACGACTGGAGCGAACTCCACGAGCTCTTCAGTCAACATCAGCCGCTTTTCCTGCGCGCTATCAGCCGCCATGAAGACCTTTCTGACCGCGACCTCCACGTCTGTATGCTCATCCGCCTACGTTTCCAACCCACGGAGATAGCAACTCTCATCGGTGCATCGCCGCAGACCGTCACCAACCGACGTACATCCCTCCTCTCCAAACTCTTCGGTGAGAAAGGCGGTGCCCGCGACTTCGACAGGCGCATCAGGGAGATGAACAAGTAGGAGGTTGGTGGATGAAGGGTGATGTGTGCCGGTGTCGGGCGGTGGTGTTATAGGTTATCAAGCGCTTATAACGATAGCTCTACATCAACAAACCAGCACCCAACACCTATCGCCTACACCCTATTCCCTGTCTTCGAATAAAAGATGTGGCGTTCATTTTTGCTGTTTTCCCATCTTTTTTGTAATTTTGCAGGCAAAACAGATTGGTATATGGGAAAAGGAAAGCTGGCGAAGTTCGCCGACATGGACAGCTATGAGAACGTGTTCCAGTATCCGTTCTCGGTGTTGCAAGAGCATCCCTTCACGATGCAAGGTCGCTGGCGCGAGGAGTATTTCAAGAACGACAACCCCATCGTGCTGGAGCTGGGCTGTGGCAAGGGCGAGTATGCGGTGGAGCTGGCGCGACTCTATCCGCAGGTGAATTTCATTGGTGTTGACATCAAGGGCGCTCGCATGTGGACGGGTGCCACGCAGGCCGTGAAGGAAGGCCTGCGCAATGTGGCCTTTCTGCGCACGAACATCGAGTTCATCGACCGTTTCTTTGCGCAGGACGAGGTGCAGCAGATATGGCTCACCTTCAGCGATCCGCAGATGAAAAGCCCGCGCAAAAGACTCACCAGCACATGGTTTCTGGAGCGCTACCGCCGTTTCCTTGTTGACGGTGGAACGATACACCTGAAGACCGATTCCAACTTCCTCTTCACATATACCTCCTATCTGGTGGAGCGCAACCACATGCCGTTGCTGTTCCGTACGGACGACCTGTATCACGCCAGTGGTCTCGACAGTGAGACGGAGAGGATACTCTCCATTCAGACCTATTACGAACGGATGTGGATGGACCGCGGTCTGAACATCCGCTATATGAAATTCCAGTTACCACGAGAAGGACAGCTGGAAGAGCCTGATGTGGAGATTCCGCTCGATGAATACCGCAGCTACAAGCGCGACAAGCGGAGTCCGAAGGAGACGGGGAAATAAGTGAAGAGTCTTTATAAGTGAAGAGTCTTTTAAAGTGAAGAGTGAAGAGTGAAGAATTTGCTGCCGCCATTCTTTTACTCCACATGAATTATAAGTGAAGAGTGAAAAGTGAAGAGTGAAGAATTTCCTTCCGGAGTTCATGTAGGGTAGATGAACGGCGGCAGCAAAATCTTCACTC
>JAFWQE010000044.1 GCA_017509155.1 Prevotella sp.
AACGGAAGGTGCTGACATCCTCATAGCAGGTGATGGAACTTGAACTATTGTTGATACCACACACTATGCCGCTTATGCCATCGGGATTATTGATTTCAGCATCGATGACGTTGAGGAAGCCAATGAAACCGCTGGATACGCCAAAGAGCCCCGACAGGCCAGAACCGCTTGAGCAGTAGAGGCCGCGGATGGCATGTGGTTCGCGCTTCTCCCATCCTTCCTCATTGGGGTTGAATCCCAAGAACAGCCCTCGGTAGGGATTTGCCGTGGTGCCTATGGGAACCCAGCTGCGCCGCTGGTTGCCGTCGGTGGCAGTGAGGTCGATGTCGTTGGCCAGCACGGCAACCATGCCATCGGGGTGTCTGCCTTCGTTCACCATGTGTGAAAACTCTGCCAGCTGGCCTGGCGTGCTAATGACGATGGGGTCTATCAGCGAGCCCTTGCCCTCATAGTCGAGGGCCTCGCGGTGGTTCTCCCATGTGTCAGCGCTTGTAGCCATGGATGGCAGTAGCCCTATCAAGCACAGCGCCAGTCGTAGAATGGTCTTTTTCATATTGTTGTTGGTTCGTTGTTGTGTTATGTTGTTTTTTCTTTAGAATTTAGAATGAAGAGTTTAGAATTGAGAGCTATCGCAGCGAGGCGAGAACAACTCTAAATTCTTCATTCTAAATTTCAAATAGCATGAATCGTGCAGATTAGTATTGGAACTTAAACACTTCCTCTCCAGCGCTGAGGACATAGACACCCTTGTGGTGGATGGGCACATAGAGCGTGGTGCCTGTAGCGGTCTTGCAGTAGAATGCGCGTCCGTCTTCGCTGAACACGCGCACTGTTTCGCCCGGCACGAGGTTGCTGAAGACAACGCCTCCGTTGTCCAAGCCGATAGCCACGCGGTGAGCATCGTCGGCCGCTCCTGCCATGATGGGCTTGGGACGGCGGATGTCGGTAGTCACGTCGGTGGGGAAGAGGTTCACCAACGAAGCATTGCACGACATGTAGGAGGATGACACTGGATTCCAGCAGTCGCCAGCTATGGCAGGCTCCATCACCTTGGCATTGATAAATGCCTGGATGGGCTCCGTGATGCCAGCTACGGTGACAGTGGCAAAATACTTGCGCTTATCGGCCATTTGTATGAACTCAGAAGCGGGCACCACCACTTCGCTGCCGTCGGTGAGCGGCAAGCCTCCGTTGGGGTGAGTATAGATACCCACGCGCACACCCATGTCGGGACGCAGATGGCCCATCTCGGTCAGCTCTACGATGAAGGTGTTCTCGCCGTTCTCAATGCTGTGGTTCACAACGATGCAGTCCACGTCGCCTACCGATACGCGGTCGGTCCTCTGCGGAGAGCGATGATGCACATTGCTGGGTGCACCACGGCGGCGGCTGACACGCGACTTAAACACATTGTTGTAGGTGACGTCGACATAGCTGGAGATGTAGCCGTTGAAGTCATCGTCGATGGGATACATCACAGTGAAGTTGCGTGTGCGTCGCGGTGCCACGTATGAGTCGGGAATATCGAAAATCTGTCCGTTGATGGTAGCCACCACCTTCTCGATGGCCGACGTGCCGGTGTTGCGTATCTTCACGTTGACGGGCAGTGCGCTGCTGCTCTCCAGAGCCAAGCTGGTGTATGACACCTCATGCTCGAAGTTGTTGCAGAACACCTTGCCACTGCGCATGATGATACCTGCGCCACTTTCGGGGTCGGCAAGGGTATAGACTACGGAGATGGAGTCGTCGTCGAGGAATCCGTCGTAGTCCATCATCACGAGCACGGTGTCAACCTCTGCGCCCAGGGTGATGGGTGCCGTAATCTGCGGTGCAGTAGTAAGATGTATGCGCGAGGCATTGAGCACCGTTCGCATGCTGTCAAGGGCGAAAGAACCATCCTCGCGTGAGCGGACATTGTTCGTCTCCATCCACAGCACGGCAAAGTCGTCGAGTTTCTCGGCGGCACGGTCGCATATGATCTTCACCTTCGAGGGCTTGTTGGAGCGCAATCCCAGGTCGGCACCCATACGGCTGTCGTTGGTACCGTCCATGTTGACTGTCTTCACGAAGATGTCGCTGATGGAGTCAGTAGGCTGATAGGTCATGGCGACAACCGAGTTCTGGCCTACGCGAAGCATGAAGAAGTCGTTGACGTTGAGCTCGTCGTCAAGATAGGTCACCTTGTTGTCGTTCATGGGCTTTGAAGCGTAGCGCATCACTTGGCGCTCCATGCCTTCCCCACCCACAATGGCAGCCACGAGGGCGGTGTCGTTGCGCATGACGAGGTCGTATTTGCTTACGATGTGTGTGTCGTCAATGTCGAAGAGCGGTGTGGGCTGGCTCCACTTGTTGCCATCATAGGTGCGCAGCATTAGCTGGCCCGTAAAGATGTAGTTTTCATAGTTTTCTGAGGGCTCTGGGGCATCTGGGTCGTCAGAGTCGTCGGCAGCCGTCGGGTCGAAGCTGATTTTTCCGTGCTTGTAGATGCAGGCGGCACTGCCGTTGTCCTGTATCGTTACCACAGGGCCTATGTCGGTGCAGTCATCATTTTCGCCGCCCGTCACGGAGGTGGTATTCCATTGTCCGTTGCCCTGGCGGAAGGCAGCATGGATGCGCGTGGTTGACAATGCATCAACACTGGTGCTTACGACATTGTCGTCGGTAATGGCATCGTTGTCCACCTGCTTGCTAATCTGTTCATAGACCACCACCTCGTATTCGCCACGCTTCGAGCGCATGTGGTTAGAGGCAGCTATGCCCTCTTCCGAAAGGCGCTCCTTCTGCATGTTATTCATGTTGAGTGTGGTCACCTGGTCGTCGTTGTAGTTCTGAACCTTGCCCAGGTCGTTATATACAACGGTGCCGCTGCCCAGGAAGTGAGGATTGGCATCCATGCCCACATCGCTTACGAGCAGGCTTCCGAACTCACCGGGCTCAGGTGGCGGCAACCTGCGGTAAGCGTTGGCCAAAGCCCGGGCCTTGGGCTTCTCTATCCAGTAGGGGAAGTCTTTGTGGAGAGGATTGTGGTCGTTATCGGGAATAAGCTTATCACCGGATAGACGGAATCCGGCTCTTGCTGACACATGGAGGGCAAGAAAATTAAAGCTGGCATAAGCATCGCCTGTGACCATGCCCAGCACACGCATTCCCACAGCGCTCTTGATTTTACTTGAAAAGGGTATTTCGGCTTTGAAATAGCCGCCCAGCTTACCTCCTGCACGAAGGCCTACCTTGAAATTAAAGAAGGACTTGGCTTTCTTCGCCCATTCTCCGGGAGCCATTTCAAGCGTAGCACCGACCTTTGCCTTGAGGGAGGCCTGTACAAAAGCGCCCATGTTGGAACTATTCATTGAAGAGTTCATATCCGAGTCATAAGAGTGTATGCCGAGGTCAAGCTGAAGACTGGCTTCAAAAGCAGCGGCTAAACTGAAACTGAAAATGCTTACCTTATCCAGGACTCTTTTGAGATCAGCAAGCTTGGGGTGAGCCTTGAAGAGATCCCACGCCATGGCATAGCCAAATCCAAAATTTCCCGCAGCCTCAGTGAGCTGCATCTTCTTCCAGTTCGTTATAGGCGTCCGCAGCGTAATGGTGCCACCGCCGAAAAAGCCGCCGCCAATGTAGTTGGAGTTGATGTTATAGATATCGTCAATCTCCTCATATACCCAGCGGTCATATTCATGGTCATCTCCTACAGCGTTACCTTTGACTTTACTGTCTTCCTTACCCCACCATTGGCTTTCCTCGTCTTCTCTTAATTCCTTACGCAGTTCGCTTGTCTCATCGCCACCATCGTCCTTGTTGTTGTATTTGAGAGAAACATTGAACACAAAAATCTGTTTCAGGAAATCAATCTGAATGCCTGTGTAGATGTCGACAGGACGCACATTAAACTTGAGGGTAATGGGTAGCTTGATGTCCAAGCCGGCATCGGCAAAAGCATCGCCCCCGTCATCATCATCTTCTTCGGTACCTGCATGGGGGTCGTCTATTTTGCGCGAGGCCAGTGTCGGGTTATCCCACCAGTCGAAAGTATTCGATGCCGACCAAAGGGAACGACTCATAATGCTGCCCTTGGGCGGTGCGCCGGTGGCATTGTCGTTGGCATATTTGTTAGCCATATCCTGTGCTTGCTTGCGGTCGAAATCAGAGTAGCAAAGCAGGGGGAAATCGTCGAGCGAGAGGTCACCGGCCGTCAGCGTCAGGCGTGCCACCTCGCCCTTCTGTATGGCCCCAATCAGGTCGTAGCGCACGAAGTAGTAGTCGCGGCTGAACGACGTGAAGTCGTTGGCATTCACCACAATGATATCCTCCTGCTTCGCCTCGCGTGTCACCTGGCTGTCTATATCCGTACAGGTGAGCGTGCTCGAAGGCGTCGTGCCACCCTTCGGACGTGAGAAGGTAATCTCCATCTGGGCAAAGCGGTCGATGGGCTTGTTGTTGAGCAGCTTGGGGAACGAATTGCCGCAGTCTTCCAAATAGGAAATGGTGTCGGCGGCCTGGCGTCCGGTAAGCTCCTGTTCCAGGATGGAGCACAGACGGTAGTCCTCCTTGTTGCGCACCACCACCTGACGCTCGTCGAACAGATAGAGGAAGCGGTGCGAACTGACCACCATTTCTTCGTCGTCCCAGTTGCCGGGCCTCATGGTGAGGTCGACGGAGCAGCGTTCTTCGCTCACGAAGCCCGTCTCCTCATCGGCAGCACCGGCGTACTTGTAGACAGTGGGATAATAGCCTCTGGCCATAATCTCTACGTAGGCAGGCCTGCCCATGGTCAGCACCTTGTGGCACTTCTGTTTCTTGTCGTAGCCCAGGTATCTCACCTCCTGGCTGTGGGTAGGCAGACCCTTGCTGTCGACCTGCTCCACATGGATTGTTGCCGAAGTGATGGGCTGGCTGCGGTGGTTCCACAGGTTGAGGTAGAGGGTGTCGTATTTCTCGAAGAGGCCGCTGCCAAGCCAGTTGAAGTTGACCAGCTCACGGTCCTGGTGCTTGTCGAGCTCGAAGGTGGGACTCAACCTCATACGCGTGAATCGGTCTTCAATGTCAATGCCCGGATGTAGGCGTTTCTTGTTGATGCGCAGCTTGTTCTCGTCGCCCACAAGAATGACGTCGATCAGGCTGTGGCCCTCGGGCACATAGAAGCTCTGAAACGACTTGGCCTTCAAGTGCAGCTCGGTAGTGTCGTTCTGCATATAGCCGTTCTCGTCCATGTAGCCAGTGACATACTCCATGGTGTAGTCTTTGTTGGTAAGCTGGCGCTTGCGGTCGAGCTGGAAGATGTAGAGGTTGTCGTCGTTCCAGCCGTAGACGTTGTACCTGAAGTGGATGCACTGGGTGGGGTCTGACACACGCGAGACGTTGATGAAATACTCGGTGCGGGTCATGTCGATCAGCGGCACGTTCACAAAGAAGTATTTCGTCACCGTCAGGGTCTTCTTCTGGCCTGTCACGGGCTCCTCCACAACCACCTCGTACATGTCGGGCTTCGAGGGGTTGTCGTCCTCTATGTGGAAACAGAGCAGCGTGTGGTCGCGCATGCGCCAGAACTGCTGTTGCTGTGCCAGTCCCTTCATGCTTGTCGAGGCCAGCATCTGATGCACCGCGTACACCTCGGCCTGGTTGCCGTCCATGTCGGTGTCGGTAACTTGACGCCAATTAAGACCGGAATTCGGCTCTGTAATATTGTCGAAGTCGGTCACGTCAGTGACGTTGTTGGCGTAGAAAAGCCTAAAATCCTGCGCCCCTGCCATCAGGGCAAACATCAATAGGCTAAAGATTAACAGTTTTTTTTCTCATCGGTTTTATAGTTTTGTTTGTTGTAAATCGTAATTGTTTTTAACCAAGTCTGAGTTTAGTTTTACAAATTTCGTTGCAAAGATACGAAAAAAAACGAATCACAAAGAAATTCGAGTGTTTTTTTTGATGATTATCCGCATTCTGTCGTAAGTCAGTTTTCAACTTTGAAGAGCTGTAGGAATCCGCTCAGCTGGAACACCTCCTTCACTTCGGGGTTCAGGCCCTTCAGGATGGAGGCGTGGCCACATATACGTCGGACAGCCGGCGCCGCAACTCCCCCTGCAGCTTCATCAAGATGCCCATGTAGCGCCCCTGCGCCTCGTCGAGCATATACTCACGCACCGAGAAATACACGATGCAGGAGATGACAGCTATCATCGCCACCACCACCGCCATGATGCGGAAGGTCAGTCGCTTGGCCAGGGAGTTTGCCATGTCTCTTCAAAGCTGCTATTGCATCCACTCACTCCGACATGTTCTTGATGTAGGGCAGCTCGGGCAGGTTCTTGAAGCTGTAGAGGCGCTCGGCATTGGCGCCGAGGAATGCCGTCTTCTCGTCGTCGGTGAGGAGGGTGCTCTTGCTGATGAAGTCGTAGCTCATGCGATAGGTGATGGCGGTGATGGTGCGGGGGTAGTCGCTGCCCCACATCAGCTTCCCGACGCCCACGGTGTCGATGGCCTGGCGGATGACTTTGATGGCCGTGGGGAAGGGGTAGAACTCGGAGTTGTAGAGCCAGGTGATGCCGCCGCTCTCCATGTAGACGTTCTCGTTGAGGCAGAGGCGCAGCTGGCTCTCCCACCCCTCGGCCACGGGCATGCCGAAGTGGCCGATGACCACCTTCAGCCGTGGGCACTCCTGGATCACCTCGCGCAGCTCGCCCACCTGGTGG
>JAFWQE010000008.1 GCA_017509155.1 Prevotella sp.
GTTCACCCAACGCTTCTCCTTGTCGTTCTTCACAAACAGTACCTGAGCGCCGGTCTTGAGTTCCAGTTCCATAGGGGTTGGCAGGCTGCTCTCGGGGAACTCTCCGCGGATGATGCCATTGAAGATGGTGGGATCGCCAGGCAACTGCGACAGCTGCTGGTCGTTGATGAAGTCGACGGTGTCGCGACGAGTGGAGAGGGTGATGGACAGGTGGCCGTCGTCTTCAAGCTCGGCACCGACCTGCTTGTTGAGCAGGGCAATGTCGGCAGATGCCACGTGGGCAGTCCTGATGTGGTCGAGTATGTTGATGAAGACGGGGTCGCTCTGGCGGTAAACCTTCTGCAACTCGATGCTCACCAGCTGGAAAGTACGGAACACGCGGGCATCGAAGAAGTAGCTGCTGGGGTAGAAGGGCATGAGCAACTGGCGCTCCTCCTCGCGCACGACGGGCTCAAGCTGGTACATATCGCCCACGAGCAGAAGCTGTTTTCCGCCAAAGGGCTCGCGCATGTTGCGGCAGTAGATGCGCAGGACCTTGTCGATGAAGTCGATGATGTCGGCACGAACCATCGAAATCTCGTCGATGATGATGAGTTCAACCTCGCGGAGCAGCTTGCGCTTCTCGTTGTTGTACTTCAGCGTTTCACGGATTTTGCGCGGTGAGTACTGGCTGTCGTTGGGCAGCAAGGGGTGGAACGGGAGCTTGAAAAAGCTGTGCAGCGTGGAGCCACCCGCATTGATGGCCGCTATGCCTGTGGGTGCCAGAATGACGTGCTTCTTCTTTGTCGTGGCAGCAATGTAGCGTAGGAACGTCGACTTGCCCGTACCTGCCTTTCCCGTAAGGAAAAGCGAGTGGCGCGTGAACTGCACTATTTGGAGTGCGTTCTGCATCTCGGGATTGTTCAAGTCGATGTTCATCATCCTGCCTTAGGCGTTAATAATGTGGCCAACAATGGCTTTGCTGACAATAAAACAGATACGAAAATGGAAGCGTACGAGGCCGTTAGAGTTCCTTCTGCTCAGTTGCTACAGGTTCTTCGGTGTAGACGGGCTCCTCCTGAGGGATGGGATTGCCTTCGTCGTCGAGTATCAGTTCGTCGTCAAGGGCCAGGCTGTCGTCTTCAAAGTCATAGGAACGCGGTGCGTAGTACGTCTGGCAGATGTACATATCGGAAGTGATGTCGGGATCTTTAGGCTTCTCAAAGCGTGCACGATAGTGCTTGAAGGCTGGGTCGCCCAATACCGATTCGAGGAAATAGCCGCAGATAGGAAGTGCCGTACGGCTGCCTTGTCCGAGTGCTCCCGTACGGAAATGGATGCAACGGTATTCACCGCCTACCCATGCACCTACGACAAGCTTGGGACTGACGCCCATGAACCAGGCATCGGAGTGGTTGTTCGAGGTACCTGTCTTGCCGCCAAACTCGGCATCGTGATACTTTCCGATGTATCCCCAGAGGCTCATGGAAGTGGCTCCACGCTCGGTGAGTCCGCTCTTCAGCAGGTCTTGCATGAGGTAGGCACTCTTGTACGGAATGGACTGTTCAGTGCTGAGCGGTGCCACATAGACCTCCCTGTCGTCCTTGTCGACAATGCGCGTCACAAGGCAAGGATCGTGCTGGCGTCCGTCATCGACGATGGTGCAATAGGCACCCGTGAGCTCCAACAGGTTCACGTCGCTGGAACCCAGTGCCAAAGCCGGCGTCTCGTCCAAAGGACTCGTGATGCCCATGCGATGGGCAGTCTCGGCGATGCGCTTGATGCCCATCTCCTGACCCAGACGGACGGCCACGGAGTTGATGCTCTGGGCAAAGGCCGTGCGGAGCAACATGGAGTCGCCCGTGAAGTAGCCGTTGGCATTCGTAGGTGCCCAGGTAACCTCTTTCTTCTTCTTGGCGTCCCATACCTGCATGGAAATGCGCTCATCGCGACGCTTGTCGCAGGGAGTGAGGCCTTGGTTCATGGCCTCGGTATAGACGAAGAGCTTGAAGGTTGAACCTGGCTGGCGCATGGCTTCCACCTTGTCGTACTTCCAAGAGTCGAAGTCGATGTCGCCCACCCATGCCTTGACGGCGCCTGTCTGCGGCTCCATGGCCACGAAGGCACAATGCATGAAGCTCACCATGTAGCGGATGCTGTCCATCGTCGACATCTCGCGCTCGATGGTTCCCTCGTCGTAGTCGAACAACTTGACAGTATGGGGGCGGTTCATATAGGCATCCACGGAATCGGGTTCGTTGGGGAAACGTTGCTTGAGGTGCTTATAGAAAGATGTACGACGGGCAATGCTCTCAATGAAGTCGGGAATGACGACGCCATGTTCATCGACCCAAGGCTGGCGACCTGCCCAATGCGAATTGAAGTTGCGCTGCACCTGTTGCATCTGTTTGCGGGCAGCTTCTTCGGCATATTTCTGCATACGGGTGTCGATGGTCGTGTAGATTTTCAGGCCACTGTTGTACAGGTCGTAGCCATTCTGCTCGCACCAGTCAGCCAGATGCTTGGCCACAGCCTCGCGGAAATACTGAGCCTGACCGTCGTA
>JAFWQE010000045.1 GCA_017509155.1 Prevotella sp.
CGCATTACAAATGCTCATACTTATAGCGGTCGGATTGCAAATCCGACCGAGCGGATCCCATCTTAGGGGAGGGGCGTAGGGGTGGGGTGAACACTTCCTTTGTTCACGAAAGACTTACACCCCACCCCTGCCCCTCCCCTGTTTAGGGCCAAGGGGTGGGGTCAGGGGTGGGGTCTGCATGTGTTACTATTCATGGCAAATCTCCTGTGCGCGTCAGTTTGAAGTCCGTGGCCGAGAACCATTTGGCCTGGCAAGGTTTGCCTGTAAAGGTTTTGTCCGTGGAGACACCATAGGCGATGGAGTCGCCCTTGACAACGATATTGTCGATGGTTACAACCGACCAGCCCATGCCTTCTTTGACGCGATACTGGTCCACCACCTCGTCGTTGATTGTCAGCTCATCGTCGTGATTGAGCTCGATTTTGATGCCCATCACGTTCATTTGCACCCGATGAGTGACGCGCTTTCCAGCAGGTACGTCGGTCGTAGCAGCCAAGCTGTCAGACTTCAGCAGTCGAATCTGTTCGGCCAGCTCGCCGCCTTTGTCGCCATAGACGGGAATCTGCGCAATGTGCTTCTCATCGCCGATGACATAGATACACGGACCGGGTCCTTCGGCTCTGGCAATGCAGCTCAGTCTGTAGACGCCTGGCTCCACGGCCTCTTTTCGCTCAGCCTGATACACTTCCTTGCAATCCTCGTTCCATGCGTCCAGATAGCGAACGCTGCCATCGCCGTTATAGTAGTCACCGCTATAGGTGTAGTGGGCGCAGTTGTCGTGTTTGAGCAGTGTCCAGCCACCCTGACGCAGGTAGTTCTTGTCGTCGTCGCTCATCACCACGCCCTGATAGGAATGTTTTTTTGCATATTCTGCCTGATAACGCTCAGAAGCCTTTTCCTGAATCCAGATGAGCGAAGGAACAAGCGTACAGATGGAAGCCACCCAGAGCACCACCCACATGATGCGCTGGCCTATGCCCATGGGCTGTGTCTTGCCGGCTTTCGAGAGCAACATGTGACCGATGGAATAGAGGGGAATGAACAATGCCATCAACAGCGCCACGATGAAGGCTGCCACCACCCACGGATGACCGGCGTAAACTTCCGGCAGGTTCAGATAGCCGATGTCGAAGGGCAGATTCAACCGTGTTGCCGCTGGAACGGTGAACACGACGACGAAGGAGATGACAATGAGCAACAGGCAGACCAGGAGGGCCAGACCGCACACGGCTGCAATGGCCAAAAAGAACCCGACCATTATCTTAAGGAATACCGACAACAACGTGCGCAAGAAGCTCGGTCGCTGCACCATCTGCGCGTCCTGTCCTGCCACCACGTCGCCGAGGTTCTGCGGCGTCACGTCTCTGCCTTCCATCTGAAGCAGCTGTTCCGGCGTTCTGGCCTCGGGAATAATGATGGCCAGCACAATGTAAAGCAGAAGGCCAAAGCCATAGAACAAGAAGAGCAACACGACAATGAGACGCCAGATGACGGGGTCGGTATTGGTGTAGGCGCCCAGTCCCGACAACACGCCGGCCAGCATCTTGTCCTTTGGGTTGCGATAGAGTTTCTTGCCTGCCGTTCTTGTCTTTATCTCCTCACGAATGCCATCGGCGGCTGAATGGAGGGAATCGAAGCGGTGACCGTTTCGGCTTTCGCCATTCGTCTCCTCGTCGCCACCTGTCAACTGCTCGGGTTCTCCGATGCGGGTGATGATGTCCTTCACATGGTCAATGGTAACGGCCTCAACGCCTTGCTGGCGCAATTCGTCGAACAGTTCGGCGATGCGGGCCTCTATATCGTCCACGATTTCGTCGCCTCCCTCCTCTCTGCCGAATGTCGAACGGAGAGACTCTATGTAGTGTTGCAGCATCTCGTAGGCATCTTCGTCTATCTGAAAGAGACGTCCGCAAAGGTTGATGGTGATGTTCTTTTTCATTTTATTCAATGTTTGATGTGATGTTGTTTTGTTTCAGATAGTTAACGGTATTAGAGAGTTCTGACCAAGCCTCGTTGAGCCCTTCCAGAAACTGTGCTCCGGTGTCGCTCAGCGCATAGTATTTTCGTGGCGGTCCCTGCGACGATTCTTCCCATCGATAGACCAAGAGCCCGTCTTTCTTCAGCCTGTTGAGCAACGGATAGAGCGTGCCCTCCACCACGAGCAACTGGGCCGCTTTCAGCTGCTGGATGATGTCGCTGGCATACGACGGCCTGTTTTTCAGCAGCAAAAGCACGCAGTATTCCAACATGCCCTTGCGCATCTGTGATTTTGCATTTTCTATGTTCATTTTCTTCTGATTGATGATTCCGTGTGCAAAGATAGGCAAAAACTAAGTACCTTGCAATACAAAGTACCTTTAACTTTTTTGTTTGTAACATTATTTAACGATTTCTTTACCACGTTACGAAGGCATTTGCCTCGCACGTACATTATAGAATAACGGCTGTCTACCGAACATGTCAGAGCGAAGAAGTCTGGGCTTTGTAGGGGCGGATCAGCGTATCCGCCCGCATATCAGATAAGAAATTCAACTTTCGAAAGCTTGCTTGCTTCAGTTTTAGAGGTGAGTGGTGAGAGGTAAGAGGTGAGAGGAATGCGGGCAAGCCCAGAATATATTCATAAAAGAGAAGCGAAAGAGGTGTCCTCTCACCTCTCCCTCCCTAAACCTACTCTTTATACACATCTGAAATAATCGGCCTGGAAGGCCAGCAGCAACTAGCCCAGGGCAACGCCCGGGGGATCATGTTATCGCCAAGGTACGCCCAGCAGGGGCAAAAGAAATGATCATCTTCATCTGGGGCA
>JAFWQE010000046.1 GCA_017509155.1 Prevotella sp.
TCTCCATCTGTTCGAACTCACGCATACGGAAGATGAACTGGCGTGCCACGATCTCGTTGCGGAAGGCTTTTCCTATCTGGGCGATGCCGAAGGGTATCTTCATGCGACCGGTCTTCTGAACATTCAGGTAGTTGACGAAGATGCCCTGTGCGGTTTCGGGACGCAGGTACACTTTCATGGAGTTGTCGGCCGAGGCGCCCATCTCCGTGGAGAACATCAGGTTGAACTGTCTTACGTCGGTCCAGTTGCGGGTGCCGCTGATGGGACACACAATCTCCTCGTCGAGGATAATCTGCTTCAGCTCGTCGAGGTCCATGGCATTCATGGCCTTGGCATAGCGCTCATGCAAGGCGTCGCGCTTCTGCTGATTCTCGAGAACACGCGCATTGGTCCGGCGGAACATCTGCTCGTCGAACGAGTCGCCGAAGCGCTTGCGGGCCTTGTCCACCTCTTTCTGCATCTTCTCCTCGTATTTGGCTATCTGGTCTTCGATGAGCACGTCGGCGCGATAGCGCTTCTTCGAGTCGCGGTTGTCTATCAGCGGGTCGTTGAAGGCGTCAACGTGACCGCTGGCCTTCCATATCGTGGGGTGCATGAAGATGGCGGAGTCGATGCCCACGATGTTGTCGTGGAGCAGGACCATTGACTTCCACCAATACTCCTTGATGTTGTTTTTCAACTCAACGCCGTTCTGACCGTAGTCGTAAACAGCTCCTAAACCATCATAGATCTCGCTGCTGGGGAACACAAATCCGTATTCCTTGCAGTGGGAGACAATCTTCTTGAAAACGTCTTCTTGTGCCATGTCTTTTCTTATAATTTTGCAATTTTGCCTGCAAAGTTACGGTTAATTTTCAAGAAAACAGCTCTTTGGCGCGTTAAAATATAGAAAAACGACGCACGGCGCCGCTTTTCGCGTGTTTTTTCCTGTCATTCATGAGCGCATGGGAACAAAAACAAAGGAGTTCAAGAATTCAGAAGTGCAGGAGACCGGACGACACGCTATCGGTTTCATAAGCACATATAAGTGCTGAAACTCTCGTCTGAACTCCTGTACTTCTGACCTCCTGAACTCCTCTGCGTCTGTCTTTCCAGCCTTTGAACTCCAGTCATCACCTGACGCCGCCGCCGGAACCACCGCCGGAGAAGCCTCCGCCGCCGCCCCACGACGAGGAACCGCCGCGACCAGAAGCGCGGGCTTCGCGCTGTGCCTTCGCGTCGACGGCCTTACGCGTACTACGACTGAAAGCAGAGTAGATAACGGGCAACGTCATCGTGTCGGCCATGGTGTTGGCCACCACATCCATGTTGAAGAACTGAGGATTGATGTTCTTCATGTCCTTAATCACCTGGTCAGCAATGCCGAAAAGCGTTGCATAGATCATGTAGTCTTTCCAAAGCCACACCTCTTGCAAATGGCGTTCGCCAAGCAAAGAGAAGTCCTTGAGATACTTCTTCAGACCATATAACTGGCGCACTTCCTCAAGCTGGTACTTGTAGTCGCTCACACTGGTCTTCACGTGGAGCGTGTTGATGAACCTGTCGGTGATGCCCTGGTTGTGGCGGTCTTTCATCCACTGCTTCAGTTCCCACGGCTCCAGCACGGCATCGTCGCCGGCGGCAAGGACGAAGATTCTGTGAATCTGGCGCAGAAGGTCCGACTGCTGCTCGGGCGAAGGAAGGTTGCGGATGACGAAGAACTGTATGAGCTTGCCCTTTGCATTGAATCCTTGCTCTATGCCGACGGCACCGAGGTTCACCAGTTTCAGCACATTGGCGGCCAGCAGGTCGTCATAGTTGCTGCCAACAAAGCGGTAGGCGTTGAACACGCCATTGGCCCATTCGAGATTGCCGTGGTTAGGAATGCCACGATAGTACACCAGGTTCTCTTTCACCTTCTTGCGGGCGCGCACCATGTATACGATGTACCAGATGAGGGCAACGACGGGAACGACTAAGAAAAACAGTATGTAGGCCATTGTCTCCAGCACATCGGATAACGACGCGCTGCTTTCTTCTTCCAGGTAGTCGCTGCCTTCGAAGGCTCTTTCCTTCAGCTGCTCAAAGGTGTCCTGGCCTTTCATCTCGGGATCAAAGACACCTTTCTCGAAGCGGGCCATCACAATCATGGCGCTCTCGTCGATGAATGGCTCGGAGCTCTCTGCCACGATGGCGCCGTCCACCACGTTGATTTCGCCACGGAAGTTAAATCCCCACACGCCGGTGTTGTCGTAATTCAGGCTGGTGGTGTCGGCCACGGCGGTCTGCTTGTCTTCCTCTTCCGCCCACTCGGGAACGATGATGAGGTGCACGTGCTTCGCTAGCGGCTTGATGTTGCGAGCCACAAACATGTAGTTGAAACCATCGGCATCGGGATAGTCCTTCACCAGTCCGGTCACCGTGTAGCTCGTGATGTATGTGCGCTCGCCGGCATCGCCGATGCCCCAGCACAGTTCGTAGCCTTTCTCTTTGCGCACGATGCCGCAGCGTCCGGCCTTTTGTGAGCGGCTCTTGTCTATGTCCCAGTGGCCGATGTTGGTGTAGTCGAGACCCGTCTCATCCTTCACCTGAAGGTCGCGAACCTCACTGCCGTTCAGGTTGCCGATGACGATGTAGCACTCCGTTCCATCCGTGTCGATGGTCATCTGGCGCGTCTCCGTGATATGGGCATCACCATTCTTGCTCAGCACCACCTTTATCTGAAGGTCGTGAAGGGAATGGGAAGCCCGTGCGACACTGCCACACAGCATCGCCACAAACAAAAGGATGAGCAGCCGCAAGTGGCGCATCGGCACCACTCTATGGGCGTGGTCAGGCTCTGAATGCATCATTGAGATTCGGATAGGCTTTTTTCTCTTCCTGGTCGGTCTTCAGGTATTCCTTCTGTCCGAAATTCAGAATAGAGGCCACAATCGACGACGGCCACTGACGCACCATGCGGTTCATCTTGGTGGCGGTGTCGTTGTAGATCATGCGCGACATCCGCACATTCTCCTCATAGGTGCGCACTCCCTCTGTCACTTCCTTGTACATGTCAACGGCTTTCAGGTCGGGATAGGCCTCACCAATGGCAAGCAGTCGGCCCACGACTTGCTGAAGCGCGCCTTGCTGCTCATTAACAGCGGCAGGCGTGTTGACGTCTTCGCCTCGGCGCTGACGTATCACGTTGATGAGCGTCTCCGACTCGTGCTTTGCATACTGACCAGCTGTCTGGGCCAGGGCGAGCAAAGCGTCCCAACGAGAATTGAGCTGAACTTCAATCTGACTGAGAGCATTCTTGCACAACTCGTCAAGATTGACCAACGAACGCTGTGTGGAGATGAAGTAGCCAAGCACAAGCAGGGCCAGCACCACGATAATTACCAAAATAATTAATACAATTGCCATAAATGAAATAAGTTGATGATTATACAGGCACAAAGGTACAATTTTTTTTCAAACGAGCAAAAAATATTTGCAGAAAGAAACAAAAAAGGTTGCCAAAGCGGTTGATTGTTACCGTCCAGACACTGCGACACCATGCTGAGAGGGACCTTTCCGACATAAAAAACGTTAAATCTAAAGCGCCATAGCCATCAGAATGCCCCACTTTTACTACTTTTGTAAAAGACAATCAACGAAAAAAGAAGACAATAGAAAAACAAGAAACCCAAACAATGATGAACAAAAGGAGAAACAAGCAAATGAAAAGAACCGTACTGACGCTGCTTGCCCTGGCCACGCTGACCATGGCACAGCCACTGGTGAGCGGGGTCCACGCCCAAGGCATCTTTGGTTCTCGCTCACGCGACAATGTGTCTATCCGCGGTGAGGTTGCCGACATCAGCACCTCCAAAGCCGGAGAACTGCACAACATGATTCCGGCCGCAAAGGTCAACGACATCAGGCTTGTGCGCATCTCAGGCGTCATCGACGAGGCCGACCTGAAGTTCCTGAAGACCATTGCCAACCGCGGCTCCGTGAAAGACTCCCGCGGACGCACCGTGCACCCGTATCTGAACCTCGACCTCAAACGCGCCACCTTCGTGAAGACAGCCCGCAATGGCCACGGCAGGCCACTGGAGGCGCTGCCCACCTACGCGTTCTACAACTGGAGCGGGCTGCGCAGCATCATCATGCCGATGCACCTGCGCTCCATCAGCGACAACTGCTTCTCATCGTGCAGCAAGCTCGAAATGGTGGAGCTGTCGCCGCATACTGAAGTCCTTGGTCAGGATGCCTTCCGCTACTGCAACCGCCTGGAGGAAGTGAGGATTCCGTCCACGGTGGTGGAAATCGGCAAAGGATGCTTCTACGACTGCAAAAGCCTGAAGGCCATCGCCATTCCCGAGCGGCTCACGGTCATTGCCTACGAGGCTTTCGCCAACACTGCCATCCAGCAGGTCAGCCTGCCTGCCGGCATCACGGAGATTGGTTCACGAGCCTTTGCCAACAGTGCGCTGGAGGAGATTCTGATACCCGCCAACGTTGGAAAACTGGCGGTCAGCGCCTTCGAAGGATGCCATCGGCTGACCAGCATCGTGGTTGAGCAGGGCAATGCCCACTACGCCGACATCGGCGGACTGCTCTGCACCAAAGACCTCAGCGTGTTGCTGTGCTGTCCTGCCGGTCGGCAAGGTGTCGTAGAAGTACCACGGTCGGTGGTGCGAATCGACGACGCAGCCTTCCAGGGATGCACGGCCCTGCACTACATCACCCTGCCACAAAGCCTGCAGCAAATTGGCAACGACGCCTTCAGAGGTTGCAAAGGTCTCACGCAGATCATGCTGCCCGAGACCCTTGTCGCCATTGGCAACGATGCTTTGCGCGACTGTCAGGGCCTCACCATGGTGACCTTGCCACAGGGACTCCAGCAGATGGGCACCAGTCTCTTCAGCGGCTGCAGTTCCCTTGTCAGCGCCACCCTGCCACATCATTTCACACAACTGCCCGAGCGCACCTTCAAGAACTGCAGTTCGCTGCAGACCATCAGCCTGCCGCCACAACTGACGGCCATCGGGCGCGAAGCCTTCTACGCCTGCAAGTCGCTGACGGCCATCAACCTGCCGCCGACGCTGCTGTCCATCGGCGACGAGTGTTTCCGCAAGTGCGAGTCGCTCACGATGTTCACCATTCCACCGTCAGCCACCATCCTCGGCGACCGTCTGCTCTACGACTGCGACCGCCTCCAACAGGTCGTGGTGCCCTTTGCCCTGCCGCCGGTCATGAAACATGTGTGCGACGTCAAGCATGCCGTGCTGCTGGTACCGCGGGGTACGGCCGGTGCCTACAAGAAAGCCGACGGCTGGAAGAAGTTCAAAAACATACAGGAGAGGTAGTTCTAGTTTAGGAGTTAAAGTCTAGGAGTTACAGGAGTTCAGGAGTTACAGGAGTTACAGACGTCACTTTTATGCGTTATCTGCTTATTAAACTATCGTCTGCAACTCCTGAACTCCTGAACTCCTGTAACTCCTCCATTATCATTTACCTTCAAGCTCCGCGAGGGAATCAAAGGCTGAGGAGGAGTTTCTCCAGCGCCTTTCTTCGCTCATCCCATGTCTTGTAGTCGTCGGCGCGAAGGGTCTTCACCTTGACGTCCGGCTGCGGTCCGAAGACGGGGTGCAGGAAATCCAGCTTGCTGGTGGTGATGATGCATGGCTTGGTTTTCCCCTCTGCTATCAGGACATCGGCCATGACGTCGGCGCCACCGACCTTGAACCAGCTCTCCATCGTGTCACCCTCACCGGGGATGAGCTGCACGAAGGTGGGTCGCACACGGTTCTTCGTTATGGGCGACGAATACCAAGCCTCGCCGCTGTTCAGGTCGTAGCCTGTGCGCCCGTGCTCTATGTCGCCCATGGAGGCCAGACTGTAGCGTTCCTGTGGATGGCTGCACACGCTGGGTTTGAAGCCCTTGGCGGGCGAAAGATACATGTTGTTGGGGTCGGCCACGGGCGTTCCGTCCACTAAATAATAATAGGTGAACGTCGGCCACGTCTGCTGTCCCGTCTGTCCCTTGCTGATGTCGATGACCCATACGCCGTCAGCATCTTTTTTCATCGCCATCGGCTCCTGCTGCAGTTCGCTCACGAAGAGCACCTGCTGAGCGTCGGGCGCCTTGAAGCGGAACGTGATGGCGTCGGCCTGATACTCTGGCGAGATGATGGGCTTGGGGAACATGCGCGCCATGACTCCCGGCGTGAACTGCGGCTCCTGTCCCGATGCCTCGGGTGCAGGCTTCCAATGGCGCATGGCACCGTCTGCTGCCACGGGATTGAACAGCAGGCGAAGTGTCCTGTCGAGGAAGAAACGTGCGTTCATCCATGTGTGTCCATACTTGTCGTGTGTGAACTCCTTGACCGAGCGTATGCCCTTCTTGTCGAGGAACTCCATGTAGTCGCGTGCGTTGCCATAGAGGAAGTCGTCCGTTCCCACGCCGAGCCAGAACAGGTGAATCAGACTGTTGGTCTCGCCGGCATTGTCATAGACATGCGGAATGTCGGTCGAGGTGAACGAGCTGTAGCTGCACAGATAGGAGAACTTGTCGAGGTGCGAGAGTCCGTTGAACAGCGCCTGGTTGCCTCCTCGCGAGAAGCCTCCGATGGCCCGATGGTCGCGATCGGCCAGCGTGCGGTAGTTGCTGTCGATGTATGGCATGAGGTCTTCGTTGAGGTCACGGCTGAACACGTCGCCTCCGAACTGCAGCTGCGGCATGCCTCCCCCCTCGCGCGGTGCCGGCGAAAGCAGGAAGGGATTGCCGTAGGGCAGTACGATAATCATCTCCTGCGCGGCTCCCTGCGCCACCAGATTGTCCATGATGTAGTTCACGCGTCCCACCTTATAGTACACCTCTTCGGTGTCGGTGGTGCCACTGATGAGGTAGAACACCGGATAGTGGCGGTCGCGGCTCATGGCATAGCTTGGCGGCAGGTAGACCACGGCATTGTTGGTTGCTCCGAGACTCTTGGAATAGTAGTGCACGTATTCCACGCGCCCGTGGGGTACGTCCGTCACGTCGTGAACCATTGGTCCCTGCCTGGAGGCGATGTCCAGCAGGCTGTTCTTGAAGCCTTCGTTGGGGAAATACTGGTCGCATAGCGGGTCCATGATGCTCACGCCGTCAACGATGAAGCAATACGGATACATGTCGGGGGCTGCAGGTCCCAGCGTCACCGTCCACAGTCCTGTGGAAGCATCGCGCACCATGTCGTGGCGTCCGGCAAACTGTACGTCCACCTGCACCTTCTTGGCTTTGTCGTTGCGATACTGGAAGGTGACGGTGCTGTCGGCATTACACACGATGAGTGGCGAGTTGACCGGCTTTGGCGCCCTTGCGACGGGCCGTCCGAATGGCGGGCGTCCCTGTGGACCGCCCATGGGAAACTGAGCCCACGCTGTCGTGACGCTCAGGCATGCGCCCATCAGTAAGATTCTAAGGTTCTTTCTTTTCATGATGATTATTGATAATAAGTTATACAAGCTTCGCATTGCTCCTCTTTTTTTAGAGGTGAGTGGTGAGAGGTAAGAGGTGAGAGGTGAGAGAATACTCCTTCCGCTTCCTTTTTCTCACTCGCTGCGAACCCCTCCCTTGGGGAGGGGCAGGGGTGGGTTTCCCCCTTTCCCTTTTTCTCACTCGCTGCGAACCCCTCCCTTGGGGAGGGGCAGGGGTGGGTTTTAACACTTCCGCAATCACTTGCGAAAGACGCGTCAGTTAGTCGATGGATTTACGATAGCAAAAGTATAAAAAAAAGTTGAAACGAAAACCGTTCGTCGATTCTTTTTCTTCTCCCCCGACTCAATTTGTAACAACAGGAAAAGTTTCCTTAACGTCCGCCACCCTTTCCCTTGCTTTCTGGTGTCGCCCACTCGCACCATTCAGTCATCAATAGCCATAGCTCAGCCCATACTTCTCATGCAGACGTCGCAGCGTTCCGTCGTCCTTCATCTTCCTGATGACGCCGTTCACCACTTGCAGCAAGTCGTCCTGTCCCTTCCTCATCAGCACGCCTATCTCCCCATGGGTGAAGGGTGCGTTGAGCAAAGGTGCCGCCAGCCGGCTGTCGGTCTTCACATAATAGGGTGCCTCGGTTATTTCTGTTATCATCACGTCTGCGTCACCTTTGGCCACCTTCGCGGGAATCTCCTCGTTCTTCGGCCACACGATGATGGTGGCATGCCTGAGGTTCTCGTTGGCAAACTTCTCGTTCAGCCCGCCGGGATTCACCATCACCCTGACGTCTGGCTGGTCGACATCGGCGAGCGAGCCGAAGCGTGCGGCATCGGCAGCGCGGCACAGGATGGTCTTTCCGTTGGTCAGATAGCCGTCGCTCATCAGCATCGTCTCGCGCCGGGCATCGGTGATGGTGATGCCGCCGATGGCGAGGTCGAAGCGCTGGGGCTCTGCCACCACGTCGGCCGAGAGTGTTGGCCACGACGTGCCTTCAAACGCAATGGCCACGCCCAGCCGACGGGCTATCTCGCCTGCCACCTCAATGCCGAAGCCCCAGTATTCGCCGGTGGCCGGCTCACGATACGACAGCGGCCGGTAGTCGCCGGTGGTTCCCACGAGCAAAGTGCCGCGTTCCACTATCTCCACGACCTTCCCGTCGAGCGGGATGTCGGTATAGGTGGAGAGCACGAATACCGAATGCTGCCCGTTGTTCTTTCCAAACGCGATGGCATCGCTGAGCTCGTTCTCGGCAAACAGGCGCGTACTGTCGAAGTAGTACTGCCCGTCTTCGCTGTTGTACCATCCGCCCACATAGCCGTCGTGCTGCAGCGCGTGCTCCACGACCTTGTCGAGCTGACCGCGCGAATGGCTGTTCTGCGTGGCGGCATAGCTCACGGCGATGCCCTCCTGCGGCTCGGTCATCGTGCGCACATCGAGCGTGAAGCCGTCGGGATGGCTCTGACTGTAGGCCCACACCTTGTCGGCAAGGGCGGCGATGCGCTCTTTCTGAGGGTCGTTGTCATGGTGGGCACACGACCATAATGTCATCGCGAGGATGAGCATCACCGCTGCATTCAGTGCCCGCAGCTGTTTTCCCGCCTGTTCCGTTACGGGCCGTCTGTTCTTTTCTTCCGTCTTCATATCGTTCTTCTTTTTACAATTACTCAAGCTCTGCATGTCTTTTGGAGTTTGGGAGTTTAGGAGTTATAGACGATAGTCTTGTCATGCTCCATGCTACAGATAACATCCGCTCGGTCGGATTTGCAATCCGACCGCTATAAGTATGAGCATTTGTAATGCGGAAAACGAAAGCGGATTACAAATCCTCATACCGAATGCTGCCGGATTGCAAATCCGGCAGAGCGGATTACCCCTCCCTATGGTCTTTTGTCCCTTTGGGACTTTTCAGAGTTGACTCATCTGTCCAATATGTCAAATATGTCTTTCAGAACATCTCCGCGCGCCATCCGCCCCCATGTTCTTTACCGCTTTTCTGTCCCGAATATGTCCGTTGCGGCGAACAAATCTGCTGTTTTCTCCGACCTGTTCCATTGATTTCGTCGAACGATTCCATTGCTTTTGTTCAACAATTCCATTGGTATTGTCTGACTATTCCATTGACATCGTCCCACGACTTTGGCGTTTTCCTTGTCTGAGAAAGCCGCTTTTCCCCTTGGAATATGGTGGTTTACACCTCCGAAGACCATACCGTTTCGCGAGCGGCGCCACGACTAGCAAAGGCCGGACTGCCTATTCAAAGACCGCGCCTTGCCGCACGAACAGCCCTTCGGCCGCAGCCAGCTGTCTGACCAGCTGCAGGAGCGGCTCGCTGGGGTTATAGAGCGACAGGTACAGGTCGTCTTTGAAATAGGTAATCATCGCGTCCTCCTGCTCCATCACCACCCAGAGGTTGATGCCGTCCATGAGCCATTTCCCCAGCTCCTCGGGTTGCGGGTTGCTGGACCAGGTGTCATTGTCGGCACGGTACACCAAGAGGCTGTGGTAGCAGTTCAGCCCAAAGAGCAGACGGCAGAAGCGCTGACAGATCTGGCCATACTGCGGTTCCTTCATCCAGTAGCGCTCCATCGCGAAATACTGCCCCTTGCTGTCCGACGGCACCTGCTGGGGAAGGATGTCTATCACCCAGCAGGGTTTCTCCAGGTATTCTTCAATGGTCTTCATATCGTCGCTTTTTCTAATGGGCTAAACAAACGGCTTTCGGTGTGAGTCCGTGTTTGTCCGTGGCAAAGACACCGTCATTCCACGACGACCGTCTTGGCCGAGAAGTCGGAGTAGACGACTATCTGCACGCCTTTGTCCGATGGCGTACAGGGCCTTCCGCTGAGGTCGTAGCGCCCCACCTCCTCGGCGCTGTCCGACGGGGTTCCTTCTGCCTCGATGCCTTTCACGGCCGTTGAGTTGCTGTCGCCGAAGTAGATGCCCTGCAGCGCCGTGCATCCCTGGAAGGCGTCCTCGCCGATGTAGCTGACGCTCTCGGGCAGGTAGATGACACGAAGATAGGCGGCGCCCTCGAAGGCACCGCGCGCAATGCGACGGCAGTTGGGGTGCACCGTGTAGGTGGTGTTGCGGCTGCCGGCAGGGTAGCGCACCAGAATCCAGTCTTGTGTTCCCTCATAGCCAACGGCATAGAGCACTCCGTCGATGGTCTTATACTTGTTCACGTAGGTGCCGTTGATGTAGCCCGTCGTGAACTTGTCGGTCTTCTCAATGTCTTGCGCCTGCACTGCCATGCCCATCATGAGGGCAAGCAACAGGAAGAAAGCCTTTCTCATATCTCTTGCCTTGTGGTTCTTACAACGGGCAAAGATAGCAACTTTTCCGTACACCGTCAAACGTTTTCCCGGGTTTTTTACTAATTCAAGTTTCGCATTCGCTCAACTTCTTGGAGTTCAGGAGTTCAGGAGTTACAGGAGTTCAGACGATAGTGCTGAAGGCTCTCTTTGCGTCAGTTTACAGGGGTTAGAAGTATTGTCTGAACTCCTGTAACTCCTGTAA
>JAFWQE010000047.1 GCA_017509155.1 Prevotella sp.
CCCAGTTAGAACATCCCCCTCGGGGGCTTCCTACTCTTACCACTCACCTCTAAAACTGAAGCAAGCAGAGCTTGCGAAAGTTGAAATATGAATTAGTCTTCATAAGTACGCCACAAAGATAATAAAAAAAGCCGTTCCTGCAAAAGACGAACGGCTTTTTGTAGCATTATTCTGATTTTTTAGTGTCCGGGGAAAAGCACCGAAGGTGCGATAGATGACAGACAGGGGTGCTAGCCCCTCGTCTATCATCATCCAAAGTCTTCCAGCCCTGAAAGGGCGACAGAACGTGTTACTTGTTCAGTATCAGTTCTTTAGGTCTTTGTCGCCCCTTCGGGGCATAGAACGTAAATCTTCATGAATCTGGCATGAATGAGCGCAACATATTAATGATTGATTTAGGACGATTGACGTTAAAACACATAGAACGTAAAACCTCATGAATCTAGCCTGCCTACTCAGGAATGAGGAAGTTGATGACCTCCTGCTCGATGGTGATGCGGAACTCGCCTACGGGGGTGTTCATCAGTCGGCCGTCTACGCCCACCATGGCATGGGCGGCTTCAAAGACCTGAACTTCTTGTGTGCGATATGGGTGTACATTCTTGTGGTTGAGGAACTTACCCGTGAAGAGCAGATAAAAGCCTTCAATCAGTTGCGTCACTTCAGGATGATAGACCACCGAGACGTCGAGCATGCCGTTGTAGGGCACGGCATTGGGTGTTTGTCCATAGCCGCGTGCGCTGCCGATGCAGACGGTCATGACGCGGCGCTTCACGGTGTCGGAGTTGATTTTCAGGTGCATTTTGTATTCCAGCCGCTGGAAAATCATGAGCAGAAACGACGAGATGAACGACAGCGTGCGCGACCCGAAGATGCGGCGCGTCTGGCGTCGCAGGTTCATCACCGCAGCCACGAGGCCGATGTTGATGCAGTTGAGGAAGTAGCGGTGGCAGTGCTCGCCTTTCTTGTTGACGTAGCGTATGCGTCCCAGGTCTATCTTCCTGACGCGCCCCTTGATGAGCCAGTCAACGGTCTGCTCCACATTGTCCTCGTCGAACTCCCAATAACGGGCGAAATCGTTCATCACGCCATTGGGAATCACGCCGAGATGTATCTGGCTGCGCACCTCCTCGGGTGCCTGCATCAGACAGTTTACCGCATCGTTGAGCGCCGAGTCGCCGCCAACGATGACGATGGTCTTGTAGCCATTGCTGATGAGCATGTTGCACAGTCGTTCCACGCTTTCTGTGTTTTCGCTCTGCACTTTGTCGTAGCACACGCCACGTGCGTCGAGCACTTTCTGTATCTTCTCCCAGCGTTTCTGAGGGAAGAAGATGTCGCGACGTGGGCAGTAGAGTATGCCCCAACGGGTGTCTTTTTCGTCCATATTCATGAGTATGATGAGTTGTCGTCTTTTATGAGTGTCTCAATGCGCTCCAGTTTCTCTTCCATAGGGAGCTGTGCGTCCAGCCAGTTGATGTTGAAGCCCCGGCGCTCCATGCCCCGGAACCACGTCATCTGTCTTTTGGCAAACTGATGGATGGCTATTTCCAGCTGCCTGAACATCTCGTCGAAGGAGAGACGGCCGATGGCGTATTCGGTGACGTACTTGTATTCCAGTCCGTAGTAGATGAGGTCGTCTGCCGGAATGCCCTGTGCAAGCAGGGAGCGCACCTCGTCCACCATGCCGTCGTCGAGTCTCTGCCTGAGGCGCTCGGTGATGCGCCGCCGGCGCTCGTCGCGGTCGATGTCAACACCTATTATTATATAAGGTATGCGTGGAAAAGAGCGCCGCTCGGTGGGATTCTGCAGGTTGTAGGTCTCTATTTCTATGGCCCTTATGGCCCGCTGGGCGGTGTCCACGTCGGTGGTGTTGTGCATGTTCGAGCCCGTTTGCTGTTTCAGCGCTACCAGCATGTTGGTGAGCTCGTCGAGCGTCTTCCCTTCAAGCCGCTGCCGCAGTTCGGGATTCTGTGGCACTGGCGAGAGGGCGTAGCCGCCCAGTACCGATTCTATGTAGAGTCCGGTGCCGCCGCAAAGGATGGGCTGTGCGCCGCGACGGCGGATGTCCTGATAGGCTTTCAGGAAGTCCTGCTGATATTGAAACAGGTTGTACTTCGTTCCCGGGGCGCAGATGTCTATCAGATGGTAGGGGATGGCATGACCGTCTACGACGTAGTCGTCAAGGTCCTTTCCTGTGCCGATGTCCATGCCGCGGTACACCTGACGTGAGTCAGCCGAGAGAATCTCGCCGCCCATGCGAAGAGCCAATGCTGTGGCCAGCGACGTCTTGCCGCAGGCAGTGGGACCTAATATGGTAATAAGTGGCTTCATCAGGTTATTTTGCAGCGATTGTTTGTTTTCGCCATCGCGAGCGCAAAATTACGAACTTTCGTTCAAAGTTCCAAATTTTCGCTGAGAAAACATCGTGTAGGTTGATGTGAGGGCAGCAGAGACAGCGCAGCCCACATGAAGAAGGGTGGGGGAGAGATGACGTCTTTGCTGTTCAGCGCAGCCGTTCGAGGGCAGGAATCTGGATGATGCCTCTCGAGAAATGGAGCAGTCCCTCGTCCTGCATGGCGTTGAGTTCGTGCGAGATGTTGAGGCGGCTCTCAGCCAGTTCGTGCGCCAGTACCTCCATTTTTGCGTGCAGCACCTTGGGACCGGCGGGACGCAAGGCGCGTTCTTCTATGAACCTCACGATCTTCTGTCTGATGGTGGAGGGCTGCTGTCGCCAGGGCAGACGTGCTGCGCGCTGGCTTTGCGTGCATATCATGTTAAGGAGGTTCAGTCGGAATATCTCATGTTGCTCGCAGAGTCGCAGCAGCTCAGCCTTGCTGATGGTAATGAACTGACACGGCGCGGCGGCCTTGCATGTGCGCGTGTAGCGCTGCGTAAAGCCGAAAAGCACGTCGAGCTGTATCACCATCGGTGCCGCCATGGTCTCCGTGAGTCTGTAGGAATGGTCGTCGGCACGGCTTTCCACACGCATCGTCCCAGACAGAAGCATGTAGAGCTGACTGCACGGCTGGCCTTCCTCCACCACCGTCTTGCCCGGCGAGAACTTATGGAAGCCGAAGGCCGTGCGGCCCACTACGTTGTCCATGTCGGCAACGGTCATTCCCTGAAACAGCGGGAATTGCAGCAGCTGGGTGACGATGCTTTTGATGATCATAGCAGAAGGCGCGCTGAATGATAGAGTGCGTGGTTAGTGCTGACTGGTGATGGGACAACAGGGGGAAACTACTGGGCAATCTTTGATTGCAGCGAGGGCGAGAACCATACGGCATAGTCGCCGTTGGCATCGGTATAGATGAGGTAGGCCATGAGGTCCTTGTGGCGGTCGAGCACTTTCTTCGCACCGTCAAGGCCCATCACCATGAAGGCCGTGGCGTAGGCATCGGCCATGGCGCAGTTGTTGGCCAGCACGGTGGCTGAAAGGATGTTGTGCTGAACGGGACGTCCGGTCTTGGGGTCTATGGTGTGGGCATATTTCCTTCCGCCCATATAGTAGAAGTTGCGATAGTTTCCGCTTGTGGCCATGGCCTTATCGGTGACGTTGAGCACTGTCTGAAGCTCTCCGCCAGTACTAAGCGAGTCTTCCGTGGGCTTGGTGACGCCGATGCGCCAGGGCAGACGTTCGGGGTTGATGCCATGGGTAACCACCTCGCCGCCAATCTCCACCATGAAGTTTTCCACGTCGTGATTGCGCAGGAACGCAGCAACGACCTCGCTGCCGTAGCCTTTGGCAATGGCCGAACAGTCAAGCATGATGCGAGGGTCCTGCTTGGTAACGCTCTTGCGACGAGCATCGACGCTGACTTTCTGATAGCCGACGAACTTCCTGATGCTGTCCACGGCCTGCTGGCTGGGCTTCTGGTCTTTCTTGAAGCCAAAGCCCCAGAGGTTGACCAATGGCGCCACGGTGATGTCGAAAGCTCCCTCGGTGTCTTCTGAAATCTGCATGGCCAGCTGGCAAACGTCGAAAAACATGCGCGTCTGCTCGGTGTCGTCGGCCTGATACTCGCCACGGTTCACTCGCGATATGACAGAATGCTCGTTGAACATCGACAGCGCCTCGTCCACTTTCTTCAGCTCCTTCTCAATGTCGGCCTGATAGGCACGGTCGCTTTGGTAGGTAATGGAGTAGGTGGTGCCAAACACCATGCCTTCATGATGCTGGTAGGGCATGCTGCGCTGGTGGCGGATGATGAGCACCGTGCCAATGATGAGCGCAGCCAGAAAGGCCGTCTGCCATGTTTTTATCAGCTTTTGTTTCATATAGGTAAAGAATGAGTGGTGAAGAATGGTGAATGACAGCCTGCGTTCAGATGTCTATGATGACGTTGAAGGTTCCTCCAAAGGCCGTCTTGCCCGACTTTCCGAACCCCGGCACATACCAGCAGTTGTCGAGAGGACCGGCATCGTAGAACAATCGGTTCTTGTATCTTACGCTCCATCCCAGATGGAAGGGACCAACAATCTTGGCGTCCACGCCAAAGCACACCTCCAGCCAGTGGTAGTAGCATTTCGCGTCGTGGGCCTCAAAGGGAACCACATTCCCCCATACCGGGTCTTTCACTCCTGGGTTGCCCAGGTCGTACTTGAAGTTGGTGAAGGCGTAGCGTGCACCAGCATAGATGCGGTAGATGTCGTGTTTGTTCTTCATCAGGTTGAAGTCTCCTCCCAGTCGAAAATAGGGCGAGCTGACCTTATAAGACGTCTGCGTGGCATCATCCACGTAGTCTGTCTTTCCTAATCCCACTTCGAGGACGGGGAACCACCTGTCTTTCAGGTTCACGCGAAGGGCGGCCTCATAGCTGCCATAGTCGCCAAGCCAAAGCATGGCTGGTCCGAGGAGGTCGGCAGAAACCGCCATGCCGTTGAAGAAGGCCGTCGTGTCGGGAAGGATGACCTCGCGTTTCTTCTTCTTCAGTCCATACTGCGCCGATGCCTCCAGTGGCACCAACAGCAGCAGGCTAAGGGCGAGAATGCAGGTAGATATGGAAATGTTCTTTAGACGAATCATAGTTCACCTCAGGATTATTGATAACGATGGAATCAATCATGTTGTGCGTGTGGTTCACCTCGGTGATGGTGTGGAAATAGGAAGGATTGCAGTCCACACTCTCAAGATGTGGGCGGTTGGTCTTTCTTATGCTCACCGTGTCGATGGCATAATAGTCCACAGTGTCCTTGAAAAGGAAGAAGAAGACGTCCTCGTCGCCGCTGTAGCTGATGGGCACCGTGAACGACGACAGGCCGACGGCGCGGTTCACCGCCACGGGGTCTTCGTTGGGCACGATGCGCTTGGTCACGATGCTCAGCGTGTCCTTCAGCGTGTCGCGCTCACCGTTGGCACGCATGAGGTTGTAGACCGTGTAGACGGTGTTGTTCATCGGGCAGTCCACCGAGTTGCAGCTCACCATCAGGAAGAGCAGCAAAGCGGGCAGCCACAATGTTGGAAACCTGTTCATCTATTGTTGATATTACGATAATTAGAGGTTCAATGTCATAGGAAACGTATTTCTTCACGCTTTGTTCTTGTCGCCATCAAGTCCAAGTGTCTTCTCAATCTGGTAGTCGTTGCGTCCTTGCGACGAGCGGCTGATGAGGTCGCCAAGGAATCCTGCAAGGAAGAGCTGCGTACCGATGAGCATGGTGGTCAGTGCGATGTAGAACCAAGGAGAGTCGGTGATGAGACGCTGTGGTATGCTGTTGGCAAGGCAATACAGCTTGTCGGCACCGAGTGCCACAACGGCGATGAAGCCGATGACGAACATGATGGTGCCCAGAAATCCGAACACATGCATGGGCTTCTTGCCAAAGGTGCCCAGGAACCACAGGGTGAGCAGGTCCAGATAGCCGTTGACAAAGCGGTTCAGTCCCATGAATTTCGACGTTCCGTATTTCCTGGCCTGGTGGTGAACGACCTTTTCTCCTATCTTGTCGAATCCGGCATTCTTGGCCAGATAGGGAATGAAACGGTGCATCTCGCCAAACACTTCAATGTTCTTCACCACTTCCTTCCTATAGGCTTTCAGCCCACAGTTGAAGTCGTGCAGGTTCTTGATGCCACTCACTTTGCGGGCGGTGGCGTTGAAAAGCTTCGTGGGGATGGTCTTCGACAGCGGGTCATAGCGCTTCTGCTTGTAGCCCGACACCATGTCGAACCCGTCTTCCGTTATCATACGATACAGTTCTGGTATCTCATCCGGGGAGTCTTGCAGGTCGGCGTCCATCGTAATCACCACGTCGCCCTTGGCTTCCTTGAAACCGCAATACAGCGCCGGACTCTTGCCGTAGTTCCGGCGGAACTTGATGCCTTTGGCCTGCTCGTGTTTCTCTGCCAGTTCCGAGATGATTTCCCAGGAGTGGTCCGTTGAGCCGTCGTTCACAAAAATCACCTCGTATGAGAAGTGGTTTTCCTTCATCACGCGATCTATCCACGAAAAGAGCTCGCCAATCGACTCGTCCTCATTATACAGAGGCACAATAACTGATATGTCCACTTTCACTTCTATTTCTTTGTTTTGTTGTTCTTTCATTATTTGTTTTCCGTCAACTGCGACGGTGTCGCAGTCACGTCCATCACTTCTTATTCTTGTCTTCTCACATTGTAGCGTGTGTGTTTCATCAGCAATGCCACGGGAATGCTTACAAAGACTCCCATCATCACGTCCATCGTGAAGAACTGCATGGCAATGCGGATGGGCGTGAGCGCCCCGATGTTTTGTATGACGAAGCTGATGTCTTCCTTCGTCAGTCCATATACCTTCTGCATCATCGCCTGTGCCTCCTCGTCGTTCAGCATGGCCAGTTGCTGACGGATGAACTCGCCACCATCGATGAATTGGAAATACAAATACTGCACGAAGGCAAACAGAAGCGAGGCATAGAGGTATGTGAGAATGCTGTATGCCAAGGCACGTCTGTACGAGATAAACCCATCAAGCACATTGTCGCGAAACCGTTTCAGCCGCAGTGCTGCGTAGACCAATGCCCACGCGCCAATGGCCAGCGCCACCAGAAAAAGCATCGGATTCTGCCCCATCTTTATTGCACAGACAAAGCTCACTGTCCACAGCAGTGCAACCAGCGCACCATCAATGCGCGCATACGCCTTCACTTGTTCAAAATCTTTATATGTTGCCATAATTGGGTGCAAAGGTAAACAAAAAAAAGAAGAATGAAGAATGAAGAGTGAAGAATCTCCAAAAAAGTGAAGAGTGAAAAGTGAGAAGCCCCCCAAGCCCCCGAGGGGGATGTTTTAAGTGATAAGTGAAAAGTGATAAGTGAAAAGTGAAATGCGTTCCGCAAAAGAATTATAATAACTCAACTTTCGCAAGTTGATGGAGTTCAGGAGTTACAGGAGTTACAGGAGTTCAGACAATACTTCCAACCCCTGTAAACTGACGCTAAGAGAGC
>JAFWQE010000048.1 GCA_017509155.1 Prevotella sp.
ACTCGTAGATGTCGGCATTGCCGTACTTTTCTACATACTTTGCGATGAGAGCCTTGCGCCTGTTGACAGCCAAGGACTCGGGGAAACAGTCGCGGCTCACCGCAACGATTCCGATTTTCATTTGTGGAACGTTATTCATTTTTTGATAATAATAAAGTTAGTTTCGTATGAACGCTTACAAAGTTAAGGCTTTTTCTTGAAACACAGTTCTTTTTTTTCATGAAAAAGAATTTATCGTGCAAAAATAGCACTGAGAGGGCGTTTTCAGCAGCCTTTTTTTCAACTTTCGCAAGCTTGCTTGTGAAAGTTTTAGAGGTGAGAGGTGAGAAGACCCTCCCCTGCCCTCCCTGTTTAGGGAGGGAGAGGTAAGAAGTGAGAGGTTAGAGAATAGGTGAAAGGCCTGGAATACAATGCGCAGCAGCTCCCCTCCCTGCACACCCTCCCTGAACAGGGAGGGCCGGGGTGGGTCTTCTTAGAGGCACAGAGTCTTCTCTTTAAACAAAAACTCTGAATCTCTGTGTCTCTGTGTTCAATATAGAACATAATTTCTGGTCATTATTCTCATTTCTTTCAAAAAAACCAGAATGCTTAGTCGCTACTTTGCGGGACCATCAGCGACCACCGACTCCGAGAAATAGAACTCTCGCAGAGGCTTGTTTACAGGTTTTCCCTTCAGGGTTATCTGCTGTTGCAGTTTGATGTCGGTGGACGAAGCGCCAATCTTGACGATGAAACTGCCGGGCTGTATGTTCCACTGCCGCTGCTGATAGAAGCCAAACTGCTCGGTATAGAGCTTCACCTTGACGGTCTTGGTCTCACCCGGCTGAAGCGACACTCGGGCAAAGCCCTGCAGCTGAATCGGCCGGATGGGCTGGTCGGCAGAGGTGGGCGACAGATACACCTGCGCAATCTCATCGGCTGCCATTTTACCCGTGTTCTTCAGTTCGAAGGAAAGAGTCACGTCTGGACTCTCTGTGCTCGGCTGCCCATCCACCTTCAGATTGCTGTATTCAAACGTGGTGTAGCTCAGGCCATAGCCAAAGGGCCACTGCACACGGGAGTCTTTCTCCGCAGAGAAGTTGTAACAGATGGGCTCGTTGATTTCCGTGTTGGGATAGCTGACGGAGAGCTTAGCCGAGGGTGACACCTTTCCGTAGAGAATGTCTGCCACCGCATGACCGCCTTCCTCACCAGGATACCATGCCTGTATGACGGCGGCACAGCGCTCGGCAATGCCTGAGATGACCTGAGCACGGCCACCGAACACCACCAGCACCACGGGCTTGCCGGTGTTGAGCAATTCCTCGACAAACTGTTCCTGTTTTCCTGGCAGACGCAGTCCCTTTCGGTCGCGGTTCTCGCCACACAGCATCACATTCTCGCCCACAGCAGCAACAATCACGTCGCACTGCTGAGCCATGCTGAGCGCCTCAGCCTTGTCGGCCTTCTCACCAGCGTCGACCTTTCGGTGGAGAAGTTCATATTCCCAGGCGCGCTCGTCGCCGGCCTGAGTGAACTGCGTCTCTATCTCCTCTGTCCAGTCGCAGCCACGGGAGTACATGATATCGACGCCCGCCGGCTTCCGGTCCTTCATTCCTTCCAGCAGTCCAACCACGTGCGGATGGTCCAGGTCTGTCATCATCATCTTCCAGAAATAGGTCATGGCAGGGAAAGAATAGTCGCCACACATGGCCCACATTGAGTTGGCATTGGGACCTGTCAGCAGAATTTTCCCGGCATCTTTCAGTGGCAGTATGCCGTTGTTCTCCAAGAGCACCACCGACTGTGTGGCAATGTCGTAGGCCGTCTGCCGCTCCTCCTCACTGTCCAGCTTGATGTCCTCCTTACTATATAAATAAGGTGTCTTGTCGAACAAACCGGCACGGAACTTATACCTCAGCACGTTTTTCACGGCACGCTCCAGCACCTCCGACTTCACGAGTCCCTGGTCGATGGCCTTCTGCAGATGCTGGTAATTGGCACCATGGGGGAAGTCGACATCGTTGCCGGCGTTGATGGCAGCGGCGGCTTTGTGCACGGGGTCTTCGAGATCGGGCAACTGGTCGATGGCGGTGTAGTCACTAACGATCATGCCATCGAAGCCCACATAGCCGCGCAGAATGTCCTGCAGAATCCAGCTGTTTGCCACACAGTTGACGTTTTTCCCGTCCTGTGAGGGAGAGGATTTCATGGCATGGTAGCCCGGCATGACGGCCTTACTGCCCGTCAGACGTACCATGGTCTCGTGGGGTAACAGGATTTCCTCCATGAGCACCTTCTCCTCGGCATCACCGCCGCCACCATATCCAAGGTAATGCTTGGAACAGGCGCCCACGCCTTTCTTCAGGTCGCCCTGCTGAAGACCACGGACGAAAGCGGTGCCCATCACGGCAGACAGATAGCCGTCCTCGCCATACGACTCCTCCAGACGGTTGAAACTGGGGTTGCGACACACGTCGACCATCGGCGAAAGCGACAGGATGCCGCCCATCTTACGAAGGGCGATGCCAGTCTGGAGCGTCTTCTTTTCTGCCAAGACGGGATTGAACGAGCAAGCCTGTCCTATTTGCTGCGGATAGATAGTAGAGCCTTTTGAGTTGACACCCGACAGCACTTCCTCGTGACAAAGAGCGGGGATGCCGTTGGGCGTATTGTGCATCAACCAGTCCTGCACGGCAGCCACACGGTCGCGCAGCACATTGGGGTCGCGAGGTTTCTGCATGGCAAACTGCGAGAAATGACCGATGCCGTTGGGAATCAGCTGCCGGCATTTGGCCGTGTCAAGCTTTCCCTGCTCATCGAAGAGGTCATCCATATACATACTCCTCAACTGGGCAATTCGCTCTTCCTGCGACATCTTGCCGTAGAGTTCGTCAACCTGCTGCTCCACATCGGTGGAAGCGGCGGTGCATCCTGCCAACAAGGCAGTGACGCAAATCAGTTTAAATCCTTTCATATAGTCAGTTTCTAATTTTTCTGCAAATATAGTCATTATTTGGCAGAAATGAGGTTATTGGACACAAAATCGACGGAAAATCTTGATTAAAATATCTGCAGAAAGACTAATTATATTGTTTTTATTTGCCTGCGGCGCTACACTAATACGCATGAATGGACATATAATGATTCAAAAATATTATTAATGATTCAAGTTCCGCATGTTTGGGGAGTTTAGGAGTTTGGGAGTTTCCGCGGCTTTCAGCCGCTGGAGTTTAGACGATACTTGTTGCGGGGGCACCGCAAATTCTCTATTGTCCAAACTCCTAAACTCCCAAACTCCCAAACTCCAAGGGACAGACAGGACTTGCGGAACTTAAATTAATGACAAATTCATGTGTATTCGCGCGTATTCGTGTAGCGCCGCAGGCAGTTTAGAACGCGCAAGCGCAACCTGTCCTTTGAGGGCGTTTTTGTGTCCTTAAGAACAGATTCGGCATTTGAAAGGGTCGTGCGGCGTAAACCTTCTATCCCCCTTTGTATCCTTACAGGCGTTGGAATGGCGGCGATGGATGCGTAATTTTGCACCCGGATTTGAGAATCCACGTTTTGTTACACATTATTTATTAATTAAAGAAAGGGAAAGAACATGAAAAAGATTGACTGGAAGATGGTGCTGAAACTCCTGGTGGCTGTGGCAACGGCCGTCCTGAGCACACTCGGAGCGGTGAGCTGCATGTAGGACCATGGAGAAACTTTAACAAAGGTTTTGGCGGTTGTGAACATTTTGTGCGCACAACCACCCTTATCTTTGCAGCCGGAAACAGGCCCGTCCTCGGTGGTGAGAGACTTCTCCACGGGCCGATGAGAAACGACAATGGGATGACCGAACGATTAACATTAAGATCTGAAACTATGAAAAACACATTGATAACTCTTGCGGACGGGCACGAAGCCGAAGTCCGCGCCATGGAACGAGAACGGCGCAACATGCTGCGCCAGCGTCTCTGCGAAGAGGTGGAGTGGGTGCTGAGCCACGATACCTGTGACGAACTGCTGTGGACAGGAACACTCACCGACCTGATGGAAGCACTGCACATGACCTACGTGTATGGGCGTATGACTGACGAGGAAGGCGAACTGCTCACGTTCAAGGCTATGGTAAGGATGGCATGCGGCGTACTCCACGTGAAAGAGCCGCGCAATCCATGGGCCAAAGTGGGGCGGGCCAACACCAGAAAAGGTGTGCATCGCTCCACTTTTATGCAGCGCTACGGACTGATCATAGACCAAAAGCCTGCAGAGAGACCGCTCAGACGGTATGTGAGGAAAGCTATTGAGAAAAAACCTCCGCAAGCTTCAGGTTTGAGGTGAGTGGTGAGAGGTAAGAGATGAGAGGTAAGAGGTGAGAGGTGAGAGAAAAGGTGAAAGCCCTGGAATAGGGCATCAATAAGGAAGCGGAAAGAGGTATCCTATCTCCCTCCCTGCGCAGGGAGGGACGGGGAGGGTCTTGGAGGATCTTGAAGGGTCTTGAAGCGGAAGGAAGTATCCTCTCACCTCTTACCTCTTACCTCTCACCTCTAAAAAAAATGTAAAAAATGAATGATAGAAACGAAGCAATGACTATGGAAAACATTGAGACAAAAAGAACCGATGACAACATACAGCTCACTGAGCATTTCAACCTTTTGGAGTTTGTCAGGTCGGGCACGGCCATCACGCTCGGCATCGACAACCACCCACCGCGTCTGGCCGTTGAGTGCCTGACGCACCTCTGCCAGACCGTGCTTGAGCCGCTGCGGCGGCGATTCGGCAAAATACGCATCACGAGCGGATACCGCTGCGACACACTGAACGCGGCCGTGGGAGGAGCCAGGCGCAGTCAGCACCGCCTGGGACAGGCAGCCGACATCTTCGTGCCTTCGGAAGAAGAAGGGCAGAAGATGTTCAACTACATCAGGGGCAACCTGCCCTTCGACCAGCTCATCTTTGAGCACAGCGAATCGCGCAAGACACGCTGGATTCATGTGAGCATCAGGCCCGACATGGCGAAAAACCGCAGGAAGGCATGGACGGCACTGTGCAGATGAGGGACGAAAAACAAGGCGGCAGATGGAAAACAAATGACTGAGGCGCATGGATGGAAAAAGTGGACCTTTCATTGGGTACGACCGCCCGAAAACAAAAAGAAACGAGGTTTTTCTTTTGTGTTTTGCCCGCTTATTCGTACCTTTGCACCACATATATTATATACAGGCTAAAACATCATCACTCAGAGCAAGAGAACATGAAGATACTCATTATCAACGGACCCAACCTGAACCTCCTCGGCGTCAGGGAACCCGGCATCTATGGCTCCACTTCGTTCGACGACTATCTGACAAAGCTGCGCCAGCGCTTTGCCGATGTTCAGATAGACTACTATCAGAGCAACATCGAGGGCGAGCTCATCGACAAGATGCAGGAAGTGGGATTCAGCATTGACGGCATCGTGCTGAATGCCGGTGCCTACACCCACACCAGCGTGGCGCTGCACGACTGCATACGATCGATCAAGACGCCAGTGGTGGAAGTGCACATCTCGAACGTTCACCAGCGTGAGGAGTTCCGCCACCGCTCGATGATAGCCAGTGCCTGTCGCGGCGTGGTCTGCGGCTTCGGCCTCGACTCCTACCGTCTGGCCATTGAAGGACTGGTGGGCGGCAACGACCGTTAATGAAGGCTGGAGATGGACGAGCAACAGTATGTGCTGCAGCATAGTGACCCCGAAGGCGAGTACCTCTACCGCCTGTGGAGGGCCACCAACGTGCACCTGCTGCGCGGACGCATGGCCAGCGGACACCTGCAGGGGCGGCTGCTGAAAATGCTCGTGAGGATGATACGGCCCACAAACATACTCGAAGTGGGTACATTCAGCGGATACAGCGCCATCTGCATGGCCGAGGGACTGGAAGAAGGAGGGCGCGTGTACACCTACGAAATCAACGATGAGCTGGAGGACTTCACACGGCCATGGATAGAAGGTTCGGAAGTGGCCGACAAGATAACGTTCACCATCGGTGACGCCCTCGTGGAGGCTCCGCGGCTCGGCATTGTCTTCGACATGGTGTTTCTCGACGGCGACAAGCGCACCTATCTGGAATGCTACGAGATGGCCCTGCCCATTCTGAGGCCTGGAGGATTCATCATTGCCGACAACACACTGTGGGACGGACACGTGCTCACCGCAGCAGCGCCTGCCGACCGACAGACGCAGGGAATTGAGGACTTCAACGACCTGGTGGCGCGCGACCCACGGGTGGAACGCGTCATATTGCCCATGCGCGACGGTCTGACGCTGATAAGGGTGAAACCCCACAAAGGATGACATCTTACAAAAAACATACTATTATGAATCTACTGAAAACAAGTATCATTGCGGCCAGCATGTTCGGTATGACATGCTTGCCGGTGCAGGCACAGATTACCCCTGTAAGCCAGATGGAAAAGCTCGACCGCGGCGTCGTGGTGCTGCCCACCACGAGCAAAGTGGGCAACTATGTGAGCTGGCGCTTGCTGGGAACCGACTCACCCGAGGTGCGCTTCGACCTGCTGCGCGACGGTGAGCCACTGGCCACCGACCTGTCCATCACCAACTATGCCGATGCCGAGGGAACAGCCAACAGCGCCTATCAGGTGGTGACAAAGCTCAACGGCAACGTGCTGGAAACGTCGCCTGCCGTCGTCTCATGGGGAAAAATCTACAAGACACTCACGCTCGACCGGCCCGCCGACCTTACCGTCAAAGGCGGTGAGGTGTGCTCATACACGCCCAATGACATGTCGGTGGGCGATGTGGATGGCGACGGACAATATGAGCTGTTTGTGAAATGGGACCCGTCTAACTCGAAGGACAACTCGCAGAACGGCTACACCGGCAACGTGTATCTCGACTGCTATCGCCTCAACGGTGAGCACCTTTGGCGCATCGACCTTGGCGTAAACATCCGAGCTGGAGCTCACTATACGCAGTTCCTCGTCTACGATTTCGACGGCGACGGACGTGCCGAAATGATGTGCAAGACAGCACCTGGCTCGAAGGACGGTGCCGGAAACTACGTGAACCAGGTGGCAACCGACGACGCCATCAAGCAGGCCGACAACAGCAAGGACCATCGGAACAGCAGTGGCCGACTGGTGGGCGGACAGGAATATCTGACCGTGTTCAACGGACTCACCGGTGAAGCCATCCACACCGTCTTCTACAACCCCAACCGCGACACAGGCTACGGCGGCGAGGCTACAGGCACCTTCAACTGGGACGACCGCTCAGGCAAGAAAGACTACGCCAGCTATGGCAACCGCGGCGAACGATATCTGGCCGCCGTCGCCCATCTGGCCGGAGCCGATCAGCGCCCCAGCGGCGTGTTCAGCCGTGGCTACTACACCTACGCCTACGTGTGGGCTGTGGACTTCGACGGCGAGCATCTCACCCAGCGGTGGTTCCATGCCTCACACTCCAAGACCAAGTACAAGGTGACCGACATGAACGGCACCACCAATGAATACACGGCACCCGCAAGCTCGGCCGGTCGCGGAATGAACACCATGTACAGCAACGGCAACCACAACCTCTCGGTAGCCGATGTGGACGGCGACGGCAAGGATGAGATCGTGTGGGGCTCGGCAGCACTCGACGATGACGGACAACTGCTCTATGCCGTTGGCTTTGGCCATGGCGACGCCATCCATCTGGCCGACCTCGACCCAGACCGTCCGGGACTGGAACTCTTCGACGTGCACGAAGACAAGGGCGACTACGCATGGGACATACACGACGCAGCCACCGGTGAGATCATCTGGAAGGGAGGACAGTCGGGACAGGACAACGCACGCGGACTGGCTGCCGACATCATCGGCTCCAGCCGTGGCTATGAGTTCTGGTCGTCATACGGCGGCATGTCGTCGACCACCCGCGACCAGAACCCCTACAACGCCCAGACTGCGCAGGCTGTAGGCTCCAAGAAACCCTCCATGAACTTCCGCATCTATTGGGACGGCGACGAGTGGGACGAACTCTACGATGGCAGCTACGACAGCAAGACTACGTTCAGGAGCAGCCCCGTCGTCTCAAAGTACAGCCAGAACGGCAGCTCATCCAACATCTCAAGCCTTCTGATGGTACCCAACTACGGCGACTGGCAGTCGTGCAACACCACCAAGGCCACTCCGAGTCTGCAGGCAGACATCTTGGGCGACTGGCGCGAAGAACTGATCATGTGGAGCTATTCCGACCCGTCGAAGATAGCCATCTTCTCGTCTAATATTCCAAGCGAGCTGCGCGTGCCATGCCTCATGCACGACCACGTCTACCGCCTTGGCGTGGCATGGCAGAACGTTGCCTACAACCAGCCGCCCCATCTGGGCTATTATCTTCCCGACTATCTCAGCGGAAAAATCGACGCCATCCGTGAGCTGACAAACACATCCACATCGTCAGACTCCGCTCCCTGCTACAACCTTTCCGGTCAGCGCGTCCTCGCTCCAACGAAAGGTATCTACATCAGGAACGGTAAGAAAATCGTGGTGGGACAATAAGCATACCATACGGATGCTTCGGTCCATTAGCTCAATAGCAGGAAAACAAACAGCCCAGGGTTCTAGTCCTGGGTTGTTTTTTGCTAGCTGCACAGGACTGGACGTGCGAAACGCTTGATGACAGATGACAATAAAAACTTTTATCGTCTCTCAGTTGAGGAAATGGGCCACGAGGCGTTGGGCGTCCGTCATCGCCTGCTCACACGATTTACTGTCTTTATGTTATAGTGGTTGCAGACGAGATGCATCACGGCCTCTACAGCGCAATAATAACACGCTATCGGTTTTGGCGAAATATCTAAACGACAGAATGGTTTATTCTATTTATTTTAATTGGGGTTATGCAGGCGCATAACCCCAATTAAACGATTATTAGTATATATGATACTTAACTATTTCATAGGTGTTAATTCACTAAACACATAAGAAAATGTTATTTTTCCATTAAAAGTATATGATTTGTTACCATACGTCATCTTCAAATTGTCAAATTGAATTGTTATTTCTTCTTTGGAGACATTTGTGTCAACTATTTTTGCTGTCCCTTTACTATAAGTATATTCAATTTCTTCTTTTTCCTGTCCTATTATATCAGTTTCTAGAATAAAATTATTCATATTAGATATAACATCGCCTCGTTTTGGTTCATAAGGAGAAGTCCATGAAAAACTATAATAATCACCTCCTATCACTTGAAAAGCAAAAAACGCCTCATTTTCGTTCAGATAGTCATCGCCATAATAATCTATCAAGGCTTTAATATCACCATTCCAAAAATCAACGATGTCCATCCAACCAAAACTTGATATCATCACAACATTGTTTGTACCGTTAATTTCAATTCCATCAATTCCCTGTTTTGGTTTATCATCATCTTCATCACCGCAGGCAGTGAGCGAGAATGTACAGATTGCCACAAATGCAGCCATCAGTAAATAATATTTTTTCTTCATAGTCATCTCAATTAAAATTTATAAGCCAAACCAACACTGAAAACCACTTGGTCGAATGTATTAATAAGCTGATATTTTACTTCCGCATTAAAAATCATGCTTTCGGTGAGATCATACTGGAAACCGCCACCGAGATTGACACCGAATTTACCTACACTGTCGGAGGTATCATCATCGTCTACTAAAACTTCCCTTTCATCTAAACTGTATTTCCAATTCGTGTACGAAAGGCCAGCGAGCGGATATATCTTCATCTTATCGCCAATCGGGAAGAGATAATGTGCGTTAAAATTAACATCCCACATAGATAGCCCGTCCTTCTTCAGGAAATAATCAAAGGAGGCTTCTGTGCAAATGGCGTCTGTAATGTAGTATTGTCCTTTTACACCAACGCCGATGTTCTCAATCTCTGTGCCGTAGGAAACATTCAGTCCTACAGTTTTTACTCCCGCCTGGGCAAACGCACCTTCACACAACATTGCGCAAAGTGCCATTATCATTATTTTTTTCATTTTTGATTATTATTTTGAAATAAAAGAATTGAATTTGCAGTCCATTAGTTTGAGATTGAGACAATAAAAAACGTGGACTAAAAACTTCGTCTACGCTTATCGAGGCATCGCCAAACGCCATTGCAATCATATACGAGTAAAAGCCCACGCCAAGGCGTGAGCGTCTAACTTTTACTCTTGATTGCTTCTCAAATTTGGCGATTTTCGATAAACAAGAATATAAGCTAACGCTTTTTATCTTAATGTCTTCTATTTGTTTTGTTACATAGGCTTTACTATTTATGGTTTATCGTTGCAAATATACGGCTTTATTTTGGAATATGCAAGGGAAAGGACCATTTTCTTTTTAGCTACAGATAATGACAGCTACAATGACTGCCACCTTCGTTACAATTATCTACTGACTCTACAGTCCTTCCTTTAAGACCATAGAAAAAAGAAAGAACGTGGTTGGTAAAAAGAATTCTGGCTTTTATTTGAGGTTAATTGCATCCTTTTTTAGTTTTTCAGAGGTCGTTGTATTTAAAACCACCAAGCTTTGGGGAGACTACTGCGGCTGCCAGAGATGGCGTGACATGTCTACGTGGCCGTTAGGCCGAAAGGTGACACCCTCTCTTTCGAGGAGTGTGCGCTGGAAAGCCCAGCCGGGGGCGGTGCGACCGACGCTATTGACGACGCGGTGACAGGGCATGGCCTCGGCGCCAGGAGTGTAGCGCAAGGTGCGGCCCACCATGCGGGCGTGGCTGGGCCATCCCGCCAAGGCGGCGATGATGCCATAAGTGGTGACACGACCACGGGGAATCTGGCTGACGATGTTCAGGATATCGTCGCCGAAACGGCGGGCTTGCTCACGCGTCATCTTGTCGGGATAGTCTTTCATTTTGCCTTAAATGACGGGGTTAGTGGGTGCAAATATACGAAAAAAAGCCAAAACGATGGTGTGTCTTTCCGAATTTTAGTCCTTATCGCCCACAGAAAAAGCCTATAGGTGTGCGTATGGATGGCCATTCACTACAATAATCAGTAGTTTTGGTTAAAGAATCCGTAAAAAGTATACGAGGGAATTAGCGGTTTTTTCGTAATTTTGCAGCAGGCAAAAGGAGTCAGCACGCTCCTGACAGGAAGCGATAACACCATAAGACATACTTTAAAATGAAGAAAACAATAGTCATCGTTGCGGCCATGATAGTGGCAACAATGCACGTTAAAGCACAGCAAGTTATGAAATTGACAGACAAGCAGCAGGCGCTCGTGGCCATTGCAGCCAACGAGGCCAAGGGCAACCTTGAAGCCCTGAAGAAAGAAGTGAACAATGGTTTTGATGCCGGACTGACCATCAGCGAAGTGAAGGAAGCGCTGTCGCAGCTCTATGCCTACACGGGATTTCCACGGTCGCTGAACGCTCTCGGCGCATTGCAACAGGTCATTGAGCAGCGCAAAGAGACGGGCCTGCAGACGGAACCTGGCCGCGAAGCCGATCCATTGCCAGCCGACTACAACGCGCTGAAGCGTGGCACCGAGGTGCAGACGCAGCTGGTGGGTGGACAGCCGTTCAACTACACCTTTGCGACGCAGACCGACTACTATCTGAAAGCCCATCTATTTGGCGACATCTTTGCCCGCAACAACCTTTCCTTTGCCGAGCGCGAATTGGTCACCGTTTCGGCCATATCGGCGTTGCCAGGCTGTGAGCCGCAGCTGAAAGCACACGTCAGCGGAGCCCGTAACATGGGCGTCAGCGACGAACAACTGAAGGCTATTCCCGCCGTGTTGCGCAACCGTATCGGCGAGGCAGAGGCCGTGCGCTGTGAGCAGGCCGTGGCAGCAGTGTTTGGAGAGACGTACAAGGCAGGCACACCCGTTGACTTCAACGTGTGGCCCAAAGGCGTGGAGAACCCTTACGGACAGTTCTTCACAGGCCAGAGCTACCTCGCCGACATGGGCGCGGTGATGAACGTGACCTTCGAACCCGGCTGCCGCAACAACTGGCACGTACACCATGGCCAGGTGCAAGTGCTCATCTGCGTGGCTGGCCGTGGCTGGTATCAGGAATGGGGCAAACCCGCTGTCGAGATGACTCCCGGCACCGTCATCGCCATTCCCGCCGAAGCAAAGCACTGGCACGGCGCTGCCAGCGATTCATGGTTCCAGCACCTCACCTATCACAAGGAAGTGCAAGAAGGAGCCAGCAACGAATGGCTGGAACCTGTCACCGACGAATGGTACGGACAGTTGAAATAAAAACATCAACCACCCAGAAATTCAATTCCTCCAAAAGGACAGAACGTCTGCGAACAGGTACATATACTGAGTCCACTTTTAAAAAGTCCTTTCGGGGCTCTTCTGTAACTCCTTGATTGTCATAAAGGGGTTACACCCCTCCCTATGGTCTTTGCGTCCCTTTGGGACTTTTTAAAGAGAACTCAAGTCTCTGCAAGCAAAGCGAACAAGTTCAAGCTTGGACGATAATCGAGGAGTTTCTTTTGCAACAAAACTAACGTCTAAACTCCAGCGGCTGGTAAGCCGCGAAAACTCCTAAGCTCCTTAGACACGGAAAAATTGAATACATATATAAAAAACGCCCGGCTCTCATGAACAGAGAACCGGGACGTTTATTTTATCGGTAAGGAACCGTTGTGATTATGCTTCTTCCTTGATGCGACGACCCATCACGAGGTAAGCAACGGGCGATGCAATGAAGATGGACGACAGCGTACCGAAGACAACGCCAAGGATCATAGCGAAAGCGAAGCTGCGGATGCTGGCACCACCAAGGATGAAGATGCAGAGCAGCACGATGAGCGTAGATACAGACGTGTTGATGGTACGAGCCAGTGTCTGGTTGATACTCTCGTTGAAGAGCTCCTGCTTGTCTTTCTTGGGATGCAGACCAAGGTTCTCACGGATACGGTCGAACACCACCACCTTATCGTTGATGGAGTAACCGATCACCGTCAGGATAGCACCAATGAACGTCTGGTCGATTTCGAGCGACCAGGGCACGATGCCCCAGAGCAGTGAGTAGAGGCCGAGCACAACGAGTGTATCAACGGCCAGAGCCACCACCGAACCTACAGAGAAGGCCACGTTGCGGAAACGGAGCAGGATGTAGAGGAAGATGGCCACCAGGGCGATGAGCACACTGTAGATGGCGTTGTGAGTGATGTCCTTAGCCACCGACGGTCCCACCTTCGTAGAACTGATGATGGAGCCACCCTCGCGGATGTCGGGGTTCTTGAATGCTTCCACGTTGGGCTGCTTCACCAGTCCGTGCTTCTTCAGGGCATTGTAGAGAATGGTCTCTGCCTCGTCGTCGGCTGTCGGACTGTTGCTCTCAATCTTATAGTTGGTAGAGATACGGATGGTCTTGTTGTCAGTACCGATAGAGATGGCGCCCGTGTTGCAGCCAGGGAAGGCCTCGGCCAGCAGTCCGCGGATTTCCTCGGGCTGGACGGCATTCTCGAAGGCTACCACATAGTTGCGGCCACCCGTGAAGTCGATGCTCTTGCTCAGTCCGCGCACGGCGAAGCTCACGAGGAACACCACAGCGGCCACGGCCACCAAGACGAACGTCTTCTTGTAGAACGACATGAAGGGCACGTGCATGTTCTGCAAGAGGTTCTTAGATAAGTTGGTGTAGAACTTCAGGTTGAGCCACTTGTCTTTGTTCAGACGGTTCTCGTAGACCAGACGTGTGAGGAACACAGCGGTGAAGAACGAGCAGACGATACCGATAATCCAGGTGGTGGCGAAGCCTCGGATGGGACCAGTACCGAAGATGAGCAGGATGATACCAGTGATCAATGATGTCAAGTTAGAGTCGAAGATAGCCGAGAAGGCATTGCTGTAACCAGCCTTGAGGGCTTGCTTAATGCCCTTTCCTCCGCGCATCTCTTCCTTGATACGTTCATAGATCAGCACGTTGGCGTCGACGGCCGTACCCAACGTCAGCACGATACCGGCAAGACCCGACATGGTTAGTGCCGCCTGGAACGACGTCAGAATACCCAGCGTGAAGAACAGGTTGACGAGCAGGGCGCAGTTGGCCATCATGCCCGGAATGACGTTGTACATGACGAGCATGTAGATCATCAGCAACACGAAAGCGATGATGAACGACATGATACCCTGCTTGATGGACTGAGCACCGAGGGTAGGTCCGACCACCTCTTCCTGCACGATGCGTGCGGGAGCTGGCATACGACCAGACTTCAATGTGTTGGCAAGGTCCTTGGTTGTCTCGATGGTGAAGTTACCCGTAATCTGCGAGTTACCACCTGTGATTTCCTGGTTCACACGCGGAGCAGAGTAAACCACGCCGTCGAGTACGATGGCGATAGCCTTGCCCACGTTGGCCTTTGTGAGGGCTGCCCAGCGGCGAGCACCGTCGTTGTTCATCGACATGCTGACGCTCGGACGGCCTGACAGCTGCTCGAATTCGTCCTTGGCATCGGTCACCACGTCGCCCTCAAGCGGTGCGCGGCCATTTGTTCCGCTCGACTTGATGGCATAGAGCTCGTAGATGTTCTTGGTTCCATCGGCGGGAGCTGCACCCCACATGAGCTTCAGGTCAGAGGGGAGGATGCGCTTGGCTTCCTCGCCGTAGATGGCCTTGTTCACCTCTGCGGTGTCACGCACGTTGGCATAGCCCACGATGCTCAGACTGCCCTGGGGAGCCATCTGCAGGATGGCGAGCAGCGGGTGCTGCTTCTTGGCAGCAGCCATCTGTGCCTCGTCGGTCTGTGCGCTCTTGTCGGCAGTAGCCTTGGCGTCCTTCTTGATTTCAAACTTAGCCTTATCGGCTGCAGCTGTGTCGGCAGCAGCTTTTTCTGCCTTGGCAGGAGCTGCTTCGGCAGCGGCCGTTGTGTCGGCAGGAACCTCCTCGCCGCTGCCCAGACTGGCAAGGCGCGTGTCGAGCTGCGACAGATAAGGAGTCACTTCCTGACTATTATAGGTCTCCCAGAACTCGAGGTTGGCGCTACCCTGAAGGAGCTTACGGATGCGCTCAGGCTCACGGATACCCGGCATTTCCACCATGATGCGTCCCTGCTGTCCTTCCAGTTTCTGGATGTTGGGCTGCACGACGCCGAACTTGTCGATACGATTGCGCACCACGTTGAACGAGTTGTCGATGGCAGCCTGCACCTCTGTGCGCAGTGCGTTCTCCACCTCCTTGTCGGTGCTCTGCGTCGACACCTTGCCCTTGAGTTGCTGTGTGGCAAAGATTTCAGCCAGGCGATGTCCCGGCGCATTGCGGTGGTAAGCGTTGATAAACAGCGAGATAAAATCGCTCTGACTGGTCTCCTCTTCCTTCTTGGCTTCGTTCATGGACTTCACGAAAGCTGCGTCCTGCTTGTGGTCGGCCAGCGTCTCCACTACGTCGGGCACGCTGATTTCGAGGATGACATTCATACCGCCCTTGAGGTCCAGACCCAGACCGATCTGCGTCTCCAGGCACTTCTGATAAGAGTAGATACCCAGATACTTCACAGAGTCCTTATAGTCCTGCTGTGCCACTGGGTCCTTGATCTTTGCAGCCTGGCTGTCATAGTAGCTGGTGGCCACCGAGAAGCTCAGGTAGAAGATACTTGCAAGCGTCAGTAAGACGGCTGTACAAATAACAATTCCTTTGTTTTGCATTTTTGTTTAATTATTTAATAATTTCGATTTTTCTCGCATGTTTTGCAGCTGTTGAGCTTGCCTTGCTATACGTTGTAAGTGCCACATTTTAGCGAAAATGCGGCAAAATAGCGTGCAAAGTTACATATTTTTCTACATATCAAGAAATTTCAAGCCCACAAAAGTGCATTTTTTTATTATTTCTCCTTCTTTTTGAGCCAACAGACGATGGGATAATGGTCGCTGGCGCTTATTTCGTTGTCAACCTGACAGGCATAAGGCTGCCAGTCGGGTGAGCACAAGATGTGGTCAATCCTGACATAGATATGGTTCTGGTTATAGGTCCAGCTGACACCGTTTCCGCTGGCCTCGAAGCAGTCGGTGAGGTCGCGGGTAAGGCGTCTGCGCGGATAGGCGTTGGGGCTCGAGTTGAAATCGCCGCACACGATGATGCTGCGCTTGCGGTGATGACGCACGAAATAGGCGACACTGTCGGCCTGAGGTGCGCGCAGCTGTGTGGCTTCCACCAGTTTGTGCAGCAGGTTCTTCGAGTTGGAGCGTGCCTTGTCCATGTTGTTCTGTCCCTTGAGCAGACTGTCCACCTGCTGGCGCTCGCTGAGGGCGAGTCCGTTGCTGAGCAGGTGATTGTTCACCACGATGATGGTGTCGCCGCCGATGTCTATCCAGAAGGCACCGGCACCATCGCCGTCATCGTCGAAGCGAATAAGCTGCTTGTGTACGATGGGAAAGCGGCTGGCCACGACGAGCACCTGACCGCTTGGCTTGCGTCTTACGCCTGCCACATAGGGGTAGGCCTTCAGCAGGGTTGGGTCTTTCTCCTGTCCGGGCCACAGTTCTTGCATGCAGACGATGTCGGCCTGACTCTTCACGATATAGTCAATGGCACGCCGCGACACCACTCTCCCGCTGGCATCGCGAACCACGCTGTCGAGGCGCTGCACGTTGAAGCTCATCAGCTTCAGCGAGCCGGGCGGCGGGTCTTCGGGCAGGTTGATAGGACAATACGCGCGCACGGGTACATAAGATATTAGTAGGCCTGCAAGCGGAATGAAGGCATAGCGCGGGCTCACTACGACCCAGAAAACGAGGAATCCCAGATTGATGAGCAATGCCAGAGGCATGGCCAGCCCCAACGTGGCGAGCATGGGATAGGCGTTTGGATCGAAGCGGTCGGCATGTCCCACCAACAACAGCAACAGGATGGCTGCCACGTTGGCGGCGATGACCACTCGCCGTGTGAACTTCTTCAGTTTGTTTTTGCGCATGATACACGCTGTGTCATTGGTTGCTGTTTTCGAAGAGCTTCTTTTTCTCGGCCTCTGTCAGGCTGTCGTAGCCGCTGCGCCGTATCTTGTCGAGTATGCGGTCCACCTCATCCTGCTCGGCCTTCTTCCGGGCATTATACTCCCAGTCGGTCTCATGGCGCACTGGGTTGTCGTCGGGTCTGTAGTCGTTGGCCGACTTATGGCTTCTCTTCTCCCAGTTCTTCCGCAGTCCGTCGAAGAACTGCTGACCTCTCACCTGACCGAAACTGCTACTTCCCGGATGCCGTTTCCAGTAACGTATGAGCAGGAATCCGAAGAGCATGCCTCCCAGGTGTGCCACATGTGCCACACCATCGCCGCGCTGGTTAAGGGCCATGAACAGCTCTATGGCAGCATAGATGATGACGAACCACTTGGCCTTGATGGGCACGGGCAGGGGGAAGATGAAGATGCGCTCCTCAGGGAAGATCATGCCGAAGGCCAGCAAGATGCCGTAGATGGCTCCCGAAGCACCTACCGTTGTCCACGCGTTAAGCACTGCCGCCGAGTTGTGGCCAATGGCAATTACATCAGTAAAAGAGGAGCCGGGGAACTGCGCGTTCACATTGAAGTAGAATGTGATGAACTGTGCGAGCTCCTGTGTCAGTCCAGCACCGATGCCACACACCAGGTAGAAGAACAGGAACTTTCGCGGCCCCCACACATTTTCCACCACGCACCCGAACATCCACAGGGCGAACATATTGAAGAAGATATGCTCCAGTCCACCGTGCATGAACATGTAGGTGAACAACTGATAGACATGGAATCCCGAGGCCATGAAGAAGTGCAGGCCCAGCAGGTCGTTGAGGTCTGTGCCCATCCTTCCAAAGACGAAAGTGGCTGCAAACATCAACAGGTTTATTATCAAGAGGTTCTTAGTAACCGTGGGTATATTACGCATGTGCAGAGACTGTTACGTTTGTATGAATTATGGCGCAAAATTACGAAAAATATCCGTGATTTGGCCTAAAAACCCGTATAAACGCACTTTTTTTCATTAAATTCTTCACTTTTTTCAATTTTTTGTTTGCATTTTGAATTGTTTAGGCTATATTTGCGAAGAATTTCAGAGAGTTAACACATTATCATTCAATTTAATAATCAAAAAAGAGTTATGAACAAAGCAGATTTAATTGAAAAGATTGCCGCCGGCGCAGCCATCAGCAAGGCAGACGCAAAGAAGGCTCTCGACGCTACCGTAGGTGCCATCAAGGACGCTCTCGTAGCAGGTGACAAAGTATCTCTTATTGGCTTCGGCACGTTCATCGTCAGCGAGCGTCCTGCTCGCGAGGGCATCAACCCCGCCACCAAGGAAAAGATCCAGATTCCTGCCAAGAAGGTTGCCAAGTTCAAGGCTGGTGCTGAGCTTGCAAAGGCTCTGTAAGTCTTACGGAATTCACACTACAAGCGGGCTTCCCTGTTGGGAGGCCCGCCTTTTTTATGCTTTTCTGGGAAGGGAGAGAGGCTGCGGAAGTACCGCAGCCTACGGAACCTTAGGCATCATAAAGAGATGCCAATTCCGATGGTGAAAGGATAGGCTCGCGGAGCATGGTGGGTGTCGAAGAGCGGCGTGAGCTGCTTGTGGGCATAGAGCATGATGCCGTTCCACGACATGCGGAAATCCAAGCCAAAGTTAAACTGATGGGTGCGCAAGTCGGCCGAACAGGCATCACGATGCCTTTCTCCATCCTTCATCTTGTAGCTCACTATGCAGTCTTGTAACCCCATGGAGCAACCAAGTCCGAGCGCAAAGCGGTCCTTTCCAAGGGGCCAGCAGTAGTGAAGCATTTCCGTCATACGGGCACCTAAGTTGACCACATGTCCCCGTTTGGAATCTTCGCTTTGCAACATCATCACTTCATAGTTCTCGTCGTTGGTGATGGCCCAGCCCTTTTGAAAGGTAATGGTGTACGAAATCAGGTCGAGTGTGTGAGTAACCCCCCATCCTCTCCTGCCATTACTATACTCCATGGAAAGCAATGATATTCCATCCTCTAAAACCGATATGCCGCTCAAGTGCATGGCTTCGTTGTTGCCGATGCCCATTTCCGTTCCCGCTATGGAGCCAACTCCCAAATAGACGCCTGGAATGAGTGGCGAATAGCGGCCTGTGCTCTTGCGATAACTGTCTGGTGCGAACACCGTTCGGATGTAATAGACCTCCTCTTCGCTTGTATCGCTAAAATGTCCTTCATACATGGGTTTGTACTCATTTCGCTCCATGTCGTACACTTTTACCCGAGTAAATCCGTCGCTGTCATTCACCACAATCTGCCGGCCATTGAACACGAAAGTAGTGTCGTCTTTCTCCGTTTGTGTCGGCATCGATGCTTTTGCTGAGCCAACAAACAGCGTTAAGGCTGCAATGATCAGAGTCTTTTTCATAATTTATATTGTTTATTCATTTCTTGGTTAATCTCATTATATCTTCTGCCGAGAGCACGCCTTCTATGTAGATGAGCACTCCGCAACCATAGGCATCGCGCCTGAAAAGCAAGTAGCAGTTGGTACCCTTTTGCCGCTCCAGCAGTGTATAGTAGCCTGTGGTCACGACACCATCTGCCACCACCTCTTTTATTTTCTGGGCCTTAGCACGGTCTTTTTTCACCATGGCGGCTATCTCCTCTGCATTCTTCCTGAACGTCAGACTCTTATATACCTTCAGGTCATAGCCTTTCAGCTTTCCGTCGCGCAGCGATACCAGCTTGAAACCCTTCTGAGCTCCATATCGACTGAAGGCATCATTCACGGCGAAACCTTCCTGTGCCTGCGCTGTCATACAGAACATGGCGAGCATCAAGACACTGATTATTCTGAAACATATTGTCCTCATATCTTCTTTCTTTTTCTGGGTTTCTATTCAAACAATGCTTCGTAGGTCTCCTCATCGGTCTGCGACACCATGTCGAGTGCGCTGAGCGCCTCCTCTATCACCTGCTGCCTGTTATTGACCATTTGCCCATCAATGAGCGCATAGTCCTGTGGTTGCTGGCTGTTCTGGTAGTATGTGATGCCAACTCCTACCACCATCAGGGCGATGGCCGCCGCTGCCCAGCCCAGCCAACGGTGGCGATTTTTCGGTCGAAGGGTGGCAGTGTCATCCGCATGCTCCACGACATTGGTCTCGTATACAAAAAGCGCACGCATCCACTCCATGTCTTCAGGCACCAACTCAGTGGGCGAGCTGAAATAGTCTCGCAACCTTTGTTCTTCCTCGTTGCTTGTGGTTCCATCAAGGTATTTGTCTACCAGTGTCTTCAAGTCTTTCATCTTTTTTTCCTCCTTTCTGTCAATTTCAAATAGTCGTCTCTTATCTTCTTTCGGGCTCTCGACAGATTCTGCCTGACTGCCTCTGCGGAGCATCCCGTTATCTGCTGGATTTCTGCCGATGTGCATCCTTCCATTTCTTTCATCCTGAACACCTCGCGCTGCATGAAGGGAAGGTGGTCTACGATCCATCCGATGACGTGAAACTCGTCGGCCGGTTCCATATTGGGTATCTCATTTTGTAAGGCGATGGATGGTGACAGGGTGTCGTCGAGACCGTAAACAACACGTTTTTCCTCAGCTTTCTGTCGTCGCAGGGCATCAATATACTTGTTGTGGAGTACCTTTCTCGCAAAGGACTCAGCGCTGTGATAGTCGTCCAAGGCATCGCGCCGCAGCCATAGCTGCAGGAAGGTCTCCTGCACAATGTCGTCGGCAGCATCGGCAGTGGCGGCCAGACGTCGTGCCTGATCGAGCAGACGCCCACGCAGGGGGACCACCGTCTTGATGAATGTTTTCTTATCCATTGATGTCCTGTTTTATAAGATTTTACTGCTGATGCAACGACGTTCTATTCTTATAAACGCATGAAAGGCCCAAAACGTGACATCGCAACAAGTTTTTTCTTGCTGCGATGACTTGAATGAGGGGCTGCGGAGCTCTCGCAGCCTACGGAACAAGCGGGATAGAGGGATGCCTACATGGACTGCCCGATGCGGTCGTAGTACTGCGTAACGATGTCGAGCATGTCGTCGGGAAGGTAGCTAAAGGCCTTGTCGATGAGCTTTTCCGGTATGTCGTAGAAGGCTTCTGCCAGGGCACCAGTGATGCATGCCTTGGTGTCGGTGTCGCCGTCGGCCAATACGGCGATGCGGATTGCGTCTTCAAAGTCCTGACTGTCGAGGAAACAGCGGATGGCCCACGGCACGGTCTCCATGCAAGAGCCGTCGAAATGGCCGAGGCGCCCTATGCGGTAGATGTCCTTGAGTGGCGGAATCTCGTAGCCCCACTGCTTTTCTGCCTTATGCTCCACCTGCGACTTGTTGATGCGGGCGGTGCGCAGCCAGTAGCACAAAACAGCAATGCACTCGGCGCCTTTCAGTCCTTCATCGTGGTTGTGTGTGCAGGCTGCCGAGAGGATGGCCTGTTCTTTCACTTCTCTGTATTCATCGAAGAGCCATGCCACGGGGCTCACTCTCATGGCCGACCCGTTGCCATAGCTGCCGTAGGGCTGCGGGTCGTCGCTGAAGATCCACTTGTAGAAACGGCCGCCGTAGCCGCCCATGGGGTTGGGATAGCGTCGGCACCAGTCAATGAGCGCGTCGCTATAGCTCCTGCCGTTCAGTATGGCATCGGCCACGGCAATGGTGCAGATGGTGTCGTCGGTGTAGTTGCACTCGCTGGTAAACAGCTTGAATCCCGGTTGTGGGGCTTCACCGAATTCGAATCGGGAGCCCACGATGTCTCCTATTATTGCTCCAATCATGGGTATGGATTTGATGGGTTATAGGGTTGAATGCGAAGTTTGTCACTTCTCATTTTTCTCTTTCATGTTGCGCGGATGGTGGTTGAGAATCTCCTCGCGCAGCGTGTGCGTGTCAATATGCATGTATATCTCGGTGGTTGCGATGCTCTCGTGGCCCAGCATGGCTTGAATGGCCCGCAGGTCGGCACCGCCCTCGAGCAGTGCTGTGGCAAAGGAATGGCGCAGCGTGTGTGGCGAGATGGTCTTCTGAATGCCGGCCTCCTCAGCCAGTCTTTTTACCATGATGAGAATCATGGTGCGCGTCAGGTGGGCGCCGCGTCGGTTCAGGAAGACGTAGTCCTCCTCGCCGGCCTTCACGTTGGTCATCTGGTTGCGGTCGTCGAACCAAAAGCCCAGTTCGCGGATGGCCTTGGGCGAGATGGGCACCAGCCGCTCTTTGCGCCCCTTGCCCTCCACGCGGATGAAGCCTTCGTCGAGAAACAGGTTGGAGAGCTTCAGCAGCGTGAGCTCGGAAACGCGCAGCCCGCACGAGAACAGCACCTCAATGATGGCGCGGTTGCGGTGGCCTTCCCACTTGGACAGGTCGATGGCCTGCTCTAAGCGGTCCACTTCTTCCACGCTGAGCACTTCGGGCAGATGGTCGCCAAACTGTGGACTCTCGAGCAATTCCGACGGGTCGTCTTCGCGCCACCCGTCGAGCAGCTGGAAGCGGTAGAACAACCTGACGCCACTGAGCACGCGACAGGCCGAGCGCGCGCCGATGCCAATGTCGTGGAGCGAGGCGGCAAAAGCCTGCAGGTCCTCGAGGCGTGCCTCCGTGGGCTCGATACCGGCCGACTTCAGGTAGACGAGCAGCTTCTCCACGTCGCGCATATAGGCGTCGACGGTGTTCTCGGTGAAGTTGCGCTCCAGCCGGAGGTATCTTCTGAAGGCGGGGACGATGGATTTCACAGGGGGCATAAGGCGGTTGATGGGTCTATAAGGCAGTGCAAATATACAAAGATTTGGAATAAGGGCAAAGAAAACGCCATGTTTTCTTTGCTTTTTCGACGGCATGAAGGACGAAAAACGGAAGAAAAGCCCAAAAAAATCTAGATTTTTATCGCGGAATCTGGCGGATTAGACGAGAAAAACCTAGATTTTTACGCAGGGAACGGCAGAATGTGGAGAGCAGAACGGCGAAGATAGGGGATGAAAGAGGTTACTTTGACAAAGCCACATGCTCGACCTTGGGGGAGACAGGGAGGGCTTTGTCAAAGCGGCAGGATCGACCTTGGGGATGAAGGGGCGAGCGGCTTGGCAGAAAAGAAAGGGGAAGGGGTCAGGGGGCCGATATCTTTGCCACGAATCCGCCACGGGGGGCGAGCCTCAACTCGGTGGGCAGGGTGACGGGATGGGTAATCTGCCAGGGGGCGCCGTCGCAGAACAGGGTGATGGATGACGACGGCTGGGCGGACGGCAACTGCAGATGGCTGACGGTGAGCTCATCGTCGGTGCCGTTGATGCCTGCCACATACCAGGTGGTGCCGCTGCGCCGGGCCATCACCACATAGGTGCCGGGGTAGCCGTCGAGAAGGCGCGTGTCGTCCCAGGCGGCGGGCAGCTGCGACAGGAAATCGCCCACCTCGCGGGGCTGCGCCAGCAGACTCTCGGGGCGGTCGGCCAGATGCTGCAGGCCAGACTCAAAGAGCACCGTGAGCGCCAACTCGTGTCCGTGAGTGGTGATGTGGGGATGCTGCGAGTCGCTGAAAGCGCAGGGCGTGTAGTCCATCGGCCCGATGACGTTGCGCGTGAAGGGCAGCGTGGCGTTGTGGGCGGCAGCCTTCTGGGTGAACGTCGGCACATTGTTGTACCATTCGGCACCATAGACGCCTTCGGTGGAGAGCAGATTGGGATAGGTGCGCTGCCAGCCGCGCGGCACGGTGGCGCCGTGGAAGTTGACCAAGAGATGGTGGCGGGCGGCGCTTTCCAGCAAGTCGAGGCAGTAGTCCATGTTCATCTGGTTGTCGCCAGAGAAGAAGTCGATCTTCACGCCTGCCACACCCATGCGCTCGCACCAGGCGAACTCGCGCTCACGGTCCTCGGGCTTGTTCAGCCGATACTTCGGTGTCGGTGCGCCATCCACCCATCCTACCGACGAGTTATACCAGATGAGGGGCCTGACCCCCCGGCTTCTGGCGTAGGCCAGCGCGTCGTCGATGGTCTTGCCATCCTTCATGGTGTCCCACTCTGCATCGATGAGCATGTAGGGCAGATGGAGCGTGGCGGCGAGGTCCACATACTGACTGATGATGCCGTAGTCGTTGCTGCCGTGGTTGTAGGCCCAGTAAATCCACGAGACGACGCCCGGCTTAATCCACGACGTATCGCCGTAAGTGCTGGGCTCGGCCACGTCGGTGACGAGCGTAGACTCCACGATCTGCGAGAGTGTTCCTACGATGACCACGCGCCAGGGTGTGTGCCATGAGCCCGTGAGCGCCACCTTGTTGTCATCGGGACACACGCGGAAGTGCTCCAGACTGCGGTCGTTGCGCAGGCACGACGCGCTCTGCCGCCGCTCAATGTTGCTCTCGGTGATGAGGGCAAAGAGGCCGTCGGCAGGCTCCAGCAGTGCAGGGTAGCCCCATCGGCAGTTCCATCCGTCGGCCGACACGTTGGGCGGACCATAGGAGGGCACCGGTTTCTGGCGTGCTGTGGTGGAGAGCGGGAAGAAGCCTTCGTAGGAATCGGCCCACTGCTGCATCCAGCGGCGGGTGCCTTCACCGATGAGATAGGTGGTATGCTCAGTCGGCATCGGGGCATTGTTCAGACCTGTCAGCTCGTAGCGGAAGGCGAGTCCGTCGTTATAGAGCCTCACCACGAGCCTAACTGTCGGACTGAGCTGCGCCTGGTATTCGCGGGCCTCGTTGTGGCAGTGCGAGCGCTTGCCCGACAGCATGTCGTAGCTTGCGGTCACCGTGCGCGTGAAACTGAACTTCTGGCGCTGGCCCATCTTCGCGTCCCCAATGCCCATCTCAGGCAATGTCACCACGGGCTTTCCGTGACTCGTCAGCACAAGTGATGCGTCGTTCACTTTCAGACGCAGGCTTCCGTCGGGCGACTTGATGGCTCCGTTGGCAGCCATGAGGCCGGCCATCAACAGCATCCATGACAATAGGGTTTTCTTCATTATTTGTTCTTTTTTCATATTCGCAATGATGAGGGGCTGCGTGAACTTCTGCCCTACAGGGTGGATTCAATTCTACAAAAAACAGCCATGGCGCAAAGGTACGAAAAAGTGTCCTTTGCGCCATGGCTATTTGTAACAGAAGGTTTGGGCTTTGTAACATGCTGCCGAAACGCTGTTATAGCAGCTGGCGGATGGCCTCCTCCATGTCGGCTGCGGTGGCGGTGGGCTCAAAGCGCTGCACCACGCGGCCCTTGCGGTCGACGAGGAACTTGGTGAAGTTCCACTTGATGTCGGGGTTCTGGTCGTAGGCGGGGTCTTTCTTTCGGAAGTTGTCGTCGAGCAGACGGCCCAGCCTGTGGTCGAGATTGAAGCCCGCAAAGCCGCGCTGCGACCTCAGAAACGCGAAGAGGGGCGAGGCATCGGGACCGTTGACGTCGACCTTGTCGAACTGCGGGAACTGAATGTTGAAGTTGGCGGTGCAGAACTGGTGAATCTCGGCGATGGTGCCGGGTGCCTGCTCGCCAAACTGGTTGCAGGGGAAGTCGAGAATCTCAAAGCCCTGAGCGCGGTATTTCTCGTAGAGCGCCTCCAGTTCTTCATACTGAGGGGTGAAGCCACAGCGCGTGGCGGTGTTCACAATGAGCAACACCTTTCCCTTGTACTGCTTCATCGACACACTGTTTCCGTCGGCATCGGTCACAGCGAATCCATACACATTTTTCTTTGCCGGTGCCACAAGGGCGAACAACAGGGCCATCGTGGCCAGTAGCATTCTTCTTGTCATTTTTCTGGGTGATGGGTGATAGGTGATAGGTGATGGTGGTAAGTGAAAGGCCTTCGCGCTCCTTCCCAAAAGGGTGATAATGGTAAGCGGAAAGCCCGCCCAGCCCTTCCCCAAAAGGAGGAGAGGATGGGTGATGAGAGGGTCAGAGGTCGGTCACCGTTTTCAGGTTCTTCTTGATCCACTCCATGTGTCCGCGCTCGGTGGCCTCGCTGGTCCAGTGCTCATTGATGGGCGTGATGAGGCTCTCTTTTGGGCAGCTGAGCACGTTCCACACGGCATAGCTGGTTGTGGGCGGGCAGGTGTCGTCGTTGTATCCCCATGTCATGCGCACGGGACATTTGATGTGGCGTGCAAAGCAGGTCACGTCATAGTAGGCCATGGTCTGCAGCTTCTCCGGCGTCATCATGCCGGGGGTGCGGTGGAAATGCGGGTAGCCGCCGGTGCGGCCTTTCTCGCTGTAGGCACCCATGTCGGCAAGGGCTGGATGGTTGGCGCAGCAGAGCGTGACGCGGGGATCGAGGCCTGCCGTCACCAGAGCCAGGGCACCGCCCTGCGAACCGCCCTGCACGGCCATGTTCCTTCCGTCCCACTCGGGCAACGTGGTGAGCAGGTCAATCCACTTCACCATGCCCAGGTAGACGCGACGCATATAGTAGTTGTCGCGGTTGTCGAGGCCGTTTTCCAGGTAGCCGTTGCCGCGGCCGTTCAGCGCATTGCTGATTTCCTTGAACTGCTCGTCGCTCATGCGCGGATCAAGACCGTGGATTTCCACTTCCAGACGGATGAAGCCGTTCTCGGCATAATAGCGGTGGCGCAGCGGCTCCTTGATGGTCTTCACGCCCGCTCCCGGTGGACACATCACGGCGGGACAACTGCCCGGCTTCGCATTCTTGGGGATGAACAGGTAGCCATACATGCACTGTCCATGGCTGTTCAGCTGTAGGCGCACCAGATAGCAGTCCATCTGGTCGGTGCAGTATTCGGGCGCCAGCTCCTTGGAGTAGTGCAGGCCGTAGGCCTTGCTCTCGTCGAGACCGCGCTGCCAGAAGGCGGTGAAATCGGCGGGTTCCTTGGTCCAGGGCATAATCTTGTCGGCCGAGAAGCCCACCTTCACATGGTGCTTGTACTCCTTTCCGTCCACCGTAGCCGTGAGACGCAGGTCGCGGAAACCGGGCGTGCGCCGCGTGCCCATGTCGATGGTGGCGCGGCCGTTCTTCAGTCGTGCCGTACCTTTCTGGTCGTCGGCCAGCATGTCGTTGCCGATGGTGTAGCTCACCGTTGCGTCCACCGGCACGCCATAACGGAACAGCTGCACCTCCACACTTGCCTTCTCGCCGCACGCATAGAGCCAGTCGGCATGGTTCGGAACGGCCGTCCACAGGTAGTCGCTACGGTAGGGATAGTTCTCGGCACTGGCCGGCAGCAGGTAGAAAAGCAGGGCCAGCAGGGGGAGGATTCGTCGGATATTCATCATATAAAGATCGTTTTCAAGCAGATGTCTGGTCCGAAAAAGGGCAGATGGAACGCATTGAAACCACCTGCCCAAATAATAAATTATTCATCTAATTCCCGTGTCGCCACGCACCACGCGGATAACACGGCTACAAAAATACGCAAAAAAACTGAGACTGGAAAGCACGAGGGTGTTAATTAATGCTAAACAAGTTTTTTTCGCTTTCCGATGCTTTTTTTCCAGATATTCTGCGTACCTTTGTTGCAAACAATCCAAGAAAGGAGCAACACCATGGAAAAGATAACCCAGGAAAACTTTGAGAAGCTGTATGTCGACCCGATAGAACAGCGACAGATAGACCACTTCGTGTGCAAGGAGATGGGCCGCCAGATTCACCGCTACATCAAGGGCATGAGCGGCCGCAAGTGCATCATGGAGAAGTTTGAGCAGCAGCTCTCCACGCTGAGCGAGACGGAGAAGGAGGAGGCCATAGCCCGATACATCGACCTGAACCGAAAGGCCATCAGCGGGCTCGACTTCAAACTGGTGCTGGCGCGCGCCATCGCCAACTACTGCGACACGTTCGACTACATGCTCGAGATGATCAACAACCGCGAGAAAATGGAGTTCTACCTCAAGCGCATCAAGGAGAAATACGTGCAGTATCACGAGGTGTTTGAGCAAGACGGAAAGTTCGGCATCAAGGACCATCGCGGCGAAGTGCTCATCAGTCCGCAATACGATTTCCTGCGCACCTGCTATGTCTACGTCGACGACCTCGTCACCATGCCCATCATCGCGCAGAAGAACGGCAAGCTGGGTCTGGTGCTCCCCGACCGCAAGGACACGGTGGTAGCCGACTTCATCTACGACGACATCCAGCTGCGCGATGAGCCTCCCTACTTCGAGTGCTTCAAGGGGCGGAAGAAGGTGCTCATCTGAGCTGCATTATTCATTGAATTTGGGAGTTTAGGAGTTTGGGAGTTTAGACGATAGTGTATTTGCGATGACTGCGCCATAACTATCGTCCAAGCTCCAGCGGCTGAAAGCCGCGGACACTCCCAAACTGCTTTATTAGCGATCGAGGCTAATAGTTGCTGCGCCTGACGACATAGGCGAACTCGTCGAACTGGCTGAAGCCCATCTGCTGCAGCTCGGCGCGGCTGCGGGCCACGTCGTCGGCAGTGTTATAACCGGCTATGAGCGGCAGCCTCAGCAGGATGCGGCTGTCGGTGATGCCTTGTTGCGCCAGCCACTTCAGGTTGTCTACCACGCGGCGGTTGTCTTTTCCCGCGTACCTTTTATATATATAGGGGCTCATGTCCTTCACATCCACTATCCACTGGCTGACCAGCGGCAGCAGCTGTTCAACCTGTGAGCGACCTACATTCAGACTTGTTTCGACCGTTATCTTCCACTCCTGGGGCATGATGGAGGCAAACTCGGCGATGAAGCCAGCCCGAAGAAGAGGCTCGCCGCCGCCGAAGCAGATGCCGCCGCCCGTAGCCTGGAAGTAGAGGTCGTCTATCTTCACCTCGCGAAGCAGCTCGTCGGTGGTCACGGTGCGCCACACGCCGCCGGGCTCCAGGCAGCTATGGTTCAGGCAATAGGCGCAGCAGAGCGGACAGCCATGAAACGCCACCAGCGTGGTGACTCCCTGCCCGTCGATGGCCAATCGGTGGCGGCTCTTGCCGATGAGTGGTGCACTGAGCATGGCGCTTCCTACAGCTTGAACGTCACGGGAAGGGCATATTTCACCCGCGCAGGCTTGCCATCAATCATGCCGGGCACCCACTTCGGCATGATGTTCACCACGCGCATGGCCTCGGCATCGAGCACGGGATGCACCGAGCGCAGCACCTTCTGTTCGCCGATGCTTCCGTCTTTCTCCACGATGAACTGCACCACCACGCGTCCCTCAATCTTCTTTTTCCGCGCCACCTCCGGATAGTTCACATTGTCCACGAGGAACTGCATGAGAGCCTCCTGGCCACCGGGGAATTGCGGCATCTGTGGCACGATGTCGCCTACCAGCATCGGCTGGCTGATGGTGTCGCTCTGCACCACCATCGTCTTGGGTTCTTCCGACGTGGTCGGCTCAGGTTGCTCCTCCTGCCCAGTGGAAGTCTGCTCGGCAGGAGGTATCGGAACCTTGCCACGCAGCGGCTCCGGCTCGTACATCACCTCGCCGGCCAGCGGCTCCGGGACAAACACGTTCTTGTGGCTCTTGCACGAGGTGAGGGCGGCCAGCCCGACGCTGATGCCCACCACGGCCACGGCCTTGCCCAGCCGGCGGCGCTGCTGAAGCTGGCTCTCGATGTAGCGCACCTCCTGCTCGCATTTCGGACAGGTGCCGGCACAGTCGCCCTTATGCGAGCACTCGGTCACTTCAAAGGGTATCTCATTCGCATCAGCCACCTGCTTGCGAATGGTCTTCAATGTCTTGCAAACTTGCTTTCCGTATGTCATGTCTTTTGGTTTTATGAGGTTTCTTTTGTCTAATTGTCTCACTCTCTGGAACTGAGGAGTATGGTTGTGTCACGGTCTTCAGCCGTTGAGGAGTTCGGACGTTTGTTCTCGGAGAACGAGCCGGGTCTTTCCTGTTGTTCAGACTCCCATACTCCCAGACCCCTAAACTCCCGCTGAAGATGGCAGTCCACTGGCCTTTCCTCACCATCCCCCGTGGCCATACACGTCGTCGAAGCGCACCTTGTCCACAAATCCCACAATCACTTCGCCCATCAATTCTTCCTTCATAGTCAAGGAAATGATGCCGGGGTCTTCTGAGTTCACGGGCAGTTCCACTGTCTTATAGCCCACATACGCGATGACCAGCACGCTGCCAAGTGGCACCTCGATGGCGAAACGTCCGTCGACGTCGGTCACGCAACCACCAACCACTCCTTTCTTTCCCGGTTCGTTCTTGCGCATCACAGAGGCGCCAATCACTGGGGCGCCCTCCTCATCGACGATGCGTCCGCGCACCACGATGCCCTCTTCACCGTCGAGCAAGGCCTTTTCCACCTTCACGCTGTCTTGCTCGATGCGTGGCTCAGGCCGAGTGGTCACCGTGTCCACCTGCTGGGCCTGCGCCAGAGTGGGATGCAGCGCCGACAGCGCCACGCCAGCCACGGCAACAGCCTTGCCCAGCCGTTTCCGCAGATTGAGCTGCTGCTCTATGTAGCTGACCTCCTGTTCACAACGCGGACAGGTGCCCCGGCATGGACCTTTGTGGGTGCACTCGGCGGGAGTGTAGCTGATGCCGTTCGCCTGCGCTATCTGCAAGCGGATGGCCTTTAGGGTGTTGCAAGTGTCTTTTCCTTTCATTTCCGTTCGTTTGATGGATGTTATGATGTTGCAAATTTACAAAAAAAACGCAACAACGATTGTTTTCTTGCATCGAAAAGCAGAAAAACCTGTTCTTTTTCACTTTTTTTCGCTATTCTGCGCTTCGGCTGCCGCTAACCGCCAAGTAGTTGCAGGTCCCGTAGGCTGCGATATGACCGCAGCCCGCCGTTTGCAACCCCTGTTTTAATAGGACTTCGCGGGCAGAATGCTGTTATGGTAAAATTCTGACGGCAGTTTTCTTCACTTTTTCTGCCGTCAAAAGTTGATTTGTTTGGCAGATGTTTTGAGTCCGCGCGCCAAACTACTCGAGTCCGATTGGCGTCCTACTCGAGTCCGCGCGCCAAACTACTCGAGTCCTTCCGCCGTCGGGACTCGAGTCCTGCAAAAAAAAGACAAGGTCGGGACTGCAACATCACGACCTAATCACAACAGAATCAAGGACTTAGGATGACTTTCTGCGCTTGCTGTCTTAGCGTCTTTGCTTGGCAATGACGTAGATAATGACGGGTGCTCCCATGATGGGCGTGACGGCATTGAGCGGGATGATGCCGGCGTCGCCGGGGAGCACGCAGACGATGTTGCACAGAAGGGCGATGGCCGATCCGCAAAGGATGGTGGCCGGCATGAGATACTGGTGGTTGTCGGTGCCCAGAAGCAGACGGGCAATGTGGGGCACGGCCAGGCCGATGAAGGCAACAGGACCGCAGAAAGCCGTCGTCACGGCAGCCAGAATGCCGGTAACCAGCAGCAGGTAGTTGCGCACACGCTGCGTGTTGATGCCCAGGTTCTCGGCATACTGCTCGCCCAACAGCAGGGCGTTGAGGGGCTTGATGAGCATGAGCGAACCCATGAGAGCCACCACGGTGATGCCCGCAAAGAGGGGCATCTGCTTCATGGTGACGCCGCCGAAGTTGCCAAGACCCCACATCATGTAAGACTGTACGCCTTGGTCGGTGGCGAAGAAATTGAGCAGCGAGATGGCCGATGAGGTGATATAGCCTATCATAATGCCAATGATAAGCAGCATGATGTTGTTGCGCACAATGGTGGAAAACACCAGGATAATGCCCATGACGAGCATGGCTCCAATGAAGGCTGCCAGGAGCACGGCCATGAATCCGGAGATGGTAATGTCGCCCGCCGTGACGCTGCCTCCAAGGAGAAGCAGCACCAAGGCCACACCGAGCGAGGCGCCGCTATTGATGCCGAAGATGCTGGGGCCAGCCAATGGGTTGCGGAAAGCCGTCTGAAGCATCAGACCGCTCACGGCCAATGAGGCACCGCAGAGAACGGCGGTGAGAGCCTGGGGCAACCGGCTCTGCAACACAATGTACTGCCATGAGGCCCGCTCCGACTCATGGCCGGTGAGGATGCTGGCCACGTCGGACAGGGGAATGTCAACGGCTCCCACCACCATGCTGATGCCGAAGAACAACACGATGAGCAGCACGAGGATGATGAAAAGGAGCGTATGGTGGGGATTTTTCATGTTCTGAGGGATGAAGGATGAGGGATGGAATGGGTGATGGGTGATGGATGAAGAATGATGGTTTGAGGGATGAGGAGCGCCACTGAGCTCCCTCCCTTGGGGAGGGTTGGGGTGGGTCTTAGGGTGGTTTATCTCCTACTCTATCTTCAGGAAATACTTCGGACTGCCGAGCTGCAGGTCGGGATGGGCGATACAGATGAAGTCGCGCAGCAGGAGGTCGGGATGGAAGGGCGTCTCCTCGTAGAATGTGGAGGTCTCGGTGCTGCAGCCGAAGTGGTTGCCCTGCTGATAGGCCTTGAACTGGCTGTAGCCGCTGTTGTCCTGCAGGAGGTGCTCGCGACGGAATGTACCCTTGTTGTTATATCGGAAGAGCCAGATGTCGGCCTGTGCAGCCTTCTCGAGGATGGTCTCGAAGGGCAGAGGCAGCGAACCGCTATGGGTGTCGTCGGCCCAGGGATAGGCGATGTTGGCGTCGGCAATCACCTTGCCCACGGTGCTTTGTCCAGCCGGAACATACCACACCGGGCCAGTCAGCTTGTCCATGAGCAGCGTGGGACGCGTGGTCGACTCATGGGCCTTCTGGCGCAGCTCCATGTAGTTGCGCTCCACCTGTGCAAAGATGCTGTCGGCTTCGTGCTCGGCTCCGAACAGCATGCCGTAGAAACGCACCCACTCAGCTCGTCCCAGTGCCGAGGTCTCCATGTAGTCGGCGGTCTCGATGATGGGAACGTCGAGCTCCTCGATGCGTCCGTAGCCGCCACTGTTCTGGAAGGGCGAGAGGAAGATGGCGTCTGGCTGCAGGTCGATGATGCTCTCCAAGGTGGGTTGCAATCCGCTTCCGCAGTCTGCAATCTTGCCCCCCTTCACCCCCTGTTGCACAAAGGGCAGGTTGATGTATTGCACGTCGCACACGCCGACGATGGCCTGCTGGCAGTTCATTGACTGCATGAGTCCGCAGTGAACACTGGTGGCCACAACCGTTCGCTCAAGGGGAACGCGCACCACCGACACAGCTCCCTTTGCCTGTCGGCGGGCTTCGGCGGGCAGTTCTTCGCCCTTGGCCACCAGCAGGTAGGTATGGAGCGTCTTGCCTAGGTTCCACGGGTCAGCCAGTTTCACTGCCGTGTAGCCGTCGTGTTTCACGATTTCCAGGTGCTCGGCATACTTGAGTTTCAGTGTGTCGCCCACATTAGCAGCCTGCTCTCCTTGTCCATTGCGACAGGCACAGAGACAAAGGAAAGCCACCATTGCGAAAACCAGTTTTCTCATCTTTTCCATCATTATGTTGCGGCTGCAAAGGTATGAAAAAAAGTGAAGAGTGAAGAGTGAAGAGCGAAGAATTTGCTGCCGCCCGAAGATTTTTGGACAGAAATTACCATAATTATTATAATGCGGGACGCCTTTCACTTATCACTTTTCACTTTTCACTTAATATCATTGTCTCTCGTCAACGTATTCCTGCTGCCTGTTTGTAGTCGAGGAGGCGGTTCTGATAGTCGGCGAAGGCGTCGGTATGTCGGTCGAGTGCCTGCTGGTAAAGCAGCTGGGCCTCGAGCAGATCTGCCATCTTGATGGTTCCTGCCCGCATATAGTCGCGGTTGAGTCGCAGGTTCTCCTCTGCCTGTTCGATGGCCTGCTGTGCGATGATCAGCTGCTGATGGCTCTCGCCAACGCTGTTCCAGGCGTTCTGCAATCGTATGGCCAGTTTCTGTTCACCGTCGCGTTGCTGGTCTACAGCGTTCTGCAGCTCCATCTTCTTTCGTTTCACGGCATGCGAGCCTCCCCACCAGTCGCTGATGGGCACGCTGACGGTGGCGAACACCATGGCAAAGGTCCTGTCGTTGTCGAGCAGGTTGTGGTAGTTGTAGCCGGCGCCCACAGCCACCGAAGGCATGTTCTGCCCAACGGCCATCTTGCGCTGCAGTTCGGCGGCCTCCACCTGTTTCTGCAACAGCTGGTACTCAGGCAGACGGCTCACCTCCTGCATCATGGCGCCACCTTGTTGCGGTGCTGCTGGGAGCGTTGTGGCTTTCATGTCGGGAACAGCCACGTCGAACTCCTGCCCGATGCCGCAATACTGCGCGAGCAGCAGTCTGACCACCTGCATGCCATTGTTGAGTTTCACCTGCTGGCTCTCCATCTCGTTCTGCCGCAGCTGCACCTGCAAGAGGTCGTTGCGCATGGCGACGCCTGCGTTCATTGCCGTCTCCACGTCCTTACGTATGTCGGCCAGCATCTCCTGCACGGCGCTGATGGTGTTCATCTTCTCCTTCATGGCGACGAGCTGCCAGTAGTACTGCGCCACATTCTTTTCCACCTCGTTCTCCGACAGTTCCACCTGCAGCCTGGCCGCCTCCTCGCCCACCTTGGCCAACTTGTTTCCGTTGACAATCTGTCCGCCAGCAAAGACGGGCTGCACGGCGGTGATGGCAGCGATGGTCCCGTTTTTCATCATCGAGATGCTGGCAGGCGATGCCAGTGCAGCGAGTGCTTCCTGCGGCAGCATGTTGGCGAGCATGGACGTCAGTGACGAAGGAATTATCTCTGACGGGTTGAGTGTGGTGTGCGCCATTCCGCGGTTCGCATTGAACCACAGTGCGGTACCACTGACGGTGGGGAAATAATGTGTGTAGGCTTCGCGACGCTGTTCCTGGGCCACGTCTACGCTGCGCCGTGTGTTGCATAGGGAGATACTATTGTGGAAGGCGGAGTCGAGGAGCTGCGCGAGCGTCAGTCGCAATGCGGGAACCTCGTCGCCTGCCATTGAGGATAGAGGCCCCACAAGCCCCCGAGGATAGAAGCCCCCCAAGCCCCCGAGGGGGATGTCCAACTGAGCGCTCGACATTGGTCGCTTTGCTTGCAAAGAACTGAGAACTAAGAGGTTAGCCAGAAGAATGGCTATGATTGTTTGTTTCATATCACTTCGTTTGTTTCATGAAGATACTTTTTTTCCGTAGACATCCCCCTTGGGGCTTCTCCTACAACCTTCCAATAGATGACGGGAAGCATGGTAACCACAAGGATGAGCGACCCGATGCCACCGGCGAAGATGGTGACGCCCACCGGCATCCAGAAGGAAGACTGCGCAATGATCATAGGAACGACGCCGACGGCTGTGGTCGCCGTGGTGAGGAAGATGGGCACCATGCGTCGCTTGCCCGCCTCGTAGGCAGCGCGTTTGACAACAGGAAAACCTGCTTTTGCCGAATCAGTGCCATCGGAAGATCCTGCATTCTTCACCAGATTGTTGGCATGTTCGAAGATGAGAATCTCGTTGCGCATAATCATTCCCATGAGGGTGATGAGGCCGAAGATGGAGGTGAGACCGAGGGCACGGTCCATGAGTCCCAGTCCGATGAGTGCGCCGGGAATCATGAGTCCGAGCGCGACCATGCAGATGGTGGTGATGCCAAACTTCTTGAAGTTGAACAGGAGGAAGAAGAACACGATGGTCATTGCAATGACGATGCCCCAGAAGATTTGCGGCAGGGCCTCGTCGCCGTATTCTATCTCGCCTCCCACCTCGCATCGCACGCCATCGGGAAGCGTCATCTGCTGCATGTGTGCGGCGAGTGCTTTCTCCACCGGTGCCGTGTATACACCCTGTGCGAACTGTGCGGTGACGGTGATGCATCGCTCTCCGCCGCGGTGCACGATGCGGCTCTCACTCCACCGAGGCGTCACCTTGGCGACCTGTCGCAGGGGATAGGTGATGGGTGATGGATGATGGGTGATGGCGGAAAGCTGATTGGTGATGGCCGACATTTGATGGGGGATGGCCAGGTCTTCGATGTCGGAGAAGGTGATGTCGGCACCATCCTTCACCACGATGGGCAGTTCGTAGTCGTCTTCCCATATCTGTCCCACGCGCAGGTTGCTGGTCAGCGTGCCCAGGGTGAGCTGGGCGGTGGTGCGGTTGAGTCCCATCTGTGCGGCCATGACAGGGTCGAGCGTGACGCTGACGATGGGCGAAGGCTGGTAGAAGTCGGTGTGCACCCATTCAAGTTCGGGCATCTGCCGCATGTGTGCCATCATCCTGTCGGCCACGGCATGCAGCGAGTCAAGGTCGTCGCCATAGAAGCGGTATTCCAGTTCGTTAACCTCGAGATAGTCGAGCCGCTTGAACTTGACGTAGGCGTCGGCGAAGGCCTCGCTCAACATCGGCTGGTACTCTGCCAGCAACTCTAGCGTAGCCTTGTCGCCGGTGGTGTTGACGATGAACTGTGCGTAGTTGGCGCCGGCCATCTGCGGAGCGTATGCGTCCATGAATCTTGGCGACGCGCACCCGATAAACCCGGTGATGCCTTTGATGCGCTCGTCTTTCTGCAGCACGTGGCGCACAGAGTCGGCGATGGCCGTCGTCTCCTTCATGCCCCGTCCTTCTGGCAGGAATATCTCCACGGCAAACTGGTCGCGGTCGGCGTATGGGAAAAGACGAATCTTCAGCGAGGGCACAATGAGCAGGGAAAGCATGATGACTACCAGTCCGCAAACGATGGTGAGCCACGGATGACGGAAGGTGACGTCGAGCACGCGGTTGTAGGTGAGCTGCACGCGGGTGATGATGCTGCCACGCGAAGACGTAGAGGAAGAATCTGGTGAAGCCCCCTCGGGGGACGAAGAGGAGGCTGCTTTCTTAATCAGCTTTACCTCCAGGAACGGTATCACCGTAACGGCCAGCAGCAACGACACCATGAGGTTGATGGTGATGGTCCACGGGAAGTCCTTCAGACAGTCGTGGAACACACCTTTCATGGTGAACAGGAAGGGGAAGAAAATGGCGCAGATACACAACGTGGCCAGCATCATCGGCATGAAATACTGGCGTGCCGACTGCAGGGCTGCAACCTTTGGCTCATAGCCCTTGCCTAGGTATTCCAGGTAGCCATCGATGACCACGATGCTGTTGTCTACGATCATGCCCAGCACAACAATCAAGGCTGCCAGCGTGACAATGTTGAGCTCGATGCCCACCAGATACATGATGGCCACCGAGACAAACGTGCTCAGCGGGATGGTGATGGCAGCAACGATGGCCGACCGCAGCGGAAACAGCACCATCATGACAAGGATGATGACCGCCATGGAGATGAGAAGGTCGCGCAGGAACGAGCTGACGCTGAGCTCCACCACCTTGGGCTTGTCGGCAATGCGCGTGATGTTGACGTCGTCGGGCAGCTCCTCTGCGCGGAACTCATCGAGCACGCGGTTCACCTCATCGCCATACTGCACCACATTGTTTCCAGGCGTCATCTCCATCGAGAGCAACACACAGGGATGGCCGTCCTGCTCGATGCGGCTGGCCAGCGGGTCATATTCCCTCACCACGCGCGCCACGTCGGCCACTCTCACCATCTTTCCCGTTGCGGCATCGCTGTAGATGATGGTGGCGGCAATCTCCTCCTCGCTGTTCTCAGTGGGCTCTATGTGGATGGGTATCTGCTGGTCGGCATCGCTGATGCTTCCGCTCATGGTGGTCAGTCCCTGTGCCTGCAGATGGCTGAAAAGCGTCTGCTCGCCAATGCCGTAGGCCTGTAGCCGCTGCCGGTCAATGTAGAGGCTTATCTGCTCTTTCTGTTCGCCGTAGAGCTTCACGTTGGCCACCGAGGGGATGCGGCGCAGACGGTCGCTCAGGCGGTCGCTGTAATCCTTCAGCTCGCGATAGCTTCGCTGGCCGCTCTCTATGGAGATGAGCAGGGCTGAGGTGTTGCCGAAGTCGTCGTTCACCACGATGGCAGCCACGCCAGCCGGCAGCGATGCCTTGAACGAGTTGAGACCGTGCTTCAGCTTGCTCCACACCTCGTCCTTGTTATTCACGTCGTCATTGAGCCTCACCATGACGAAGCACATGCCGTTTTGCGAGGTCGACGTGGTCTTCACACGGTTCACTTCGCCATAGGTAAAGAGGTAGCGCTCCAGCGGGCGCGCCACCTGCTGCTCCACTTCTTCGGTGGTAGCACCTGGATAGACCGCCACCACAACACCCTGACGGATGGTGGCATGGGGGAACTCATCCTTTGGCATGTCGTACATGCCGTAGATGCCCAGCCCAAACAAGATGGCAATGATGAGCAGCATGATGGAATGGTGCTCCAGTGGCCACTTCAGCCAGTTCATCGGTTCCTTATTCATCTTCTTTTCTACAGTCCCAATTCGTTTATTTCATGAGTCCACTTTAAAAAGACCTTTCTGTCCTGTCGCCCCTCGGGGCTTTTCTGTTACTTTTTGGTTTTCAAGAAAAGGTTCCACCCCTCCCTTTGGTCTTTTCGTCCCTTTGGGACTATTTCAAATGGACTCGTTTCTTTCATTCGATCATTCGTGATCACTTATTGATTCACTACTTTTGTTCCCTCGCTCAGTTTCTGGCATCCTTCCACGACCACCTTCTGCCCCAGGGCCACGCCACTGCTCAGGTTCACGTAGTTGCCACGTGTGCCACCAATGGTGACATGGGTGCGGTGGACGGTACTGTCGGCCGCCACTGTCCATACGAAGAGCTTGCCGCCAGCCTCTTTCTGCACGGCCGTCACGGGCACTGAGACGCCTTCCACGCTATGCTTTCCGCCGGTGTCGAAGCTCACCGATGCCACCATGCCTGGCAGCAACCGACGATTGGGATTGGCCACGCTGATGCGCACGTCGTAGGTGTGGGTAAGCGCATCGGCCACCACACCTTTCTCTATATGTCCGCCTCTCACCCGCTCGCCCACGGCTTCCACGCTGATGGTTGAGGGTGTGTTGGCATTGATGGCCTTGAGGTCGGTCTCAGGCACGGCCACCTTCACTTTCACGGTGCTCACGTCGAGAATGGTGACCACGGCCTGCGAGGGCATGGCGGTCTCACCGGCCTTCACCTGCTGACGACCTACAATGCCGCTCACAGGTGCCACCAGACGACAGTCGGCCACGTTCTTGCGCGCCACCTCCAGCTGTGCCCGGGCCTGCGCCACCTTGCTCTCTATCTCCACCCACTGCATCTCGGGCAGGGAGCCGTTGTCGTGAAGCATCTTGAAACGCTGATAGGCATCGTTGGCCTGCGCCATCTGCGCCTCGGCACCTTTCAGCAGGCTGCGCGCCTGGGCGTCGTCCATCTCGGCAATGAGCTGTCCGCGCGCCACGGCTTGTCCCTCACGCACGGCCATACGTTTCACAATGCCCATGCTGGTGAAACTCACGGCGGTGGCCTCGCGCTCCTCAACAATGCCCACATAGGTCTGTGTACCCTCGGCGCGCGCCTGTCCCACCTCGAGCGTCTTCACCTTGGCAGGAGCCTTTACCGACGGCGCTTTCTCGCTACTGCAACTGACGGTCAGCAAACCGACGGCCAGTATCATCAAATACGTTTTCTTCATTATTTGTATGTCTTTTTTCTTTTCTGCTTTTCCTGATAACCAGTGTGGGAACAGGTTTTGTAGGTTGCGGACATGCCGCAACGGTCACCAGCCTTTACTCGTTTGGAAGGGATAAGGCACATCCCCTACCCTTTCGAAGAATCGTGAAGAAACAAAATGCTTCTCCCCTCGCCTTCCATTCTTCGCTCCTTCCATGTCTTATTTGACTGCAAAGATGGTAATTTTCTACCAATAACAGATGTTCTTTTTATCGTGAAACATGTTCTTTTTTCACTATTTGAGCAAAAAAGAACAAAAAAAGGTATGTATTGATTATAATCATATCAGATTTTTTTGCCACCTTTGCATCATGCACTTTCCAAAAGATACACCCAACGAGGCCGATCTGAGCAAGATTGCCATCACCCACCCCGTCGACGCCGATGTTACCGTGGGCTATTTCGACAGTGACATCATCACGATAGACAACGTGAAACTGCTGACCGACCCCACCACGGCGCGTCTGCAGATGAACGTCGTGGCCTTCTGCAACCAAGGCAAGATGCAGGCCAGCATGAACGGACAGCCCATCGTGTTGCGCGCCAACCAGCTCCTCATCTGTCCGTCGCAGGTGTCCTTTACCGACTTCATGTTCAGTCCCGACTTCGCCTTCAAGGCCATCTTCATCAGCAACAGCATGCTTCAGACGCTGCTCCACGACAAAATCAACCTCTGGACCACCATGCTCTACGTAAAGAAGACCAACGTGCTGACGCTCGACGCCGAGGGCATCAGGCTGCTCAACCTGTACTATGAGATGCAGAGACTCATCAAGGAAACCACATGGGTGAGGGCATGCAAGACCGAAGTGGCGCAGAGCATCCTGCGCGCCGCACTGCTCTGCCTGTGCGAGCTCTTCGAGGAACAGCTGCCCAACCACCACGTCATGCCCATGGTGCGCAACGCATCGACCGCCACGTTCCAGAAGTTTCTCAACCTGCTTCACTCAACCACCATGAAGCACCGCCCCGTAGAGTGGTATGCCAACCAGCTGTGCATATCGTCCAAATATCTGTCAGCCATTTGCAAGGACAACTCCGGACGGACCGCCAACCAGTGGATACAGGAGCACGTGCTGGAGGACATACGCTACTATCTGAAGTCAACCGACCTGAGCATCAAGCAGATATGTGATCAGCTCGGCTTTCCCAACCCCTCTTTCTTCGGTAAGTTCGTCCGCCAGCATTTCGGCATGACGCCCATCCAACTGCGCCGCGAAGGCCTCTGATTCACTGCTGGTGCTTTGGTGCCACGGATGAACACGGACTAGCCCGGACTATTCCTTTGCACCGAGCAACAAGAGTTCGTGTTTCTACGTACTCTTCTGCGCACAAGACAGTTCAAGAAAGTCCGTGTCTGTCTTTTGCAAAAAAACTGCCAAATAAACTACATTTAAATGGCAAATAAAGTGATTTTTTCTGCCGTTCTTTTTTAGGCCATCCTAAATTCCGCAGTACTTTAGTTTAACTTTCTTTATAAGTTCCTGAGCAACAAAAAGTTGCCCAGGATTTTGCCATGTCAGATTTTTCACTTATCTTAGTACTGCAATTCAAAACAAGCAAATTCATCAATGACATGGCAAAGGTAAGCATAAAATCTGAGAAAATCACCGCTTTTGGCGGAATATTTTTCGTTTTGGACAA